>QFQB01000138.1 GCA_003241475.1 Micavibrio aeruginosavorus
AGGTGTTGTTCGGTGCGGACGTGTATCAGCTGGATGCGGGTGGGGGTGAGGCTACCGAGTTTGCGCGGCAGGGGTGATCAGGCAGGTAATGCTTGATCTCTTCGGTGTAGGCCGCAAAGAGAACGAGCGCCGCCAAACCGGCAGAACCGATAGCGTACCCCTTCGTCACGGCCTTGGTCGTATTGCCGACAGCATCCAGAGAATCCGTTGTGACGCGGATGTCTTTTGGCATATCGGACATTTCAGCGATACCGCCCGCGTTGTCCGTGACCGGACCATACGCATCGAGGGCGACAACCATGCCCGCCATCGAAAGCATCGTGGTGGCTGCCATGGCAATGCCGAACAGGCCCGCAAAACTATAAGCAAGATAGATAGCGATGCAGATCAGGATCACGGGAAGCGCCGTGGCTTCCATCGAAACGGCAAGACCTTGGATCACGTTCGTGCCATGGCCTGTTTCCGATGCCTTGGCCACAACCTGCACGGGGCGGTGATCCGTTCCCGTGTAGTATTCCGTGACGTATACAAGCGCACCCGTCAGACCAAGCCCGACCAGCACGCAATAGTAAAGGTCTTTGAACATGATGCTACCGGCCCCCTCGCCTGCGAGTTGCAGGGCGTTTTCAAATCCGAAGCTGTGGAACAACACGCTTAGCAGCAGCAGAGAAAACACTGCGCTGGCAATGAAGCCGCGATACAGGGCGTTCATGATGTTTTGCTTTTTGCCCAGACGCACGAAATACACGCCAGCAATAGAGCCGAGAATGCACAAAGCGCCGATCATCAGCGGAATGAAAACCACGTTCGCGGCAACAGCAGGGACAAACACGCTTGAAGCAATCAGCATTGTCGCGACGATTGTCACAGCGTAAGTTTCGAAAAGGTCGGCGGCCATACCGGCGCAATCACCGACGTTATCGCCCACATTGTCCGCGATCACAGCAGGGTTTCTTGGGTCATCTTCGGGAATACCCGCTTCGACTTTGCCGACAAGGTCTGCGCCGACGTCAGCCCCTTTGGTAAAGATACCGCCGCCCAGTCGCGCAAAGATGGAAATCAGCGAAGCGCCAAATCCCAGCGCCACAAGTCCTTCAAGGCTCTTGCGTAAATCAAAACCCAAATGATCGTTGAGCAGGTAATAATATCCGGCAACGCCGGCAAGTCCCAGACCAACAACCAAAAGCCCCGTGATCGCACCCGAGCGGAACGCGACATTGAGTGCGGTCGATAAGCCCTGTGTCGCAGCTTGCGCCGTGCGCACGTTGGCGCGAACCGATACAAACATGCCAAGATAACCCGTGGCGCCAGAAAGCCCGGCACCGATGACAAAGCCGACGGCAACGTGCCAGCCGAGCAAAAAGAACAAACCGACAGCGACAACAACGCCGACGATTCCGATCGTTGTATACTGCCTGTTGAGATAAGCCTTTGCGCCTTCTTGAATGGCGGCGGCTATGCTTTGCATTTTGTCATTACCGGGACTCATGTTCATGACTCCGCGGGCCCAGAGTTGCGCAAAGACCAATGCGGCCATCACGCTACAGGCGATCATCAGGTAGATATCCATTCTTGTCTTCCCCTTGCTTGTTTGGGTTTTGGACCAGCGCATTGGACATACGCCGGTAAGCCGTGGCAAAAAGACTGCACCCTTTTGCCGAGTCTGACAAGAAGCGAAAAGCCGGTTTCTTACAAAACCGACCTGTTGCAAAGCAGCAATTTCAATAGGTTAGATTAGACGCGGCGCTGTTGCACGATTTGCAAAAGAACGTCGTTCACGTTGTCTTTGCCAAGCACTTTCACGCTGATTTTGTTCAAACGATCCTTGATGGCGTTGACTTGCAAAAGCCCATCCGCGTTCATGGAGTTCTTACGGTTCAACATGCCGTACATGTCCTGAATAAACGCGTCACGAAGACGTGGAGACAGTCTTTCAACCTCTTTAGCGGTCGCTTCATCCGGAACTTCGATGGAGACGACGAGGCTCACGGTCTGCGTTACGCCGGAATCGCCAATAATCGGGAAGATCAGCGCATCAAGACGAACAAACTGCTCCTTAGGAGCGGCGGCGCCTTCGGCGGCCTCTTCTGTTTTGGCTTCGTGCTCGGCCTTCTTGACTTCATCGACAGGACCGGCGGATGCCACGGCGGGCTTATTCAGGTAAAAATATGCGCCAGCTGCGCCTCCGCCAAGCAGAACGACTGCCAAAAGTGCGATTACCGCCAATTTCATGATTATTCGGCCCCTAACCCTAAATCCCTAAACCTCTCTTATGTTACGCTGCAACATATTAATAAAAAGTAAGTTTTGGGGGTTATCCAAGGGATAATAAGGATGTTACGGGCGGGTCACTTTACGAATGGAATCGAGAACGGCATTCACCAGAGACGGTTCATTTCCAGCAAAAAAGGCCTTAGCCACATCCACATAACCTGAAATAATCAGTGCAAAATCAATATGTTGATTATTCAAAAGCTCGCAAGCACCGCAAAGAAACACAGCTTCCAGAAGCGGTTCACTGACCCGGATCTGCCCATCGCGCAACGGACGATTGGCCTCAACGATCTCTTTCAGATCATTAAACCGCTCTGCCACACCCAAAACGATGTCCCGAAACAGCGATTCGTCGGGTGCGACCATTGTTTCACCGTCAAATTCCATGTTTTGACGCAGATGAAGATATTCATCGACCACCAACGCGGCTTCCTTGCGGTTAACCAGTATCTGGTAAACCGCCTGCACGGCCATCAGACGTGCGGCGCTACGCATGGCATTGGGGTGGGATTTCTGGACGGCCGGTTCATTCATGAAGCCGTAAAGACCATGTTTGGGCCGTCCAGATCAAGAAAAATAATGCACACGGTCTTTACTTTATCATTCCCAACATCCAGAGATTTTTGATATCTATAACCATATGAGCACTTTGTTTGGCCTTATTGGAACCGCCATCTCGTTGCTTGCATTCATCCCGTATGTGAAATCCATTCTAGCCGGTATAACGAAACCCCATCTTTTTACATGGCTGATTTGGACTTTGGTAACAGGCATAGCCGGCATCGGTCAGTATGTCGCCGGCGCCGGACCTTCTGCCTGGTGCACACTGGCAATCACAGCCACCTGTTTTGCTACTTTTATGGTCAGCATTAAGCATGGAACGCGGGATATTACCCGTTTTGATTGGTTATGCCTGCTGACGGCATTGGCCGCCATCCCCATATGGCTGATAACAAAGGACCCAACCATTTCCATCTGCATTGTCACATCCATTGAATTAGTAGGTTTTTTTCCAACATTCAGAAAAACATTGTTCGATCCTTACAGCGAAAGCATGCTTTATTTTTTGCTGACCGTATTAAAATACGGTTTTTCTGTTGCCGCATTGGAGAAGTGGACGATAGCAACGGCGATTTATCCCTGCGTCACACTCATAGCATGCATACTTTTCTGCGCCGTCATGTGGATCGCACGAAAGAAACTAGAGAATAATAATGCAAAGGATACCCCCTTGCCTTGAAGCAAGGGGCATGGATATTACGCCACTTTTTTGAAAGACCTTAGATTACGCATATTCTCCAGCGTCTTTATACAAGCCGCCGCCAGTTCACGTCCCTTAAGTTTGAAATGCTCGAAGAAAAACGCGTGATGCGGCTCGCTCTCATGGAAATTGAGCGGTGTCAGGACCATCGAAAGCACAGGCACCTCAGTATCAAGGCTGACGCGAACGAGGGCATCAATCACGGCATGGTTCACATACTCATGATGATAGATGCCGCCATTGATAATGAAACCACCGCAAAGAATGGCATTATATTTTCCGGACTTTGCGAGTAGTTGCGCCTGAAGCGGAATTTCAAGACTGCCTGGTACATCATAAATGTCGATATTGCTTTCAGGAAATCCAGCGGCAATCATATCCTCGATAAAGGTCATTCGCCCTTGCTCGATGATATCGCCGTGCCAGCCGGCCTGAATGAACGCAACGCGTTCGGTTTGATAGATTGGATTGGTCATTTAAGGTTCTTCCTTGGTTTTGGTTTTAACAAAATCAGAGGAAAACATGAACGCACGATAGCCCACCATTAAGATGGGTCGCCCATTCACGTTCTCTTTCATCCGGACTATACCGTCGGCTCCGGCATCGCACCGGATCTGCTGACATTCTTCCGGCAAAGGAAGAACCGCTCGCGGGCTCATGACCGAAGTCATATACCGCCGGTGGGGAATCGCACCCCGCCCTGAGAACTGAAGGGAATATAGGAAGTTTAAAGAAAAAAGAAAAGGTCAGCCTTTGTTTAAAAGCTTTGTCGCAGGGATAAAATCTTCGACCTTCAGACCTTTTTC
>QFQB01000139.1 GCA_003241475.1 Micavibrio aeruginosavorus
ATCGTATTTCGCGCCGACGCCGTCTGCGCTCGCCGTCATCTTGCGCGCATCCGCGGAGCATGGCCCCGCTTTGGATTGCGGCGCGCGGATCAAAATACGGCGGACCATGGAAGGATTGCCCTTGTCCTCCAGCGTCGAGACCAGCGCCTCGCCCACAGCCAGATCGGAAATAACCTCCTCGACTTTGAAGGCCGGATTGGCGCGATAGGTTTGCGATGCCTGCTTGATGAATTTCTGCTGCTGCGGCGTAAAGGCCCGCAAGGCATGCTGGATGCGGTTGCCAAGTTGCCCCAAAACGCTGTCGGGAATATCCTGCGGGTTTTGCGTGACGAAATAAATGCCTACGCCTTTGGAACGGATAAGGCGCACGACCTGCTCGATCTTTTCCAGCAAAGGCTTGGGCGCATCGGTGAATAGCAAATGCGCTTCGTCGAAGAAAAACACCAGCTTGGGCTGGGATAAATCTCCCGCTTCGGGAAGGCTTTCAAACAGCTCGGACAGCAACCACAACAAAAACGTGCCGTACAGTCTTGGAGCGTTCATCAATTTGTCGGCGGCCAGAATATTGACCCGACCCTTGCCGTCCATATCGGTGCGCATCAGATCATGCAGGTCGAGCGCTGGCTCGCCGAAAAACTGATCCCCGCCCTGTTCCTCCAGCCGCAACAGCGCGCGCTGGATCGTGGCGATGGACGGCTTGCTCACCTGTCCGTATTGCGCCGAAATTTCGCCCGCCTGCTCGTGCATCAAGTTCATAAGCGCGCGAAGATCCTTCAGGTCCATCAGCAAAAGACCCTCTTCATCCGCATGACGGAACGCAATGTTCAATACGCCTTCTTGCGTGTCGTTCAATTCCAGCATGCGCGACAAAAGAACAGGACCGATCTCCGAAACCGTCGTGCGGACGGGATGTCCCCTTTCGCCGTACAAATCCCAGAATGTCACAGGATAGGCTTGCGCCTTGTAGTCCATAAATCCGATCTCTGCATTGCGCTTGACGACAAAATCCTCGCCTGCGGATGGCTGACACAAGCCTGTCAAATCGCCTTTAACATCGGCCATGAAGACAGGAACGCCCGCATTCGAAAATCCTTCGGTCAACGCCTGTAGCGTTATCGTCTTGCCCGTGCCGGTCGCACCAGCAATCAGCCCGTGACGGTTTGCATATTTTAAGGGAAAAAATTGTTTTTGGTCCGGCTGGCCTTTTTCGGCGCCGATAAAAATGTCATCGCTCATGGCCGGAGTATGCCCCAGTCTGTACGCTCTTACCAGTCTGCGTAATGGGAGGCTTAAGCCGTTTCGTTAACCGTCGTGCCAGTGGAAGAAGAACTCACGCCCGATGTATCGAACGGACCGCCCTTGACGAGGTATGAGTACTTGGAGCGCAACGCCAGAATCTGCTTTACGTTGTTGTTCGCACTGGATTCTGCATTGGTATAGAGCTGGTTGAACAAAGACGTTGAATTGGCATAGAAATTTTCGAGAGCCTGACGAGAGTTGGAAGACAAGCCAATACCCGAGCGATTGATGCGTCGCCCCGCATCGAGGAGACTTCCGCCAAAATTCGTAAATGCTACGCCGTTCGGGTCCAGTGCCATACCCTTATGTTACCAGCTAAAAGGTTAAAATTCCAGTTGAAGAGCCACTTATCCAATAGCCCGGTCGTGTTTCAAGGCCGGAACAGCTGTTCTCGCCTTATCCACAAGACTCAGATCCAGCTGCGCACAGACATATCCAACGCTATCACCTTGTATTTGCGCAATAATTTCACCCCACGGGGCAATAATCATGGAATGGCCGTAGGTCGCCCGTCCGCCCTCGTGCGCGCCGACCTGCGCGGGGGCTATCACAAAAGCGCCGTTTTCGATGGCGCGGGCGCGGAGCAAAACCTCCCAATGAGCCTGTCCTGTCGGAACCGTAAAAGCCGCCGGAATCGACAAAATTTGCGCTCCTTCTTTGGCCAACGCACGATATAGATGCGGGAAGCGCAAATCATAGCAAACCGACAAACCGATCTTCAGCCCGGCAACATCGGCCAGCACCGCTTCGCTTCCCGGACGATTGGTCGCGCTTTCGCGGTATTGGTCGCCGTTGGGAAGATCGACGTCGAACATATGGATCTTGTCGTACTTGGCCGCAATGCCGCCGTCGGGCGCGAACACGAAACACCGGTTGGCCAGAACACCCTCGCCCACGCGGATCGAAGAAATGGAGCCGACCATCAGCGTGATTTTCAATTCCTTGGCAAGATTCGAAAAGAACGGGATGGCGGGATGCTCTTTTTCCTCGTAAGACGCCGCGATCTTGTCTTCGATTTTAGCGCGCATGCGGCAAGTGTTTTCCGGCGTGGCTATCAAGGTTGCGCCATCTTTGGCGGCAGCGCGGATCAACGCTTCGGCGGCGCGAAGATTGTCCTCGATCACGGGACCGGCGTTGAGCTGAATGACGGCGGCTTTGATTGTCATCAAAACCTACATGATCGCGGAAAGGCGGCGGCGGCCCTGACTTTTGATCCTTTGAACAAAAGCCTTGTTGCGCCATGAACCCCAGCAGAGATGCGCGCCGATCGTACTGGCATTGCGTTCCGTCGTCAGCTTCATGCAACGAAAATCGGGATAGATCGTTTCCGGGGGCAGAAATGTCACTTGGTCGTGCAGATCTTTTCTTTCATGCAGGAACAATGTCAATGCATGCGGACCTGCAATGAACAATACGCGCTCTTCGCCCTTGCGAACGCGCTGAAATGCGCTTTCGATGAATTCGGCCCACAGCGGAAAGCCTTTTTCTGACGACATGAACGCGTTGCCGTATTTTGGAAGATTGCCAAGGAAGGTATCGTTCTTTTCTTCGATGCCGAGCACGCAGCGGTTGGCAAGAAATTCCGCATCCAGCGGACGGTAGAAGCGGTAATCGGTATCGCAGTATGTTCCGCCGTATTCATGCAGGTAAAGGCAGCGCGAGATATCGACGCGGATCACGCCTTGTTTGAAATTGCGGTAGTCATCGACGTATTGCGGGAAGACTTTTTCAAACAGCGCGAGATTGGCCTCGTCGGTCCAGAACTTATGCTCGAAATCTGGCATCATCGCCTTTGCGCGCTTCATGAGATGGCGCTCCTCCCATGTCGCTTCGAACGTCGTCTGGTGCAGGATTTTCGGTATCATCTTTTAAAAATTCCGTATGGTTGAACCTCGGGAATTATAGCTAACACAAAGGCTTCTAGGCGGAAAGCAGTTTATCAAGCTCGCCTTTTTCCTCTAATTCCGCAAGATTGTCGTACCCGCCGATCGGCTTGCCGCCGATGAAGATCTGCGGCACGGTGCGAAGGCCGCCGCTCTTGGCCACCAGCGCGATGCGGGCCTCGTCGTCGCCCGTGACATCGATCTCCGTATAGTCCACATCCTTGGCCTTCAAAAGATTTTTGGCCCGCACGCAATAGGGGCAGACTTTCGTGGTGTAAATTTCGACATTCGCCATGGTTTTTCTTCCTTATCCTTATAAACCGCCCTATGTATGTAGCATGCAAAGCGGCAAGCTCAAGACCCATCTTAAAACCGATATCGTGATTTCCGGCGCAGGTCCGGCGGGATTAACCCTTTCCGCCCTTTTGGGGCTGGCGGGATTTGATGTCGTTCTGGTCGATGCGGAAGCGCCAAAACCGCAGGCCGCGAACGCTCCCTTGTCGGGCCGCACCGCCGCCCTGCTCAACGGTTCGGTCAATGTCTTGAAGGCTGCGGGCGTTTGGGATGCGGTGAAAGATATTTCAACGCCTCTAAAAATAATGAAAATCGTCGATGACAATCACGCCAGCGCCGCGCTTCGCGCCAGCGTGGAATTTCGCGCAGGCGATATCGGCGAACCGCAATTCGGATACAACATTCCCAACAACGATCTGCGCGCCGCCCTGCTCGCCCGTATTGGAAAGATAAAAGCCGTAACACATCTGGCGCCGGCAAAGCTGGTCGATTACACAGCCGATGCGTCTGGTGTCGCCGCCGTTACAGAAGACGGCACGCAAATACAGGCGCGTCTTATCATCGGCACGGACGGCCGCCAGTCCATCGTCCGCAAAGCCGCGGGTATCGACGCGAAAATTCATGACTACGATCAACGCGCTATCACTTGTTTGATCGAACATTCGAAGTCCCACAATTTTACCTCGACCGAATTTCGCCGCGCGGGCGGGCCCTTTACGTTCGTTCCCATGCCGGGCAATCAATCCAGCATCGTCTGGGTGGAAAAGACCGCCGATGCGCAAAAATATCTCGCCATGAAGCGCGACGAATTCGAAAAGGCCTTGCAGGACCGCACCAACGGCTATGTCGGCAACGTCAAG
>QFQB01000140.1 GCA_003241475.1 Micavibrio aeruginosavorus
AAGCAGATGATGAGCAAGGACGTGACCGCCGCCAAAGCGCCTGTAGCCGTCTGGATGCGCGTTGTAACCGACTATGGCAAGGTTATTATGATGAACGCCGACCAGTTCGAAGCGGGCGGAGCCAAGAATGTTGCTTCTGCTACGCCACATTTTTCCTAAAAGATAAATCTAGGCCTTTTTCTTCTTCTTGCCGTTTAGGCGGCTTTTGGAAAAGAACTGGTTATGGGCGCCCTTTTCGGTGAGGAATTCTTCATTCAGATCGACGCTGGAACGCGATCCGATATTGTCGAAGTGTTCTCCCAGCCATACTTTCATCCCTTCGCGTCCGAGATCGCGCAAGGAAACAAGAAAATCCCAGTCGGTTTCGAATTTGCTGGCGATGGAAAGCTCACGCATCATGTCATCTGCGCGGATCGAATGAAGCTTGATGTCTTTGTACATGTGCTTGTACTCGTCTTTGATCATGTCGTGTTCGATCAATTTTTTGACGAAAGCGATGGCGCGGAACTCTTTAAGCAAGGAAGCGTTGAACGACACTTCGTTCAAACGGTTCATGATGGCTGGCGCCGTTACAGGCACTTCTTCACGGAACATCGGGTTCAGGTGAATGAGAACAATGTCATCGCTTTCCGTTTGGTAGAACAACGGATAGAGCGCCGGATTGCCGGAATAGCCGCCATCCCAGTAATACTCGCCGTCTATCTCTACGGATTTGAATAGGAACGGCAAGCAACTCGAGGCCATGGCGACCTCGATATCGACATCTTCATTGCGGAAGATTTTTACTTTTCCGGTGCGGACATTCGTTGCGCTGATGAAGAGTTTGACTCTGCTACATTCGCGGATTTTGTCGAAATCGATTGTATCGTCAAGAACTGAGCGCAAAGGATTGATGTCAAGCGGATTGAATTGATACGGCGAAAACAACCGCGTCATAGAATCAAACATGAAATAGGAAAAGGGATTTTCTCCAGATCCCAGACCCAAGAATCGTTCGATAGGGTTTCCGTGTACGGGGGAAAAGAAAATGCCTGCCTTGGAAATCTCCCACCAGAAATGCTCCATTTTGGCGCGTGCGCCGTCGGGGCCGCCTTCTTGCATTCCCTGCACAAAAGCCAAAGCATTCATCGTTCCTGCAGAGGTGGCGGAAAATCCTTCGACCTCGAGGCGCCCGTCTTCAAGGATGGCATCGAGAATGCCCCATGCCAGTGCGCCGTGCGCGCCGCCGCCCTGCAAGGCGACGTTGACTTTTTTCTTTGCGGGCGCTTTTGCCATTACGACGCCGTCCAGCCGCCGTCGATCGGGATAACCGCACCGGTGATGTTTTTGCCTGCATCGGAACACAGCAATACGGCCAGCGCGCCAATGTCTTCGACAGTGGTGAATTTTTTCGTGGCTTCGACGGCAAGAATGACTTTGCTGATGACTTCGTCTTCAGGGATGCCGCGCGTTTTGGCTTGGTCGGCGATCTGCTTTTCCACGAGCGGCGTTTTGACGTAGCCGGGGCATATGGCGTTGCAGGTGATGTTCTTTTCGCCGAGTTCCAGCGCGACTGTTTTGGTCAGGCCTGCGATGCCGTGTTTGGCGGCGACATAAGCGGCTTTGAACGGCGAGGCGACGAGCGCGTGGGCGCTGGCGAGGTTGATAATGCGGCCCCAGCCTTGTTCTTTCATGTAGGGCACGGCAAGGCGTGTCATGTGAAAGGCGGACGTCAGGTTGATGGCGATGATTTGATCCCATTTTTCCGGTGGGAATTCGTCGATTGGCGCAACATGCTGGACGCCCGCATTGTTGACGATGATATCGATCTTGCCGAATTTTTCTTTCGTTTCCTTCATCATGGCGGCGATCTGGTCGGGCTTGGTCATGTCCGCGCCGTTGTATAAAACCTTCACGCCAGTTTCTTTTTCCATCTTCGCGCGGTCCGCTTCGATCTGCGCCGCATCGCCCAGCCCGTTGAGCATGATGTTGCAGCCTGATTCTGCAAGTGCGTAAGCCATGCCTTGGCCGATACCGCTGGTAGAGCCTGTGATGATGGCTGTTTTTCCCTGAAGCATGATGAAAATTCCTTTTGTAAGAATGCATTGTTGCCTGACGGCAATATGGGACTCTTACGCTTGAAGATCAAGCTGCGTTCCGCGGGATGCGGAAAAGGGCGATGCGGAAGGGTAGGCGGTGTTTCTTGCTGTACTGCCGCCGGTAAGGATGAAGGCATCCGTCACTTTATAATTCGTCGTGATCTGCGTGGCGGTATCGCCGGCCTCGTCCTGAAAGCGCTGGGTGCGGCGGAAGCTACCGTTTTGCTCGCGGTCGAGAACTTCTTCGTATGTAGTAATAGCTCCAGAAGGATTTTGCTGATAGACGGTGCGGCGTGCGCCTTGTTGCGTCAGGGTGAAATCCTCGACACGCGTAAAGCTACGGCCATCCTCGCGTTCGAATGTTTGCGTGCGGCGAAAGCGCCCATCTTCCAATTCCTCGCTGGTGTCGGCAACGAGTTTCGTGCCCGTTTGCGACGTTTTGGCGGAGATATTGCTGATGACGGGAAGATTGGCGGCTTCTTGTGTGGCCGGCGTGCTTGTTGCAGGCGCGGCTATCCGGTAAGCCTGCGCCCGTCTCAAGGCGGCCAACGAATCCGGCAAGGCTGTCGAAACGCTTAAATCCATCAAGGGCGCATCATCTCTGACGTAATTTTTTTATGGTAACAGATACGCCGTAAATACAAGAAGTCTAAAATCATCTGATCCTAATAAAAAAGCCTGCTTTTTTGCAATGGGTCTCTTTGCTCCATCCACGGCTTTTACAGTCTTGAAAAGCGTCGCATCATTTTTTAAGTTTGATCCATTGATTGCAACAAGGCGGGGAAACCCATGACAAATACCGTCCGCACCGTCATCTCTTATATCTCGTGGCCGCTTTTGCTTGTCTTGTGCATTGCGGCGACTGTTTTCGGCTTTAAGAGCACGCATCCTGTTCTTGCATTTAACGTAGTATATCTATGCCTGATAACAAGCCTGTTCCTGCTTGAAAGATACATGCCGCACGAACAAAAATGGCGCGAAAGCGACGGGCAACTCTTTGCTGATCTTGCTCATACGCTGTTGTCCAAGGGCGTGGTGCAGGCGATCATAGGATTTGCGGGTATTTTTGGTCTAACGACGCTTATCACGCCGCTGACCGATGAAGGATATGGCATCTGGCCGCGTCACTGGCCCTTGGCCGCGCAGGTAGTGTTGGGATTGGTCACGGCCGAATTCGGCTTGTATTGGGCGCATCGTTTGTCCCATGAATTTCACCCGCTCTGGCGTTTTCACGCCGTTCATCATTCGGTAACCAAACTTTGGATCGTCAATACAGGACGTTTCCACTTTATAAATTCGCTGGTGAGCATCTTGCTCGGCACGGGTGTCCTGATCGCATTGGGCGCACCGCTGGAGGTCGTGCTGTGGCTGTCGGCCATCACCGCGTACATCGGCGTTCTGACCCATTGCAATGTTGAGATGAATTTTATCTGGCCGCTATCTTATATTTTCAACACACCCGAGTTGCACCGATGGCACCATTCGAAAAAATTGCGGGAGGGAAACAAGAATTATAGTGAAAACATCATGATCTGGGACCATGTGTTCCGGTCATTTTATATCGATACGGGCCGCCGTCCGCCGACCAATATCGGCATCACCCAGCAAATGCCCGAGAGCTTCTGGGAGCAACTGGTCTGGCCGTTCCGCGATCTGAGCCTCAAATTCAAGCCCTACGATAAAAAAACCTCTACAAAGCCGCTTCCGGCCTCGGAATAGTCGATAAATTTGCGGATTCGCTCAACTTTTTCATAAAATATTAACAGGGGGGGGATAATCTCAAGGTGCCGTAGCAGGCAAGGGGAGTGTGTGGCTTCCCGAGATTGTCCAAGGGGAACGAACGTCATGTCGAGCGCCAGCTTGAAAGGATTTCGCTTTTTGTCCGGATCTGCCGGACTTTTGGTCGTTGCCATCGCAGGTAAATTGCCTGTGGATGCCAGTAGCTATACTCTGCGCGCCACGCCCGAAGAAATTGTCTTCAAAGCCGGGCAGGAAGAAATAGGCCGTTTTCCTTATAAAAACAAAGATGTTTTCAATGAACTGACCCATATCTCCAGTATCGGTGTGATTGAGTATGAAGAGGGAGCGGTTTTTGATGGCACCATTCTGGCCAATACCATGTATGTGCAAACGGCCATGCCAGCCCCCGGAGGTGTTGCATGATCCAAGATTACAACAAAATGCCGATAGCGGAAGTTGATGACGCTTTTCAGGACCGCGGTGGTGCGGGGACTGGCTTTAATGGTTTTGAGCAA
>QFQB01000031.1 GCA_003241475.1 Micavibrio aeruginosavorus
TCATCGAGATCAAGACCGCCTGCGCCGCCGCCGAGATTCATATTTTGTGAAAGGGTTTTGGATTCAATCGTCAAAACGCTGGAACCCGTGCCGCTGATTTCATCGCCGATATCCATGTCGTCGGCGATCATTCTCAGATTGCGCGTATTCAAAGCAATTTCACCGCTGGTGGTTAAAAGCCCCTCGCCCGCGTCCCATGTATTATTCCCAGAGAGCCCAACATCGCCATCGATTACCAAATCGCCGCCATTGGTATCTATGCTGTTCGCGCCAAAATTGATATTTCCCGCGCCGTCATTCTCGTAATCTGCGATCATAGAGATATTCAACTTTCCGGTACTGGATGTAATATTAAAACCATTATCGGAAATACTGTTGTCCGCGCGAAGGTCCAGATCGGAAATGCCGATAATGGATTTGAGGATCGAATCCGTAATATGAAGATCGGCCAAATCAACGCCGTTGTTTTTGGCGTAGGCAAGGAAGTCGCCTGTACCCAACGTGATGCCGCCAAGATAGATGTCATTGCCGTAGACTTCTACATTATGCGCTTTGCCGGACAAGTCCCATGTATCGATATCGATATCGCCCGTGCCGTTTGTAGCGTCGCCGATAATCAGCGTATCCGCCGATAAATAGCCCAATTCCGTATCCGTCAGGTTCAGATCGCCCGATCCGCCGCCGAGGCCAATGCTTGTTGAGGCCGTGCGCGGCTTGATTAAAAGCATATCAGCCGCCGAAACAGCGGCGTTGTTCAAGTTGATCGAATCTGTTTCGAAAGTGATATCGCCAATGTCGCCGCCGCCGCTTGTAGAGACGGAACCATTCGCAACTTCCACGTCGATGCCGCCGTTGGAATTACCCGTGAAGCTGATGTTCCCGCCGCCCGTAGCGCGGACAATCGCGTTATTGTGTTCGACGGAAACGCCAATTCTGCTGGTAGAATTAGAAGCCGTTCCGGTAAAGTCTATACTCCCCGTTCCTGTAGTTTCAACAAGCGCGCCATTGAAAACCGTGACGCCTTGCAGATTATCCCATCCGGCGCCCACCGTCGTCGCGGTTCCTGTTGCTGTTATGTTTCCGCTAACAGAGCTGACCGACGTTCCCGCACCCATGATGAGAATACCGTCGTTGTCATTGTTTCCGTTGCCGCCGGTACCAGTCATAATAATATGGCCGGACGAAGTTTGCAGAACGGACCCATTCTCTATGATAAGGCCGTTCAGCTGCGATCCGCCGGCATCGTCGTATCCATGACCATTCAGAATCAGCACGCCTGCGCCGGTGGAGATATCGCCATTGTAGAGACTGACGCCTCTGGTGTAGGAACCGTTGCCGTAAGCCAAAACCTTATCTGCACCGGTTGAAGCGGCATCATCCGCCGTGCCGTAAATGCCGTCCGCGCCAAACAAGGTTCCGCTGCCGCCGCCCGCAACGAAATATCCGCCGTTTGTGACAATCGCACTATTCTGTATGTGCACAGCGCCGTTTTGGTCTGCGTCGCGGTCGGCATTGAGGAGGATGTTCAAGCTGCCTGTTGCAGCCGTTATATTCGCGTTGTCGTCGAAAACAATGTTTTCATCGGCCAAAAGATTCAGTTTTGAGCCGCCCGAAACAGATTTATCAAGCGATGCCGACACTGTAATGCTGCCAAGATCGCCGCCATTGTCTTTCGCAAAAGCCGAAAAATCGCCTGTCCCCATCGTCATGCCGCCGATATCGATATCGTTGCCGTAGATTTCAATGCCTGAATAGCCCTTTGCGGAATAGTTCCAGCTGTTCAAATCTATATCGCCGGTGCCATCAGCCGCATCGCCGATGATTAGTTTTCCAGCACCGTTGAAATAGCCAAGCTCGGCATCGGTCAAATTCAGGTCGCCCGTACCGCCGCCAAGGCCGATCGTTTGCGACGCTGTACGCGGCTTGACGGTCATATCGCCTTTTGTCTGGATGGTTGTCCCCGTATTGGCGAAATCTATTGTATTGGCATTGAATATTATATCGCCCGTGCCGTTGGCATCACCAATCGATAAAACACCTGTAGACGCCGTCCATATATCACTGATTGTT
Source organism: Micavibrio aeruginosavorus (assembly GCA_003241475.1). Classification (GTDB taxonomy): domain Bacteria; phylum Pseudomonadota; class Alphaproteobacteria; order Micavibrionales; family Micavibrionaceae; genus Micavibrio_A; species Micavibrio_A aeruginosavorus_A. Next base: position 2,071 of record QFQB01000031.1, read on the forward strand.
CCGGTTGTACCGCTCGCGGTAGCATTCAACGTAATATCGCCGCTACCTGTGGAATAAATACTAAAGTCCTGCCATGAATGTATACCGGCTGCATGAACGCCGTTTGTACTTGTTGTCCCCGTACCAGTTAAAATGACGTTTCCGTTTACCGTGTGGATTGATCCACCTGCGCTATAGAGTTCTATGCCGTAAGACCAGCCGCCCGTCGTCCCTGTGCGCGTTCCGGTGATTTCGATGTCGCCGCCCGTGGCGCCGTCGGTGTGGATGTTGTTGGCGCCTTCGAGATAGACGCCCGTGCCGTATGTTCTGGACCGCGCGTTCGTGCCTTCGATCGTGATTTTGCCGTCATGGGCAAAAATCTCCGAATTGGCGATGTAAACACCCTGCTTGTCATTGGCATTCCCAGCGATGCCGTAGATATTGATATTCCCTGTACTAGACGTAATGATCTTCGAATTATTACCGATATAAAATCCGTGGTCGGCCGAGCCCCCCTGCGCACGGAACAAAATGTTCCCGCCTGCTGTATTATAATCGACTCCCCAAAGAATACTGCTTGCACCAGCATAGCCATCGCCAATGCCATCAGCCGCTACGCCACCATTCGCACCATCATCCAAGCCACCAACAAGGTATAGATTTCCACCATTGGTACGAATTGTTCCCTGATGGTTGAAAGTTCCGTCATTGGCTGTATTATCGGCATCCATCCAAAGGATGAGGTTCATCAAGCCGCCCGTGGTTGTAATACCAAACGCTCCAGGTCCGGTTACATTATCATCGGCTTTTAGCGTTACTGTACTTGCTGACGTCCCTGTTTTAATAATATCGTTCTGAACGGTAATGACAGCGTTGTCGGCACTTTGTTTCCTGCCGTAAGCCAGAAAGTCTGCATTACCGAGTCTTAAGGTGTCGATGCTCATATCATTGCCGAAAATGCTCATCTTGCCGTCGCCCTGCGTCAGGCCGGTGATGTACATATCTCCGCCGTAAATTTCGACTTCGTAATTTTTACCTGTAAAGTCCAAAGAATTGATATCGAACGATCCCGTTCCAGTGCCGAGCGCATCACCGATGACGAGCTTCTTTCCTGGATTGAGATAACCCATTTCCGTTGTATCAAGCGTGAATGTGCCTGAACCTGAAGCCAAACCAAACGTTGTGCCGACGGCTCCCGGCTTGAATGTCAGGACACTGTTGCCCGTGCCGGAGATATTGCCGCCTATTGTTGCATTGTTGCCTGTGATAGTCAGGTTGCTGCCGCCCATATTGACAGTCGACCCCGTCGTAACCGTGCCTGTTCCAGCATTCCAAACATTGTCGCCGGTTAAGGTTATGGCTTTGTTGAAATTAATTGCGCCGTTTTTAGTCGCAATATTGACGCTGCCAAGAGCGATAGAACCAGAACCATTCGCATCACTATCTGCAGTGAGTGTCAGTGCAAGACGGTTCGCGCCTGTCGCCTGAATGGTTGTATCGTTCAACACGATGTTATTGTGCGCCTGCAGCGTCAATGTTGAATTCGTCCCGGCGTTTTTATTGATATTGACGGTTCCGCTGGTGGTGATATTTCCTTCTTGCGATCCGCCTCCGGAAGTGGTGATCGTAACGCTGTTGCCGTTGTTCTCTGGATTGAAGACGCATCGATTTGGTAATCGTCGGAGGGCGGATTGACCGTGCCGCCTGTGCCGGGAATACTATTCCCGCCCGTGCCCATGATAATCACATTGGAAGGATCGAGGAGCCATTCTCCGCCTTTTCCGACGTCGTTGTTGGCGCCCGCATCGACCGAGCCGAGCACGCCGAGATTGATCTTGCCTGAGGTTTCGACGAAGCCGCCGTCGCCGGATTCCGATCCGCCCTTGGCCTCGATGGTGCCGTCCATATGCGTGGAATCATCCGCCCAGACGATGACCTTACCGCCGTCGCCAGATGTACCGGTCGTGTTCGCCTTGATCACGGCCGTGTCTTTAACATTCACAAACGCCGCATTGCGGATCGTACCCTTGCCTTGATAATCGCCGCCGACGTAAATCTCGCCGCCGCCTGTGGCGCCCGACGCATCCAGCGTGCCCGACACTTCGGTGTTTGCGCCTTCGAGAACGATCTTGCCGCCCTTGACGCTGGCAGACGATACATCCACCAGGCCCGAAACATTGATCACGGCATCGACGATCTCTTTTGCGGCGGAGGCCGTCATCAGAACCGTACCGCCATGGGCCTTGATCGTGCCGCTGTTCGTGATCTTCGCATCGTCGAGCTTGACGTCGGTGGCCAGTTCTACCAGACCATCGCCGTAAAGATCGACTGTTGCTTTGTCGCCGGACGCCAGCGCCACGCGGCCCATGTTGGCCTGGATCAAACCGTTGTTGACGACCGTGGGTGCCACGAAGGCGGCGAGGCCCGCTTCAGATACGGTGATTGATCCGTTGTTGATGATTTGGCCGCCCGTGTTGGCATCGAAAATTTCAAGATGGTCGGAACCGCTCATGAACGCGCCATCGTCGATATCACCGGTGGATGCAATGATACCGCCGACATCGACCACGGAATCTTGTCCGAAGATCACGCCGTTGCGGTCAAGCACGACCACCGTTCCGTTGGCGCGTAGCGTGCCTAGAATTTTGGTCGGATCGCCGCTTCCCGTGACGCGGTTGACGGCGATCGATCCCGATCCCGGCTGGTAAAAGGTCGTGGTGGCATTCTTGCCGATGTCGAAACGGTCCCAGTTGATGACAACCCGGTCCGTGTTCTGGTGGATGTTCAGGTTGTTCCCGCTTTGACCGATCGTGGCCGAGCCACCAACCACATTGCCACCCGTCGGCAACGCATTATCGTCCAGCGCAAACGCGTGCCAAATACGGGAATACGGAAGCGCACAGCGTGAGTGCTCCGACGGTCACGGCCTTTGCAAGACCGCGAAAACCAGCTCTCGTATTATGAGTGTCCATGTTCCTGTTTTAAGTTTGCTTTAGAAAGATTAATTTTGGATAAAATTTGAGGTAAGGCATAAGGCTAGGCATGAGGAAACAAGCGCGCAAAAACGCTATATTCCCTCCTGAATTTGGCCTAGGTCGGTTAAAAAGGGTTTAAGGAAACCGGCATGTGCGAAAGACGCCGCGAAAAGTCTCAAACTTATGGTTAATATGGCAAAGCAGAGCGCACCAAGTCCGTTGCTACTTTTTTCGCATCGGCTGGTTATCCATTTTTTCGGATTGTACGAAATAATGGTGGGCAGTACAGGGATTGAACCTGTGACCCCTACCGTGTCGAGGAAGAGTTATACCGCATCAATGGCGGTTATCACACGCATTCTGAAATCCAATGCGTTCAAAAACGATCAAAAAAGCAAGAACCAATCAGGAACCAAGGTTCAATTGAACCTAGGAGAATTACCTATTTTAAAGAGGGTTTTTAGGTATCTTTCGGAACTTCGAAAACCCAAGACGAGGCCGTGCCCCTGTGGCGGTACTCAGATCCTTATTCACGGCTGGGGTGGCGATTACTGGACGTGCCAAGATTGCGACCGTGAAGATATTGCGGAGGATTGAGCATGATATTCAGACTTTCCCTGAAATTCCGCAAATACGCGAAATCAACAAGAACCATCAACGCTAACAACTACGTAGACCTGATCCGGCAGATTGATGAATCCCCGTTTTGGAAGAAGCAGTACGGGGCCGGTCGCGTGAGCATAAAGGAGGAGCCAACACCATGACGCAAGCATTTATTAGAACGGTAGTTGACAAAGAAAGCCTGAAAAAAATCGTCGCAAGCAAACTACGCGAAACTCACCCAAATGACGACACGCTAGGGCACAAAATCTGGGGCGTTGAATGGGCGATAGACATGCCAGATTACAACGGGGCTTTTGATGGATGTTTCAGGCCGGATATTAAGGTTGAAATTGACGGGCTTGTGGTGAAGGGTGCGGAAAACGCAGAAGAGTGGTCGCAACTAAACGAATATAGATTGGCCGCGCAAAACGACATCGCCCCCACGCCCCCTAGCGATATGCCGGAATTGCTACCCTGCCCGTTTTGCGGAGGAAAGGCCGAATTTCAATATGCATCCGATTTAGATGATTGCGATGTTGGTATTATCGAATGTACTAACATTGACTGCTTCACGAATTGGTCACCGCAGACACGAGAAGAAATGACTGCGGCCTATAATATCCGCGCCGACCTTCTGCCGCAACCAGAACCATGCATCACGTTGTCGGCGTTGAAGGCGCTGGCTGAGGGGATGAAGAAACATTATAACCCTGCTATTTCTTCGTTCGCGGTCAACATGGCTACAGAAAAAGATGTAGAATATTGTGATGAACTTAATAAAGAATACAACGCCGCGCTGGATCAACTCGTAGAAGCGGCGGGAAAGGAGTGCGGGTGATGGGGTGTAAATGCGTCCAATGCAAAGAGTGTGATGGTTCTGGATCGGTGTTTTACTCATTTTCCGGCAAGTATTTGGGCACACGGCGGCTTGACGATTTGGATGATCTTCAAACTTGTAGTGAGTGCCAAGGTGCGGGCGTCCTAGAATATTGCGATCATTGCACAGAAGAAATGGAGCAGGAAGAAATCGAAAATGAAGAGCGCGAACGCAGAGAAATGGCGAGGAGATAGAAAATGACCCAGCCCGACCCCCACGCTGCTGATAAGGCAGAGGCTTTGCAGGCCCTTAAAGGATTGCAATTAACGGATCGTCTTTTGAACGATTTAGGAAGCATAGTCAAAGACAGCTTGGCCCATGAGAAGATTATCGATGCAATGATACCGCTTTCCAAAATGGCCCTTTCCGCCGAAACCCCGCAGCCTTGCGAGGGCGTGGATAGAGTGACCGCTGATGATTTTTGGCCAATCAATTCAACCGAAAAGGGAAGTGAGCCTATTACACGGCCTCGCATAGACTGGTGGTGGCTTTGCAAAAAGATTGAATTTCAACGCAGGGAATTGAAACAGCTTAATGAATGGCTTTCCGTCTATAGGAAAAAAGCAGAAACCCCCACCCCGCAGTTGCCGCAAAGCGAGGCGGTAGAAGCGTTTGAATGGCTGTGCGTGAACTTCATTCACCCGCATGACAGACCCATTATAGCTGATGGTTATGTTGGAATCGTCCGTGCAGCCCTCACCCGCCAGCAAGCGAAAGAGGGGGTGTGATGGAAAATGATGAATTTAAAGCTTATGTCCGGCGCGTATCTTTCGACATATCACTAACGGGTCCGCAATGTTTGGTGTTGGTCGCGGCATATAGAAAGCTGCATATTCAATATGGGCATTTCGTTCCAGCTGTGAAGGGATTGGAAAGAAAAGGCTTCATCACGCATACTTATGCTCTTTGGAATGAAGAAGGCATGTTTGGTCGAATTGAAAACAGAAATACGGGATTGTTTTCAGGTTCAAAACCATGTTTCCGGTTGACAGATGAAGGAAGACTTTTGGCAGCATTGGTCGAAAAGGCAGAAATTCCAGAAATAGAAAATCTGTTGAAATCGGTAAAAGCATATAAGGAAGAAATCGCATGACCCCCAAAGAACCGCCCGCCAGCGTATCGGCAAACCAGATTGATGTTTCTAAAATTCGTCAGTGGACTTTTCACGAATGCGACAATTGCAAAGCTATGTATCTGGATGATCCAGTTACCGTATGCGATTGCGAACACAATGCCGACAAATTCACAAAAAGAATTATGATTGATATTGACCACCTCGCCGCCAACGGCCACCTAGACAAGCCCGTGCCGGACGGTTGGAAACTTGTTCCGGTTGAGCCTACGGACGATATGATACAAGCGGCATTAGATAATTGCCCTTTCGTAATCGAGGAGGAGGACGTTTGCGAAACCACAGACACTTTAATGATAGTTTACAAAGCCATGCTATCCGCCGCGCCCGTTCAGACAGATGGCGGTGAGTGATGGATTTAAAGGAGCTATGCGATAAACCACAAGAGAATGGTTTTACTAAAATTTTCACTTGCGATAAATGCGGGTCAAAACTTTACTGTGATCCGAATTTTGACCCTCCCGCTTGTATGATTTGTTTCCCTGAAATGTGGAATGGAGAACCAATTAAATGAAAGGCATTTATGATGATACGAACGTAGTCAATCTGCCTGTTATAACTACTTTGGATATAGAGCCGAAGAGAATGCTTGCCGCGGCAATGAAGTCTGATCTTGATAGTCTCGTCATGATTGGTTTCACACAAGATGGGGAATTTTATTTTGCCTCCAACAGAGGAGATGCTGGCACTGTCATGTACTTGATGGAAACCGCTAAGCACAGACTTCTTGAAATTTGTCGAGAAATGGGAGTTAGGGAATGACCGCCGAGAACGATAAGACAGACACAAAGCCGAAATTGGAATGGGACCGCATGACGATTTATCGGCGCAAAGATGGGACAATCGGTGCGTGTCCCGAAGCAGAGCCTAACTTTATCTCTCTTCCGAATATTTCAGATGCAGATTTGTTCGTCCGGCGCGCCGCATTGGCCATTCCCGCCTTTGGCAAATCAGAATACGATGCAGTATGTGCAGACCTAGACAGAGCACATAAAACGCTAAACGAGTACGCCAATCTTCCCGCGATCGAGGGGCTTGAGGATGCCTTGGACCACGAAAAAAAACACAACGAAGTACACCGCCTTCACGAAGAGGTCATATTAAAAGCCGCGCGCGCCTACGCAGAGTTGGTGAAGGGCGGCATTACTCCTCGGTGATGACCATGCCGACCGCTTGCGCGTTCCGATCGGCGCACTCCCCAACGATCTTTACGCCTATCGCCTCTCTTGTATCGGCCTCGATTTCGACATCGAAGTTGCTTCCTGTTTCATGGCTTTTTAGTGAGACTGTGGCTTTCATGGCTTCTCCTTATGCAACATCCCATTTCCCGCAACGCAGGGGAAGGGCTTGGGGCGAGTTGTCTTTCAATAAATTCGCTAAATCGGTCACGCCGTAATTTTTGCCCCAGATATGGTGGAATTCTCCGGCACCAGTCGGCACTCCGGAGAGTTCTACAACAATGCTGTTTGCTGAAGGCGTCACGCTGACAGCCGTAAACATGGTGCTCCCTTGGAAAAACACAAAGCCTTGGGGATTGGCATTGGCCGCAAAGTCTGTTCCTCCGTCCTGAATGACGGGGCACGTAATTGTAGACCCGCTTCGCGTTGCGCCTGTGATCTCTGGGCCGAAGACAGACCCCGTGACCGTCTCCCCTGCATAATACGCCTCGACGCGGGCTTGCCGCACGGCGATGATCTCGCTGGCCGCAGATGTATGGTGCACGTTGTCACCCAAAGGAAGGTCATGGGATTCAACCCCGCGCAGGGCATAACCTTCGGCGATCAATTCAAGATCGACCTCGCGCACCATCTGGGTTGCCGTATCGGTGGTTGATCCGTCCCATGCCGTGCCTTCGAGCGATGTGGAAACGGGGATCATCATGATGATTTTAGCATCAGGATTGGCCGCGGTGATGGATTCGAAAATGAATTTCGTCGCATCTTTAAAGCTGGCGCGGAAGAGCGTGATGTAATCGGACTGTCCTTGGTTCCAGAATACGTTCTTTAAAGTCCCATTGGCGATGGCCGTATTATTTAGGAAATTCGTCCATGCAGGCCCGTATCCGCCTAGGCCGTTGGTCCAATAGTCAGAACCGTTTGCAGAGAGCATCTGGCTTCCCGACAATGCCCCATCCAGCAGGGTCGGTATCTGGTTTTTGTTCAAAGACCACCGCGCCAAGTAGTATTCATCGCGCCCGTAGGTGTAAACGTGTTCTGAGACTGACTGTCCAGCCATGGCGTTGCGAACGATGCTCTTCACGGCGGTAAACGCTTGACGTATATCCGCCCCGGCCAATTCGTTTCCTATGCCGTTCGCGCCGTTGCTATAAGGATGAAGCCCGTCGTCCGTTGTCCTGTAGGCCGTCCCGTTCATGAGATATTGGCGCTTGTTGGAAGGATTCAGGATGCTCGTTAATTCAACGTAAGCATCGATCTCGATTCCCACTCTGCCCTGCGCCCAAGAATTGAACTGCTCGACCTTTCCGCCTGCGTCCCAATCGGAATTTATAACGGTTTGGTTGCTCGCAAAGCTGTCGGTGGAAGACGTATAGCAAAGCAATCCCGTTCTGATGATCTTGGAAATTCCCTTGGAGCGCATTTTGCCCCAGATATCCAAGCAACGGCTTTGGCAGGTCGCAAGAGAAGCTGAAGCGTTGATGATGTCGTTCGTCAACAGTTCATCCAGACCGGTATTCGCGTAAATGCACCATTCGGCCCATTTGTCGTTTGAACCGGTCATCGCGGAGGCGTACATGCTGGAAAGGGAAAAATTACAGCTTGGGAACGGATTTGCGAACGACCCATCATGCATTGCCCGCTGGAATATGCCTACGCCGTATAGACCGTTGTTTCCAGTGTTTAGATTGTCATGGCTTCCCATGAGAATGCTGTCGCCGACGCCGAAATATACCTTCGTATCGGGGTCAACCGGACGACCCAAAAGGAACGGCGTGTGGACGCGGTTCGAACCCCCCGGGGTGGTTCCTGTGAAAGTAAACGCTCCTGTCGCATTGACGGCCGACGGTGTAGTAGACGCCGGAATATACCATTTTTGCTGTGACCCGGAAATTTGCGCTTCTAGGGGAAGGTGCGTCGGAAGCTTGCCGTCCGTAATGGGTACGTGGCCTCTGCCCTTAACATAGACTGTCGAATTGCGGTTGAATTTCGTAAGACCGAATGCAGAGGCTGAAACCTCATCCGAAATTATTTTGTTATCGCCATTGGCAATCAGTTTCGACGATGATCCGCCCCATGTCACAGGAACGGCAACGCCATTGGCGATGATGGATATTTCATCATAGGTGAAATCATTGCCGGTATTGGCTTGGCCGGTGATCGTCATGTACCAGTTCATCGCGCCAAGGCAAAGCGTCTTCATATCCGCGCCGAGGATGTGCGGCATGTAAAAGGTAAAGCTCGTTCTATCAGTGATGGCGCCGCCGCCTGTGGAGCAATACCCTCGGTTCTGAACGGAAGCAAAGCGCATGGGGCTTGACGCAACTCCTCCAGCTGGATTGCCCGCGCCCAAACCTAAGCCGAAACCGAACCCCCTCATTCGTTTGGTCCTTTCGTCAGGTTTTGGGCGATCCAGTCGGATGCGATGCTTTCACACGCAGGGCCATTAGAGCCGTCCTTGAATTCCTTAGCGGCAGAGAAGAGGAATTTGCTCGACGGGTCCGCCTTCGCGCTTGAGCTTGTCACGGCCTGCCCTGCACAGGCTGTCAACAATGTCGTCGCGATTGCGAGGACGGCCAGCGATAGCTTTTGCTTCATGTTTCAATTCCTTTACGACTGCGTTTGATTGTTTTGCTTGGCAGGACCCCTGCCCCTTGAAGTATCCGGCCAAAAAAATTGCGCCGGTGAAGGCGCACATAAGTCCGAACATGATAAGCTTCTCTTTCATGGGTATTTCCTCCGGTCTAACTCGATGTGCCCCCAATCGCGCACCTTCCATTCCCCGCCCCAGATGATCGGGATGCCGTATTTCAAACTGCACTGGTTGAAGGCGGCGGCGACGGGCGGGTAATAATTCTCGTCGAAGGTGATCTTCCCGTTCTTGTGGGCCGCGAAATCAATAGCGTGTCCTGTTAAGTGGCGGGATTTCAATATCCAGCTCACCCCAGACGCGACGTTTTTAACCTGCTCTTCTTCCGTCCGCATGCCGTCGATGACGGTGAACCCGCCTTTTGTTAAGTCATGGGCGCATTGAGTGACCGTAACGAGAGGAGGATGAACACCTACAAGGTTGAGATTTGATCGATCGCTAAGAGGGTAAAGGATTGCCGCCGTGACAAGCGCCGCAGATGTCGCGGCATAAGCCGGACGAATAAAAAGGCCCCGAAGGGCCTGTAATAGGTGTTTCAGCATTATCTGCCCCTGCGGTCAAACAGGCCAATTAAATTGAACCAGTGGCGTTTTAATTCGGATAACGCTTTGGGCCAAATTACGACTATCTGCAAAATCAGATAAAACAGCGTTAGAAGCCCAATTATAAAATTCATATTGGATTCAACCCACGCGAATATTAAGGCGCCCGCCCCGCCAGTTTTTAAACTGGCATTCGTTAAACTTATATCAGCCATCTGCCCCCGCTCGATGAATTTTTCGCTCATTATTTTTCCTTTATCTGTAACAAATGACAGTTACGCTTCCGGCATCAAACGTATTGGAGCCGGTGCGGGTCAATCTATACGTGGTAATAGGATTGGATAATGTTTTCGATCCGGCCATCATATTAATGCGCGCTGAGCCTATTTTATTAACGCCAGCGGCTATCCAGTTATTTCCTCCAGCATTTCTAAAGGTCGCTACGGATGTCATCGCTGTGGCCGCGGCGTTTCCGCTTGTTATAAAGCCTGTTGTTCCTGCTACTACATTCGTATCTGCTCCGGTAAGAGATGAGTATCCTGTGGCTGAGATACCTCCACTATCTCCTATCTGATGTAAGAAGTCATCCGTACCAGACAATGATGTGTTGTTCTGAATCACATCAAAAGCCTTCGTTCCTGCAGGAATAGCGAAGTCAAAGTTCGTCCCCGAGGTTGTTGCTTGAGTCTCCTGCAGAACGGTCCATGAGCGAACCAACCAATTATTTGAACCCAAGTCCTCGACCTCGAGAACATCGTTGGCGACGGTGGTGTAATCACGCCCTCCGGGAAGAGATAAAGAGGCGCTGTTTGTTAGTGTAAGCGCCCCAGTAAAGCGAAGACGATAGATAGTCCCCGTTCTTCCAGATGTGCCGAAAGATGTTATTCCGGTCGTGCCGGATATAATAATGTTGCTGGACCCTTGAGCCGCAAGCGACACTGTGGCCGCTGACGCCAAGGTGTTTTGAGCGCTTGTCTTGGATGACGGGTCATTCTGCAGTTCAAAGATATTGCTGGATGATTTGTATATCAAATCCAGCATGTCCCCTGTCTGGATCATTCCTGAAACGATGTCCTGACCATTGAATTTAATGGTCTTTACACCCTTGCTGTCGTAATTGAGCGTTACTGCTGAGGTGTTTGCCGCCGGCGCGCGATAGCGAACGCGCATGTTGTCCGAAAGGGCCTTTGTTTCCTGTGCTGGTGTAAACGTGTGGGCATTGGCCGTGCCGCCGGCCGTTCCCTCCGAGCATGATAGAAAGTTTCCGTTTTCGTCCTTTGAGACCGCCAGACCTGAAGGATAAATCAGGCGTACATTTTTTGTGCCGCCTCCCCAGTTAACAGCCGCGCCGCCATTTGAAGAAGATCGCGGATCGCGCGTGAGCGTGTCAGGTGTTCCGGCCATTATTGTACCGACCCCCGTTTCCCAATCTGTTCCGTTATCTATATGATAGGATACCTGCTTGCCTGAACCGACGCCGGATACAAAGGTTTGAAACCCTGTCGGCGCTCCGGCAAGCGAAATAGGTCCGGTTCCTACAGTGTTCGTAGTCTCTAATACGCGGTCTGCGTATGAAATCATGCCGTTATCTCCTCAATGCGGTAATTTTTCTGAAAAATTCTGAAGGCAGCGCTGATGGTCGGCGCCAGCGCCGTTAAGCGTCCGTAGATGGTGCGTTTCTGCAGGTAGGCCCCTGCGTCAGGGTCGGGAATTATGAGGACGTCGCCAGTCACTCCTTGCGAGTACTCTATGTCGAAAGAGTCCTCGCGCATTTCCGCCTCTGTGGCGAAATCTAGGTTTAGGTCGATATAGCGGCGCTTTGGGTTCTTTTTGGAAGAAACGCGGCCAGAAACCGTTACCGATACGCGGGAGGGGTCAACAATTCCTTCCTGCAGGTTGTAGCTCATGTTCGTGGCGGGCTGGAAAATCTTAGAGATATACAGACGCCCCGCATCGAAATACTCGGTATTCGGGTCATTGAAATCAATGCGCCAGAATTCATAAGATTGTGGGGCCGCAAGAATGTGAATAAAATGGTTGGCAGGCATGGCCCCAACCTCGTCAGGAAGGGCATAGCCGACTTGGTGGGAACGCGCAGGCAAGTATCCGCTGTCATATGACGGCGATGCAGTAAGATTAGACTCTGTGTCGGCCGCACGGACGCGCGCGGAGCACTGGGAGGAGCCGTTGTGCCCCAAAACTGCTATAAGATCAAAACCGCCCTCGGGCATCTGGGCGATAATCCATGCATTCATGGAATCCAGAGACCGCCAAACTTGTTTTATCGCCATGTTTTGCAGATTTGATCCGGGCAGGCCCGAGGGAGATTCGGACGTACTTATGACCGCCTGATCCGAGAGGATCGGCGATGCAATGACCATGTTTTTCATTTATCCCCAGAGAGTAAGCGTTGTTTTGGCCGTCTCGGCATCTTCGGACACGCCGACCACAAGGAAGTCTTTCCCCTCTTCAAGCCCGTATCTGGGGAGGGTTAAGCGGACCGTTAAGCCGTGGGAGGCGCGATAGAGCATGTTGTGTGCGGGTGCGCTGTAGATCGTCCGCGTCCGCATAAAGAGCGTCTGAAGCCTAGACAATAGGGCCTCGGCATCGGATTTATTTGCAAGCCGCGTCAGGTATGTGCGCTCTTGCGCCTTTGTATTCCGCGTCCTGATGGTTGAATCCTCGTAGGTAACAAACCTATATTCCGATTGCAGGAATTCCCGATCATCATTAGGGGTGCCTGCGGCTAATTCGTCCTCCCCCTGCACAGCCCCTAGAGGCGCATAGCCAACATTTATGCGCCATGCAGGAGGAATGGTGGAAAGTCTGGAAACCCCCTCTTCATCTATATTATCCTCCGTTAGCTGGAGCGATGCCGACGATGGAGCAAGAACGCTTCCCCCCGACAAAAGACCAAGCCTGTCGAAATTCCAATAAGCCCCGATGGGAAGAACGATTTCATCAATGACATCGCTCACCGCGGCCTGATCCGAAAAATAAATACCCATCGGCCCGGGCGCGGCGGCGGTTATTCGCGCCAAGGCTCCGTCGTCTATTTCGCCCGCTTCGAAGGGCATCGCGCCGATGCGCGTCATCACGATGCGTTTGATAATATCTCCGGCGGTTGAAACATATCCGCCTTGCGAATCCCCGTGCGCGTCCGCTGTAACCCTGCCGTCAGGAGTCGTCCCCAGCTTCACATATCCGCCCGAGAGCTGAGTGACGTAAGTTCCGCCCGCGGGGGTCGCAGAAGCAATGTCTGGGACGTCTCCCGCGTATGTTAAAGGAATCCCGCTATCTCGCACGATATCGACAGACAGAACTGGGCCGTCATGGATTTGATAAACAAGGTTTGCTGAATCCACCAGCCTAAGCTCTGCGTTGAAGACGCGGCCAAAGCATAGAGGCTTAACTTGACCTGCGAGGCTGTCGCCGCCATCCAGCCCTCCCGTTCCTTTATAAGTTCCTGCCGCTAGATACTGATCCGTGCGTATACGGTTGTCCCTAATAGTGAGGGTTATTTTCTCGTCGTCGTTTTCGAAATCCTCGACGGCGCCGGAGAATACTGTTTGAAAATCCGCGTAGGCCATATCCGCGCCTCCGGCCTTGACCGTTATTTTTCTGCCCGGCCATTCATACGATACCAATCTGTCAAGCTCGCCGTCGCCGTTCTCTATGACGACTTCGCCGAAAGATATCGACCCGTTGCCGAACTCTCCGCTCCCCATGATCGAACTGTCGATCTGAAGAGGGTTGTTCACGAGGGCCTTGAAATGCTCGTTGGGCCGCGTGTCGTTCGGTTTTGTCGTAAAACCCATATCTGAGAGAAAAACACGGGTTATCCCGCCGCCGGTGGTGAAGTCGAATTCCCCGAATGAGAGCATGCCTATAGGCGGCATCCCCACTACGGTCATAGGCAGAGCGTCGTCGTATGATTCAAGCTCGATCAGGTGGACGAATTGCACGTCCGGATCGTCAAGAAATTTACTGAATGGGTCGGGCGTTGAATGATCGTACTGCGCTGGCTGTTCGCCCAAGGAAAGCGCCGGCCAGTATATCATTGCGCTTTCACCTTCTCGCGGGCGATCTCCATGCGTCGGTTCTTTGCCATACTGCCCAGCCTGTTTTCAGATTTGCGGCTCACCTCTACCAGTTCCGACAGCAACGAGATAATCTGCGCATTCTGGCGTCCGCCCTCGCGAACCATCGATGCGCTTTCCTGCGCTGTATAGACCTGCTCGCCCCCTCGGAAATTGACAAGCTCCGGCCCCTTCTCTCCGACCCATGCCAAACCGCTTCTTGCGTAATCAGTCCCCACTGCGTAGCCCGGGACGCCTGCGGCATGAGCCATTTCCTTGATGTCCTGCCGGATAATGGCCTCAAGGTCCGTAAAGGTCTTCGAAGAGGCGTAAACGCTTCTCCCGACGTCGATAACTGTTGCGGCGGCGGAAAGAAGCTCTTGGGTTACAGAAAGATCGCCGCCCTTGGCCTTGCCCAGCAATTCGTCGTAATTTGTTTGGGCCAATGAAAGCTTATCCATTGGCGACAAACTGCTGGTTGATCCCAATGCCTGCCCGTCAAGGAATGCTTTAAAGCTCGCCGTCATATCCTGCAGGGAAGCAAATCCGGCTTTTTGAGCGTTGTAAGCGCCTGTCAATGCGTCCGTTTGTTCTTTAAGAAGGTCTGTGAGTTTCTCTGTCGGAAGCCCAAGCTTCGTAGCGCGATCCGTCAGCGTTTTGAATTCCGCATTGAGGTCCGCTATGGCGGTTTTAAGTTCTTTTGCGCCTTCGTCGCTGTCTACTCCGTAGATCATGTTCGCAAGGTTGATGTCTTGCAGAAGCTGGTTCGCCGTGGACTTCATGCTCAGCGATTTTTTTATCACCGCGTTTACATCGTCGTTGCCGCCGGTAAAGCCCCTGCGGGTCAGAATATCCCTTACTACAGCGTCCCCGTCGGCCTTTTTGGAGGATATCATCTTCTTGATATCGCCCTTGCGGTAGAAAGTTCCTGTATCTTTCGATCCTATGTTCGCCTCGAACCAAGATCCCGATACGGGATTTGCCGTTATGCCTGCCGCCTCCATAATGTCGTTGAGAGCTGTTGCAACCGAGTTGCCCCATTTTTGGGATTGATCCCGCTCCTTGTCCTTAGGATTCGAACCGGCAACGAACTGGCCGTTTTTCATGCTCAATGATGTGCCGAGCGTCACGCGCTTCATGCCGCCGCCGAAAAGACCGCCGAGCGCCGTCCCCGCAAAGCCGCCGACCAAAGCCCCGACAGGCCCGCCCGCCATGCCGAGTATCGTACCCAAGGATGTCCCGATAGCGCCTCCCGCGAGAGAACCTAGTGTTCCGGAAGCGAGATTGACCATAGTGTTCTTGTTTCCTAGACCAAGGAGCGAAGCCCCAAGGCTTCCCAATGCGCCGTAGCCGAGATTCCCGAACGCCCCGCCGCCGATTGCCGCCGCGCGGGAGGGGCCCATAGCGCCCCAAGCCTGACCCGACAGGAGATTGCCCACGCCGGAACCGATGCCGCCGAGGAAGTTGCTGTAAAGACCGCCGTTGATAATACTGCTGCCTATGCTTCCCAAACTTGATAGGCTGAATCCTCCGCCCGTTGCGCCGGAGGAAGCGGTTCCAAAGGACGATCCTGTTCCTAGAATGCTGCCCACTGCGCCGCTGGACAATCCTGCCGCCGCCCCGCCAATTCCCAGAACATTCAACACAAGTGGACGCATGGCAATCTGATAGGCAATATCCGCAAGGAAGGTCGTGAAGGTTTTTTTCATGCCCTCCAGCATTTTTTTCCAGCCGCCTTCGGTCTCGGTAAAGCCCTCTATGAAGGCGTCTTTCAATCCATCGTCTATTTCGTCGGCTATTCGCTTGAATCCCTGAGCCAATGGACTGTCGATTTCAGTCTGAAGGCGCATTTCATCAAGCTCTTTATTCGCCCGCTCGATTGCGGTGGTAAGACCCTGAGCTTGTTCTGCCGTTTTGGCGAACCCGCGCAGGCGCTGCATTTCCGCTATTTCTGCGGAAAGCTTTTCTTCGGAAGTGAGGCTTCCATTTATCGCCGAAGCAATCTGTTTTTCGATCTTCTCTGCGGATTTTCTAGCGTCATTGCCGTCACCGAGATTTTTTACGATATCGGCATAGTTTTTAAGGATTTTCCTAACCTCATCGTTTTCCGTCTTGATCGCATCAGATGATCCTTGACCAAAAAATGACTTACCTGCCTGTGAGAACGCGCCAGAGGCATCTTTTAAATCGCTCCCGATGCTATCAAGAACGTCTTTGCCGAATTGCTCTCTGTTGTTAAGCTCAAAACGATAATCAATATCAATGCCCGGCAATTTGTTGGCGGCTGATATCAGGCCATTCATTGTGCTGTAGGCAAAATTTGAAAATGTCTGAAAAAGGCTCCAAAGCGTACCGAAAACTGCCTTGAACGCCGCCTGTGCGATGTTTGCCGCGCCTA
This sequence comes from Micavibrio aeruginosavorus, assembly GCA_003241475.1. GTDB lineage: Bacteria > Pseudomonadota > Alphaproteobacteria > Micavibrionales > Micavibrionaceae > Micavibrio_A > Micavibrio_A aeruginosavorus_A. Next base: position 18,481 of record QFQB01000031.1, read on the forward strand.
CAAAAATATTACCAAGACCGGATACAATATCGGCAATTTTCAACATTATTGCCGCTATACCGCTGGCGCTTCCAGTCGTCCGGTTCATTTTATCCAATATTTCTGTGAAAGCCGCTGCTATCACCCCGCCCGCGCGGCCGAGAGTCATGGGCATTTTTTCAAACTGCTCATTCGCCTGCTCGCTGCTTAACAGAATTGCGGCAAAAACATCTCGAGACAAAACCTCGCCCTCGACGACAAGGTTACGAAGCTGTCCTGTGGTGATACCAAACTGATCAGCTATGGCCTTACCTACTGCAGGTATGTTCTCCATGATGGAATTAAATTCTTCAGCACGAAGAATGCTGGACGACAATCCTTGCCCAAGCTGTGTAAGACCCGCACTTAGCGCTGTTTGAGATGCCCCAGAAACTAAACCGAGCTTTGATACCGTGTCTGTAAATTTCAACATCTCTGATGTAGAGGCATTTATCTCATCACGAACAAAAGAGAGCCTTTGAAATACGGAAACAACCGTCTCCATATCGGTGCCAGTCTTAATAGATATAGATCTCAATCCAGATAAGGCCTGTGCCGCCTCATAGGCTGATCTAGTAGCATTCGCCAATCTACCACTCAATGTTGAAACTCCGTCCGAGATCCTGCCCAACTCGTTCAAACTAAAGGCTGCGATAAGCGAAAAGAATCCACCCCTCAGGGCGTTGGCAACGGAATTCATCCTCTGCATCTGGCGCTCAAGTTGCTGTTGCGCCTTGGTCGCCTTGTCGCCGCTCTGGGCAATGTCGTCCAATGTGCGCTTGATAACCCTGCCGCCAGAGACTTCCCCGCGGACATCGATGACAATAGATTCGTCTGCCGTCATCGTGCGCCTTTCTTTTTCTCTTGGGATTTTTGCTCTATTTCGTAGATTTCCTGCTCCATGCCGCGCAGGTGGGATGTGAGAACTTCAAGATCATCTGCATCAAGGCGGTGAATTTCCGCCCAGCGCGCGATTGAAGACCACGGTATAGGGCCTACGGCCATCCCTATCGGGCGGTCGTAGCGCAGTTCGTTAAAGGCCGTAAGATAGAAGTCCAAGCCGGGGAGGAGATCGGGGCGGGTTTCGAGGGCTTTAACCTCGATTCCCTTATCAATCAGGTATTGGAGATTCTCCGCCTGATCGCCCCATGCATGCCCCCAAGCTAGGACTTCGCGGAGTTTTTTTCCTCGATCTCCAATTCAACGGCACGGAAGTTTCGAACGTCGCTTGCGCTGTTGATAATGTCGTCGAATAGATCTGGAAGATCTAGCAAGAGCGTTACACAGTTTTCCGCCGTGAATTCCAGAGCCTTGCCATCACGATCCGTGACGCCGTCCCATCCTGTGACAACAGCCTCCGCATACACTTCAGCGAGCAGACGACGGCTTACCTCTTCGCCTAGCGCTCCCTGTTCGACCTTGCGGCGATGCGGACGCATCTTGTTCGCAAGGACGCGCTGATAATTGCGGTTGCCGCCGCCGGCGCGATGGATATTGATGGAAAAACCATCGTATTCCAGCTTCACGCCCTTTTCGGCTTCAAGAGATTTATCTGTTCCAAATACGGAATAGGGATTACCCATGTTTAGGTCCTTTCGGGGTTATGGCGGGCGGGAATGAACCCCGAAGCACACCCCCGCCCATACGGGAATTGCTCGGGGAAACGGTTACGGCGTACGCGTGATTTTCAGGGACGCGGCTTCGGTTGCATCGTAATAAGCTTGGAAGTTCACGCGGGCGATCACGTCCTGATCGTTGCCCGGGGTTGAGACCTCAACACCGGAGAACTTCACCTTCGCCATGGCAAGGGCATATTTTAGGGAAGAAGTGCCGCCGATTGTGAAGTTAAGCGTTGTGGCTGTATTGTTGACATAAGCGTCCACGATTTCCGAGTTTGCGAAGTAGGCTTCAAAAGAGCCGTTGACCTCGAAACGACCCGCACCAACACCTTTGGAGCCAATCTGGCCCATAACTGGCTGTTGGCGCATATTGTTCGTAATGTTCAGGTCCAATGACAATAGCTCGGGGTTCGTAATGCCCGACATTGTTAGTGTTTGAAACATAGACGCCGCGTTCATGATCGGATTGGTGTTCGCGGCCGTGTAGGTCGCTCCGGAGATCGCCGTCGTCCCTGTGGACACTGTTTTTCCCATGAGTCCAAAACTGCCGGTGATTTTTTCGCGAGCGGCCATGCGCAGATTGAAGGTATTGACTCGGGCGCCGGTCAGACGGTGATATTGATCTGTAACGCCCGTCTCGAATTTCTTCTCGATCGTAAAGGATCGTTCCGTGACATCGTTTTTAAGCACGTTCGTTGCCCACGTTCCGCCCAACAGCGCCTCGATAAAATCATCGAAACTGCCGTAGGACATTTCCAAACCGATATCGCCGCCCGCATCCCCTCCTACTTGCGTCAAGTCAGGAACGTTGCGATCGGGACGGATTTCGTCGGACGTCAGGTATTGGACATTCGGAAGAATGTTTTCATTTGTAAAGCGCATCAGCTTGAAGACTGGTGTAGCGGGGGTCGTGCCGTAAACGGTTTCAGCGATATAGGCTAGCTGTGTCTTGGATGTGTCGGCCATTGATCTTTCCTTATGTTAAGCGAAGAGGTCGTAGCGGAATCGGGCCGTTACGTTGATTTGGAAGAAGCCCGCGCCATCGTTTCCGATCTCGCGGTAGGTGGTTTCGAAGAAGTGGATGCCCTGAGCGGACTTACCGCGGAACAAAGAGGCGGCTGCTTGCGCTTTTACGCGCGCGTCTATCCCGTGGTTGCCCTGCGGTTCGAATATCTGGACGGTGACCACGCCCTGCTGTTCGTGGCGGTTGTTGCCCGGATCTCCCATGGTCGTCTGGTTTCCCAGATTGTGGCGGATGTTCAGCCGCGCCCATGTCGCCTGCGGGATGTCGAATTTCACATCATCGAACGCAACGGGCGCGAGATTCCCCCACCCGTCCGTGAAATGCTTCACGATGGCTTTGTCGGCGTCTGCGATGTCCATTAGATTCCTGCGCGGGATGCCCTGCTCTTGGCGTAGGCGATGGCGTCTATAACGAAGCCCGAAGGGGCCTGTTGCGACCATCCATCCTCAAGCCGCTGTATGTAGGGCAGGTTGTTGGAAACGAATATTGTTTTGTCTATTTTGTAATCCGTAACGTCCGCAATTAGATCGCCTTTCGCCTCGACGATCACGAATGTCGGGGCACCGATATCCAGATGCCAGTTCGAACGCGCACGTCCGGTTTTCACAGGCGTCAGGACCTTTACTTGACCTAGTAGTGCGAGTGCGGTGTAAATAACGCGCCTTTCGAGCGTGGCGATAACTTTGCGTTTGTACAGAGCGTCCATGCGTATCTGCCGGCTCGAGGCCATTACAGTCTCGCCTGCGCCTTCCAGAGCAATGCAGTATCCCCGGGCTTTACGGTCTCGATGTCGATCACTGTGTAGGTTAGATCGCCGTCAATAATGCGGTCGTCTTTCTTTGGCTCTGTGCCTGCTATCAATACGCGGCTATCTGTTCGGCGAATGATCTCCCCGTCGATCTCGACGGCCTTGTACTGGGTGAATACGGTCATAACGGGTGTATCGCTCACACCTCCACCGGTAATCTCGCCTGTGGAGGGGTTGAACGTCCCCGAGTTTTTGCGGCGGAGGATCACGCTCCGGCCCTTGGCGGCTATAAGTCTCTGTGCCGTGGCCGCGAGTGGTGCGTAACTCATACCCGTACGACCTTGGCGTTAACGCCGTTAGAAATGAGAAGGCCACGCAGATTACCATCGACGGCAGGGCGCTTTGTGTTCAATGGTCCGTTCTCGAAATACTCTGTTTCGATTACGTCAACTTTCTCGAATTTTACCCCGCCCTTATCGATATCGGGATTGAGATCAGAGGACAGCGCTTTGACTGCGAGTTCGCATACAGCCCTAACGAGCTGCTTAGGGATAGCGGCCATAGGAATGTAATACCCATCGACACACACATCATAACGGGGCCAAGAAAGAGATTGATCGGATGAAACCCGCTCGCCCTTCCATCGGCCGTCGTATGTTTGTTCCACATAGTCGGTTGCACGGACAAGAGCGGACTCTTTAACAGAAGTTGCGCCTGCCCACGCGTCTATTCCTCGGGAAGTGAAATAGGCGTCAGCCTCCGCGACGCTCACATAGCTGTCTGCATCTGGGATAACCGCGCCTGTTTCAACGATCATTTAGCCGGCTTTGCCTTCTCGACCGGCTTTTCCGGCTCTGGGTCCTTGTGGCGAAACTGGATTTCGACGCTTTTGTCCTTTTCACGGATTTCACGCGCTTTCTTCTGCATTTCTGCGGGGTCATTGCCCTCAACGATGTGGGTGTGCTTGGACATTATTCACCGGCCTTTTTCTTGGCCTTTTTTGCCGCAGGGCTGATCTTGGCAGGAGGCAGCGCTTCGCCAGCGCCATTCCCTTCAATTACTGGCTGATCAACCGCCTTTTCCTTGCCCTCCTTATAGAGAGTATGGAGGTTTTCATCAAAGTCGTAAGCAT
>QFQB01000141.1 GCA_003241475.1 Micavibrio aeruginosavorus
AGTCCTAACAAGGAAAAACAGGCAGGCGGTCATCCATGAGTAAAACAGACAAGACAGACAGCAAGAATACCCTGTACTGCTCGTTCTGCGGCAAGAGCCAGCATGAGGTAAGAAAACTCATCGCGGGTCCGAACGTGTTCATTTGCAATGAGTGCGTAGAGCTTGGCATGGATCTTATCCGTGAAGAAGACAAATCCCAGATGGTTCGCTCCGGCGAAGGCGTTCCAACCCCCTCCGAGATCAAAGTCGTTCTTGATGACTACGTGATCGGGCAAGAGCGTGCGAAACGCGTTCTCTCGGTGGCCGTCCACAACCACTATAAACGCCTTGAAAACGGCGGTTCCGGTTCCGGCTCCGATGTCGAACTGGCGAAATCGAACATTCTGCTCGTCGGGCCTACGGGTTGCGGTAAAACGCTTCTGGCACAGACGCTGGCGAAAATTATCGACGTCCCCTTCACCATGGCGGATGCCACAACGCTGACCGAGGCTGGTTATGTTGGGGAAGATGTTGAAAACATCGTTTTGAAACTGTTGCAGGCTTCGGATTACAATGTCGAGCGCGCGCAACGAGGTATCGTCTATATCGACGAGATCGACAAAATTTCACGCAAGGGCGACAATCCTTCCATTACTCGCGACGTATCGGGCGAAGGCGTTCAGCAGGCATTGCTGAAACTGATGGAAGGCACTGTGGCTTCCGTTCCTCCGCAAGGCGGGCGCAAACATCCTCAGCAGGAATTTTTGCAAGTCGATACATCGAACATCCTCTTTATCTGCGGCGGGGCGTTTGCAGGCATAGAGAAAATCCTTGCCAACAAAGGCCGCGGCACGACCATCGGTTTCGGCGCGGATGTGAAGAACCTCGATGATAAGAAAACAGGCGAACTCCTACGCAATCTTGAGCCTGAAGACCTTTTGAAATTCGGTCTTATCCCTGAATTCGTCGGTCGTCTTCCTGTGTTCGCAACGCTCGAAGATCTCGATGAAGCCGCGCTGGTTTCCATCCTGACGGAACCGAAGAATGCTCTGGTCAAACAATATCAGCGCCTCTTCGATATGGAAGGGGTGAAGCTGGAGTTCACAGATGAGGCACTGACAGCCGTTGCCAAAGGCGCCATCGAACGCAAAACAGGCGCACGCGGTCTTCGCTCCATTCTTGAAAACATGCTGATGGATACGATGTACGAAGTGCCGGATAAAGAAGGCGTTGAAAAAGTCGTGGTTTCCAAAGAGACCGTCGATGACAATGTACCTCCCGTCTATGTGGTCGGCACAGGCTCCAAGAAAAAGAAAAAAGAACCGGAAGCTGTAGAAGCATAAGTCAAAAAATTTATCAAAAAAGGCGGCGCAAGCCGCCTTTTTAGCATCTGCTTATTAATGCAAAGCAGCACAGAATTGGTGCGTCGCTCCCATCATTTATTTGGCATTTGATAACCATAAAGGCGCAAAATATAGGTACGGCCCTATTGGCCGCGAAAGGAGATCACCCTATGGCTGATATATCCGACAACTCGCACATGGTGATGGATACCGAATCCCCAGACACGCCATACGAAGGCACAACATGCAAATTGACGCTGATTTGCGCCCTCGCTTTTCTAGCCTCCGGCGTTTATTACTTCCTGACCCCGCCCGACGACGGCTTGAAACTTATGGTCGTTATCGTTTCAGCAGGCGCGCTGGGCCTGTCTCTTGTGAACTTTTTTGCGGCGGCGTTTACGGGAAAGCTCTGCGGCTGTAAAAAAGAATAGGTCACCGCTTACCTCCCCACACAATGCAGTGGAAAGCCATATTCCGCTTTCCCTTTCATTAACCGCGTATTATCCTTTTTTAATTATCCTTACTGTGTACGATTCCATAATTTCCGACAGATAAGCAGTTTCAAGGAGACCCCCTTTAATGAGCGCCCCAAAACTGAAGCCCGAGGCTGGCCGCAAGTATCGCCTTATTACGCGATCGGACATGGATGGCCTTGTTTGCGCCGTGTTGCTAAAGGAACTTGGAATCATTGATGACATTTCCTTTGCGCACCCCAAGGACATGCAGGACGGATTGATCGATGTGGATGACGACGTCATCACGACCAATCTGCCTTATGTAGAGGGCGTGTATATGTCGTTCGACCATCACGCGAGCGAAATGCACCGCGTAAAATCCCATGCGGACAATCACATCATCAATCCAAAGGCGCCAAGCGCCGCGCGCGTGGTTTACGACTATTTTGGCGGAGCGGAAGCTTTTCCCGAAATCGCCGATGAAATGATGGAAGCCGTCGATAAGGCCGATTCCGCCGCCTTTTCCAAAGATGAAATTCTGGAAGCCAAAGGCTGGGAGCTCCTCAGCTTTATTATGGATGCGCGTACGGGTTTGGGCCGTTTCCGCGATTTCAACATCTCCAACTATCAACTGATGATGAAACTCATCGAAACGGTGCGCGAACATAAAAGCATCGACGATATTTTAAAGATGCCGGATGTAAAGGAACGCGTTGATCTTTACCACTCGCACCTGCCTAAATTCCGAGAGCAGATCGAACGTTGCGCGCGCATTCACGACAATCTGGTCGTTCTGGACTTGCGCAAGGAAGACACGATCTGGGCCGGGAACCGCTTTATGATTTACGCCCTCTTCCCCAAGTGCAACATCTCGATGCACATCATGTGGGGCAAGAATAAACAAAATACCGTGCTCGCCATCGGCAAATCCATCCTGAACAAAACATCCAAAACCCATGTCGGCGATCTCTGCCTTTCCTATGGCGGCGGCGGTCACGATGCGGCCGGAACCTGTCAGGTGGAAAACTTGAAATCCGACGACAAAATTCAGGAAATTATCGGGAAGATCAACCGGGACGGCTAAGCACCGCTTTTCATGGGGTTTATTTCTTCTATACTCCTGTGAATGTCACAACATACCGCCATTCTCTGGTTCCGGCGCGATTTACGGCTTGCCGACAATCCTGCGCTTCACGCCGCCATCAAGAGCGGCGCTAAAATTCTGCCCGTTTATGTATTGGATGATGAAAATGCCGCCGAATGGAAGATGGGTGGAGCAAGCCGCTGGTGGCTCCACCACTCCTTAAAATCCTTGAATGAAACACTGGATGGCAAACTCGTCCTTCTGAAAGGTGATGCGTTCGTACAAATTCCGGCGCTGGCGCAAGAGATAAACGCCGATAGCGTTTACTGGAACCGCTGTTACGAGCCATGGCGCATCAAGCGCGATAAGCTGATCAAGGAAACGCTTAAAGACCTTGATATAAACGCCGAGAGCTTTAATGGATCACTGCTATGGGAGCCGTGGGATGTTCTAAAGTCCGATGGCACGCCCTATAAAGTTTTTACGCCCTATTACCGTAGAGGATGCCTGTCGAAAGATGAGCCGCGCGCGCCTCTGCCAAAACCAAAATTGATTGATCTTACATCATACAAAGGCGAGACGCTCGAAAGCCTGAAACTCCTGCCCCGCAAGCCTGAACCACGCTGGGACAAGAAGATGGAGCAATATTGGGAGATCGGGGAATCCGGCGCAGCCAAAGCGCTCAAGCATTTTATCACTCACGGCCTGGCAGATTACAAACAGGGCCGCAATTTCATGGCCAAAGACAATGTATCACGCCTGTCGCCGCGCCTGCATTTCGGCGAAATATCCCCAAATCAGGCATGGCACGCGGCCAAGGCGCAAGGCGAAGATGCAAACATCGATTGTTTTTGTTCGGAACTGGGCTGGCGCGAATTCTCGCATCATCTTCTCTATCATTTCCCAACCATTCCCAAAAAACCTCTTCAGGAACGCTTTGCTTCTTTTCCGTGGGCCTACAATAAGAAACATCTGGAGGCTTGGAAAACAGGACAAACAGGATACCCCATCGTCGATGCCGCGATGCGCGAACTGTGGGAAACAGGCTACATGCACAATCGTGCACGGATGATTGTCGGCTCGTTCCTCGTCAAACATCTTTTGCTGAACTGGCATGCCGGCGAAGACTGGTTCTGGGATTGCCTTGTCGATGCCGACCTTGCGAACAATTCGGCAAGCTGGCAGTGGATCGCAGGATGCGGCGCGGACGCCGCCCCTTATTTCCGCATTTTCAATCCGGTGATGCAGGGAGAAAAGTTCGACGGCACAGGAGAATACGTCCGCCGCTATGTGCCGGAACTTTCAAAGATGCCGGACAAGTATCTTCACAAACCGTGGGAAGCGCCCGACAATGTGCTCGAATACGCGGGCGTCAAACTTGGCAAGACTTATCCGAACCCCATCGTCGATCACGCCGATGCGCGCGAACGCGCGCT
>QFQB01000142.1 GCA_003241475.1 Micavibrio aeruginosavorus
GGCCAGCAATTGTAATGACGGAAACATTGTGGGTACGATCGTCGGCGGCGTTGGCGGCGGTGTAATTGGCAACCAAATTGGATCGGGTAGTGGTAACACTGTCGCAACAATTGGCGGTGCGGTCGGCGGTGCGGCCCTTGGAAACCGCTACATTCCGACGCACAATGCAACCTGCCGTTAAGTCAGGATTGCGGGTGATCCCAGATAAAGAAATTGTTGCGCACGGGTGAAAGTGGTGAGGTGCGATGTTGCGCAATGAGCGTGACTGCCGCAAAAGCCAGTTCGTCCGTCGCAACTTTTACAATAGGGGCCAAGCCTGAAAAGCTTTTGAGGGGTTGGTTCTGATTCACGAACTGCATGCCGGCTTTTCCGGCTTTCTCAATTACAAGATAAGCGTGAGCATTGAAAAGATTGCTGATGTGTGTACTACCTTCGTTGTCCCATTTCTCGGCATAATGGGAGAGTTGATTGCAGATTTCCTTGCGGCCATCAACGGTAAGGATTTGTTCGGGTGCGGGGAAGAGTGTGCTACAGATTTCTTCGCACATATCGTAGTAGCGATGGCTCCGATCTGTGAAGCTTTTTCCCAGTCCGGCGTTATCGTAGATCAGGCTCATGCTTCGTCTTTTTGCGCATTAACGGGTGCAGCATAGAGGTCGTAATCGTCTGCATCCTCAACGATAACTTTTACGATATCGCCTTGCTTTAGGTGGCCCGCGTCGCGTAGATACGCCTTGCCGTCGATTTCCGGCGCATCGCCTTCGGAGCGGGCATCCGCACCGCCATCTTCGCCGATATCGTCAATAATGACATCGATGGTTTTGCCGACCTTTTGTTGCAACTTTGCTGCGCTGATTTTTTGTTGGACTGCCATGAAACGCTCATAGCGTTCCTGTTTCACGTCTTCAGGCACCTGGAGTTCGATCTGGTTGGCTACAGCCCCTTTGACGGGTTCGTATTTAAAGGCTCCGACGCGGTCAAGTTGCACGTCTTCCAGCCAATCCAGCATAAACTGGAAGTGCTCTTCCGTCTCGCCGGGATGGCCGACGATAAAGGAGGAGCGGATGGTTAGATCGGGGCACATGTCGCGCCATGAGTGAATTCTTGCTGCGGTTTTTTCCTGATGCGCGGGGCGCTTCATCAGCTTGAGCACTTCAGGGTGCGCGTGCTGGAACGGAATATCGATGTAGGGCAGGATTTTGCGCTGATTCATCAGCGGAATAACTTTATCGACATGCGGGTAGGGGTAGACGTAATGCATGCGCACCCAGATGCCGAGCTCGCTCAGGGCTTCCGCGAGATCCTGAAACTTTGTGGCCCAGCGTTTGCCCTTCCAGCCGAATTCCTGATATTTCAGGTCGACGCCGTAAGCAGATGTGTCTTGCGAGATGACCAGAATTTCTTTCACGCCAGCGCGGGCAAGGTTCTCGGCTTCTGCGATGACATGGTGGATCGGGCGGGAAACAAGATCGCCGCGAAGGCCCGGAATGATGCAGAATGTGCAACGATTGTTGCAACCTTCGGATATCTTCAAATAGGCATAATGACGCGGGGTTAGTTTCAGGCCTTCGGCGGGCACGAGGTCGGTAAACGGGTCATGAAGCGGCGGGACGGCATCGTGCACGGCGCCGACGACTTGTTCATATTGATGCGCGCCTGTGACGGCCAGAACATTGGGGAAGCGGGAGGTGATTTCCTCGGCATTCTTGCCCATGCAACCCGTTACGATAACCTTGCCGTTTTCGCGCATGGCGGTGCCGATGGCGTTCAGGCTCTCTTCCTTGGCGGAGTCCAAAAAGCCGCAGGTGTTCACGATAACCACATCGGCATCATTGTATTGGCCGGACATTTCATAGCCTTCGGCGCGTAGCTTGGTCAGAATCCGTTCGGAATCCACCAGAGCCTTGGGGCAACCAAGGGAGATCATGCCGACTTTGGGCGAGGCTTTGCTTGCAGGGTTATTCATGGCGCGGACCATACAGGATTTGCCCCGTTTTATGGAAGGAAAATCGTTTTGGCTTTGCTTTCCAGCGTCTTATTGCTGAACGGCGGGCTTGCTTTCCGCAGGGAACATTTCAACGGGCTTTTGCGTTGTTGCTGGCTTTGTTACCTGAACCGGCTGTGCTGGTGTTTCCACGGATTTGGAATTTTCAGCCCATCCGCCGCCCAGAGCCTTGTAAAGGTCTACAGCCGCGGCAAGACGTTCGTTTCGGGTCTGAACATAGTTGTCTTCGGCCAAAAGCATCGTTTGCTGTGAGTCCAGCAAAATTTGGAAGTCGATCGAGCCGACGTCATATTGTTGCTTGGATAGGTCATAAGCCTTGCGGGCTTCGTTTGCTGCGGTTTCCAGCGATGTTTCGCGTTGCGCCGATGTTTTAACGGTAGCCAGTGCGTCTTCAACATCCTTGAACGATGTCAGGACGGTTTTACGGTAGTTTTGAACCAACTCGGCTCTGCGACCTTTTGAGTAATCAAGGTTCCCTTGCAACAATCCACCTTTGAAAATCGGCTGGACGATGCCGGATGCGAGCGAAAGGGCCGTTGTTGCGGGATCTCCCCAAGGTGATGCGCCAATAGTCCAGTCTAGACCCAGCGTTACATTCGGGTAGAATGCTGCGCGCGCGGCGCCGATATCAGCATTGGCTCCGATCAACGAGGCTTCGGCGCTACGGATGTCCGGACGGCGTTCCAGCAAGGTTGAAGGTTGACCTGGCGCGATATTTGGTACGACCAGACTGTTCATGTTGGTCGAGGCGACCTGCAAGGCTTGCGGCGGCTTTCCAACCAGAACGGCAAGGGCGCTCTTCGCGATTTTCAACTGAAGCTCGATCGCGGCACGGTTGGCTTCGGTTGTGCCCAGATCGGATTTTTGTTGCGAAACATCGAGAGCCGTTGTTGCGCCGGCATCGAAACGGGCCTGCACAATGCGCAACAATTCACGCGAGCTCTTGAGATTCTTGTCGGCGATCGCCAGACGCTCTTGCAGATTGAGGACATTGAAATAGCCCTTGGCCACGTCGCCCATAACGATGAGGGCGGTGGCATCTTTCGAAAAGCCGCTGGCCTCTAGGTCTTGTGCGGCGGATTCAATCTCGGCGCGGTTCATGCCGAAGAGGTCAAGTTCATAGCCCACGGACAAGCCGGCGCTATAGCTCGCATCATCGGTGCTTTTGCCTTTGCCAGGGTTGATCTTGTCCCACCCCACATTGCCCGTGCCGTCAACAGACGGGAGCAGGGACGCGCCTTGCGCTTTTAATAGTCCGCGGGCCTGTTCGACGCGCGCGATGGCCGCGCCCAGATCATTGTTGTTGGCCAGCGCTTCTTCCATCAGCGCGTTAAGTTCGACGCTGTTGAAATTCTTCCACCAGTCCTTGGCGATAACGGTCGGCTGGGAGGCATCGGCCTCATTCCAGCCTGCGGGTGTTTGTGTATCTGGGCGCTCGTAATTGGGGATCAGGGAGCAACCGGACAGAAGGGCTGCCAACAGAACGGGATAGATAAAGCGTTGTTTTCTCATAATAATCTTTCAAATCAGCCAAAAAGGGCATGTCTTGTGCAACACACAATACACGAAATTCAGGAAGTGAAATAGACCGTTCGGTCAAAAAACCAGACGGGGGTGTGCAATTTTTTATTATACGGGGGAATGGGATAAAGCCTTCGGGCGTTTTTGGGGTATAACGGGGCGGCCAAAAGCCGGTTTTTCTTTACGGCCAACATAAAAGCCCCGCAAACGCGGGGCTTTTGTTCTGGAGGAAATTAGGCGGCCTTTTTGGCCGCGGCTTTGGCTTCGATAAAGGCCAGAAGGTCGGCATTGAATTTATCCGTGTGCGTCTGGGCAAGGCCGTGGTCCGCACCGGCATAGATTTTTAGCTCGGCATTCGGGATCAGCTTCGAAGAGAGCAGGGCGCTATCGCCGATCGGCACGATCTGGTCGTCATCGCCGTGGATGATCAGCGTCGGTACATCGATCTTTTTCAGGTCCTCCGTGAAATCGGATTCCGAGAATTGCTTGATCGAGTCATAGATCGATTTGATCCCGCCCATCATGCCCTGCATCCAGAAGCTGTCGCGGATGCCTTCGGAAAGTTTCGCGCCGGGACGGTTGTAGCCGTAGAAGGGAACAACGATGTCCTTGAAGAACTGCGCGCGGTTTTCCAGCGTATTCTTGCGGATGTCATCGAACACTTCCATAGGCAGGCCGCCGGGGTTCTTCGCCGTTTTCAGCATCAAAGGCGGAACCGCGCCGACGAGAACGGCTTTGGCAACGCGTTTCGTGCC
>QFQB01000032.1 GCA_003241475.1 Micavibrio aeruginosavorus
GATTGTTCAGCATGGTCAAAGGCGGCGAATTTAACCAGAAATACGGCAACAAGCTGATGCGCGCCCGCGTCATCATGCAAGGCATCGCCCTTGCCTTGTTTGCACTCGCGGTTATGGCCGGGAAATCTTAAGGAGTTAGTGAGATGAAAATTCTTGTCCCCGTTAAACGGGCTGTCGATTACAGCGTTAAAATCCGCGTGAAAGCCGACGGCACAGGCGTCGATCTGGCCAACGTAAAGATGTCGATGAATCCGTTCGACGAGATTGCCGTTGAAGAAGCCGTCCGTTTGAAAGAGGCCGGCAAAGCAGCTGAAATCGTTCTAGTCAGCATAGGCCCCGCCAAAGCGCAGGATATCATCCGCACCGGCATGGCCATCGGCGCAGACCGCGGCATTCTGGTCCAGACGGACGCCCCCACCGATATCGGCGGCGTCGAACCTCTGGCCGTTGCCAAAATTTTAAAAGCTATTGTTGAGACGGAAAAGCCCGATCTTATCATCATGGGCAAGCAGTCCATCGATGATGATTCCAACCAGACGGGCCAGATGCTGGCCGCGCTTCTGGGCTGGGGCCAAGGCACGTTCGCATCCAAAGTCGAACTGGCCGATGGCAAAGTGAATGTTACGCGCGAAGTCGATGGCGGTCTTGAGACTGTCGCCCTGCAACTTCCCGCCATTGTTACAACCGATCTGCGTTTGAACGAACCGCGCTATGCCGCTCTGCCGAACATCATGAAGGCGAAATCCAAACCGCTGGAAACGAAAAAGCCCGAAGATTACGGCGTGGATTTGACGCCCCGCCTATCCGTGGTGAAAGTATCCGAGCCGAAGAAACGCACCGGCGGCGGAAAAGTCGCCAGTGTTGACGAACTGATCGACAAATTGAAAAACGAAGCGAAGGTAATTTAATCATGGCCATTCTCGTTCTCGCAGAACACGACAATAAAGAACTGAAACCAGCGACACTGAACGCTGTTGGCGCGGCCGCGAAAATAGGCGGCGATGTGCATGTCATGGTGATAGGCTCGGGATGCGATGCCGTGGCGCAGGTAGCCGCCAAGATTGCAGGGGTGTCCAAAGTTATCAATGTAGACGATACCTCCCTCGCCCATGGCCTCGCCGAAAACGCCGCGCCGATCATCGTTGATGCCGCATCGAACTATTCGCACATCATCGGCCCATCAACGACGACATGGAAAAACATCCTGCCGCGCGTGGCCGCTGTGCTTGATGTCCAGATGATTTCCGACATTATCGGCGTGGTCGATGCGGATACGTTCGAGCGTCCGATCTATGCAGGCAATGCGATCGCCACCGTAAAATCTTCTGACAAGATTAAAATCATCACCGCGCGCGGGACAGCGTTCGATGCCGCCGCCGCAGACGGCAGCTCTGCTCCGGTTGAGGCGGCGAGCGCCAAAGGCGATTCGGGCTTGTCATCTTTCGTTTCCGAAGAAGTCTCCAAATCCGACCGACCCGAACTGACCGCCGCGAAAATCGTTGTGTCCGGCGGACGCGCCCTTGGCTCTGCGGAAGGATTCAAGATTATCGAAGCATTGGCGGATAAATTGAATGCCGCAATCGGTGCGTCCCGCGCCGCCGTCGATGCCGGATATGTACCCAACGATTATCAGGTTGGCCAAACGGGTAAAAACGTTGCGCCGCAGCTTTATATTGCCATCGGTATTTCCGGCGCGATCCAGCATTTGGCGGGCATGAAGGATTCCAAGGTCATCGTGGCCATCAACAAGGATGCGGATGCGCCGATTTTCGGCATTGCGGACTATGGGTTGGTGGGTGATCTGTTCCAGATTGTGCCAGAGCTGACGCAAAAACTATAATTATTGACATAATTTTAAGAGGCGGTTATACCTCTGCCCTATGTCAAATCAGCATATCAGCACGCGCCGTGCAGAAATCTCTAAAGAATGCGGAATGCGCTTGGGTATGGGCGCGGGAATTCTGTGTTCTTTGAAACATATGCCTGCACCCGCCGATACGGTTTTGATTCTTACAAATTTTTTTAAAGTATGCGCCGCATACCGCGCCCTCAAGGTTGTCGGGATTGTAAGGAATGAATCCAAGTTGGGCCCGCTAAATATCGACAAGCGTAAACTGTTCGGAACTAGCGCCGCCGCTCTGCTCGTCGCCGGAGCTTTTACGCAAGCTACCGTTGCTGTAGATACGTCTGTTAGCAATTTCCTGTTTGGGTCAGCGCAAAAAGAAGAACCAGTAACGCAAGTTGAACCTTCTTCGGTTCCATTTGCGCAACCGTAACCCTATTCCGCCGTTTTCATTTTAAAAGCAGAACCGGTTTTTGCGGCTGGTAGGATAGCACCCTCAAGGTTCGCATCATCCCAGATCGCCCCATCCAGAACAGCATCCGTAAAATCACATTCACGCAAATCGGCATTTTTGAAATTCGCATTGGTCAAATCGGCGTTCTTGAAATTCGCCATGCGCATTTTTGAGTCGGACAGGTCGGCGTAACTCAGAGACGCTCCTGTAAAATTGCAAGGATTGAATCGCTTGGTTGCATCGCCGCCGCCGAACATCAGCGGCTCGAAATTCGCACCACGTAAGGATGCGTGATTAAAGCGCGCGCCCTTGAATGAACTACCGCGCATGTCGGATTGCTCCAGATCGCAACGGCGGAAGTCGGATTCATCCAAGTTCGCGCTCTGCATCTGCGTTTTGAACATGTTCATGCCGAAGAAACGTGCTTTAACAGCTTTGATAGCCGTCATTTTTTCCATCTTCAATGTTTCAAGCGGGCGCATGTCATAGCCGGACAAATCAAGTTGCTTCCCATCCTTCCCTGCACTGGCTACCCATTGACGATGCGTTTCGATCATCTTTGCCAAAGGCTCTTCGAGATCTTTGACCGAGGCTCCGATGTTGGCATCCGTAATGGCTTTGGACAAATCGACTTCTATCTCGCTGATCTCGGCCATATTGACGCCTGTCAAAATAGTGGCGTTCATTTGTGCGCCCTTTAATTTTACGCCGGCCATCTGAGCGCCGGACAAATCGGCTCCATCAAGATCGGCATTGCGAAGGTCTGCCCCTTGCATATTGATTCCCGTCATAATAGCGTCGGAAAAATCGACGCTATTTGCGAGCGAACCGACAAGGCGGGCACCGGACAGATTTGCACCACGGAAAGAAACACTTTCGCCGGTATCGTACATACCATTTTTGGAAAAACCACCCACGCGTAAATCCGCTTTATCAAGATTGGCTTGTTCCAAGTTAGCGCTTTGAATACGCGCGCCGCGCAAATCCGCGCGGGAAAAATTGCACCGGGTCAGGTTTGAATCGGAAAGATCGCAGGCGTAAAGACGGGATTCTCCAAAATTCGCCTTAGAAAGATCCATCCGTGTCATTTTGCAACCCGTAAAATCGGCATTACGCATATCCTTACCCGCAAAAGACAGGCCTGACAGATCAACGTTTTTCAAGGTTGCGCGACGGCCACCCAGACGCCCGTTCAAGAAACGTCCATGCAAATCAACCATGGCATCAAGCTGGGCCTGCGTCAGTTTTTCGCTAAATTCGTCGTCGTTAGACATTCTGTCCCGTGAGAATGAGGGTTGTTGTACCAGTATGCAATTGAAACTCTTAAGAAATCATTCACCGATTCTGTAAAAGAAGAATATCGAAGAACGCCTGTACCTCCGGAGATGTCCAGTCGGCATCTCCTTCTAAACGATACAAAATAAGCCCGTCACTGCCTATGACAAAACTCGTAGGTATGCCACGAATACCCAGATTCGAGGCAAAACGCCCCCCCTTGTCCACGTAACCTGCGAAATCTCCCAAAAGGCGACTTTCAAGGAATTTGGCAATATCCCCGGGGTCCTTCCCCTCTTCAACGGCCACAGCCAGCACATTGATCCGCCCCCTGTAGTGTTTTTCGAATTTTTCCAAGGATGGCAATTCCACCACGCAAGGCGCACACCATGTAGCCCAGAGATTGACCAACGTGGGCCTTCCTTGAAAATCCCGCATTCGCACAGTATTGCTTTTAGGGTCTAAAAATGGCTCTTCAGGCATGTATTGGGCTTCACTGGCCACCAGCACCTTCGCGAATTGACGTGAAAACCGATCGAGAACGAGTTTGGGCACCGAACCCGGCGTAAAGGATTCCTGTAGTTTTTCGCCCTGATAAGCCTTTAGCTTGGCCGGGCCATAGAATCCCGTCAAAGCCGCCAGTGTAAACACGAGTGCAACGACGCTTGCGAAAATTATCTTGTTTTTCATCGCTCTTCCGATTTAATGGCAAGCATGACCTTGCACAAAAATTATGCCCTTTGCGTAGCCCTTCTGGCAACCTTGCTGATCGCCGGTTGCGGAATCAAGCCTAACAAGCTCGACCAGCCTGCGGGAACCGAAAAGAACGATTTTCCGCGCGACTACCCAATGCCGGAGAAAAAATAAGGATTCTCTATGAGCGGATTTGAAGAAAAAGACGGTGTTCTGCACGCCGACGGCGTTTCCTTGCAGACAATCGCAAAACAGGTCGGCACGCCCGCCTATGTTTATTCCGCAAGCGTGATAGAATCCCAATTCGCCAAATTAAAAGGAGCAATGGAAAAAGCCATTCCTGCCAACCGTCAGCCCCTGCTCTGCTTTGCCTGCAAAGCCAACAGCAATTTGGCAGTTCTGAATTTTCTACAATCTCTGGGTAGCGGCCTAGAAATCGTTTCCGAAGGTGAATTGGTTCGCGCTCTCAAAGCTGGCTTCGATCCGAAAAAAATCGTCTCGACAGGCGTCGGAAAATCCAGATCCGAAATTGCGGCCTGCCTGAAAGCGGGAATTCTGCAGTTCAATGTTGAATCCATTCCCGAACTGGAACGGATTCAGGAAGTCGCGCAAGACATCGATCTCATCGCGCGCGTCGCATTCCGCCTGAACCCCGACATCGGCGGCGGCGGGCACGAAAAAATCACGACGGGCCGCAAGACGGATAAATTCGGCATCGTTTCCGAGATGATGGAAACGGCCTATACGATGGCGGAAAAATTTTCGCACATCGATCCTGTCGGATTGCACATGCATATCGGCGCGCAGGTGTTTCAAGTCGAGCGGTTCAAGGATGCTTTTGAGAAACTGCGCGATGTCGTTCTCTCGCTTCGCAAGAACGGCCACAGCATTACGCGTCTCGATATCGGCGGCGGCTTCCCCATCGTTTACAAAGATGAACAATTGCTTGATCTTGACTACTACGCCAAATGGGTAAACGAGATTATCGTACCGCTGGATGTAGAGATCGTCATGGAGCCGGGCCGCTTTCTGGTAGGCAACGCAGGCGTTCTTTTAACAGAGGTTCTTTTCGTAAAAGAGACGCCGGCAAAAAACTTTCTCATCGTGGATTCCGCGATGAATGATTTGATCCGTCCCGCCCTGTACGATTCCTACCACGCGATCGAGCCTATCGCGTCGGGTAATGCCAAATGGACAAAGTATGATGTCGTCGGCCCTGTGTGCGAGAGCGGAGATACTTTTACAAAAGACCGCGAAATGCCTGAAATGAAACAGGGAGACTTTGCCGTGATCCGTTCCGCCGGAGCCTACGGCGCATCTATGGCGTCCAATTACAACACGCGCCCTATGGCGGCGGAAGTCATGACGAAAAACGGCAAATTTGAAGTGATCCGTCCGCGTCAGACATATGAAGATATTATCGGACGCGACATCATCCCTGACTGGACGGCGTAGATCTGGAGAATATTCTCTCCTGCCATCCCCACTCCCCCAGCCAGAACACAACGGCGCAAAGAGCGCCGATCACCCAGCCCGCCACGACATCCGTCGGCCAATGCACGCCGAGATATACGCGGCTGATGCCGATGAGCACGGTGATGATGATCGATGTGGCCATAAAATAAATCTTCAGCCCTGCGCTTTGGGTCGAGCGCGCCAGCAAAGCGCCGATGCTTAAATAGACAAGCGCCGCCATCATGGAATGGCCGCTGGGAAAAGAATTGGTGAAAGTATAAGAACCATGCGGCACAAGTTCGGGACGCGGACGGGCAAACCCGTATTTGAGCGCATTCGATAAAAGCGTCCCAATAATGATGCTGACTATCAGGTAAAGCGCCGCGCCGCGTTTTTGAAGCATGAAGAGATAAAACCCCGCACTGATCGTCACGAGGGTCAGAATCGAAATGCCGCCCAATCCCGAAATGTCGCGAAGCATCTCGGCGAGCCAAGAGGGGCCCCATGGATTTTGCGGGTTGCTACCGTCGCGCATCGCCATAAGGATGGCTACATCGAGCGTATGCGTACCGCCTTCCATGACTTCTTCGGACAGTTCCAGAAAAGACCACAGCAAAAACCAGACGAGGCCAAAGCCTGCCAAAACAAGAGGCTCCAGAAACGGCCATTTTTTCCGGAATGTTTTATATATGCGCAGGATCATGACGTCCTACCCCTAGTGAGCTTCCGGATCTTCGTGAGAAGGTTCCGGCGCATGGCCGGAAGGTTTTTCTTCTTCCGATACGGCTTCTTCTTGCGGCTCCACTTTCACAAAGGAAAAAGCAAAACGGACATTGGCCGCCCCATCAGGTATGGTCGGATAAGCCACATCGAAAGGGGCTTTTCCTTCCGCTTTCAAACGCGCAACCGGCGGCGCGATCAGGATACGGTCGATCACCTTTTCTTCGGCATCGACGATCGAGGCCATGACTGCAGGCACTTTGATATCTTGCGTGCGCAAGTTCAGAATATTGCCTTTGAGAAGGATTTTTCCTTCGCCCATTTCGGCACTAAGGCTATCGAGCGCAAGGCCCTCTCCCGGCGGAACAGGCTTCATCCCGACCAGATCATACAATAGGTTGGATGCGGGCCATGCGCGACTGATTTGCGGATGCAAACCAATAATCGCCCCCAGCACAACCAGCCAGAAACAGACCGCCGCGGCATAGCCCGCTATTTTTTCTTTGGACGCCTTCTTTTGCTGTTTTTTCTGGCCCGGCCCTTCGGTAACAAAATCCTCATCCGGCGGAATGGGCTTTACGCCTTCGGGAATGGGCGTGCTTTCGATTTCTTTTTTGAGGATGGATTGGAAATCGTCTTCATAAGGAGCCGCCTCGGCTACATCAGACGAAACCGTATCGAAATCAATCCCCTCTTCGGGAATTTCCGGAAAAACCTGATCCGCCCCGTCGAACAATTCCGCATCCAGACCGGCCTCAGGCTCCTGCACCCATTGATGACCGCAATTTGCGCAGCGCACGCGACGACCATTCGGCCCGACGGCCCCTTCGGACACGAGATAGCGCATGGTGCAAGCTGGGCAGGTCAGGATCATGGGGGCGCGGGTCTTCTTCTCAAACGGACATCTATACTGTATGTATAGGATACACTTCCACGAACGGCAAGGCGCAGCGTATCATGCTCAGGTTCCTATTCAGCGGTTTTTATCTTTTCATATTGGGGTTTAGCGGGTTTTCTTGCGATGCCTTTGCACAGTCCAAAGACAAAAGCCGCGAGTGTTCAGCCGTGGATCGCCCCTGCCTGATGAAAAAAATCGAAACGCTTGTTCCCAATATTGAAAAGTCCGAATGGAAAGACCAGACTCTGCGCGAACTCGCCAAGACCTACACCTACGAGGGAGAGCCGGACAAAGCCATCGCCCTGATCGAACGCATTACCGACAACGATACCAAGGCCATGACGATCCGCGGCATCGGCATGGCGGCGGCCAGCATGAAGTGGGAAAAACACCGCTATGACAGCCTGTTTGCCAAACTGGCATCGCAAGCGGCCATCATAAGCCACAAACCCAGCCAGGGCATTGCCTACACCTACATTGCCATGGCTCAAGCCTTTGCCGGAGACGACGAGAGTGCAAGACGCACAGCCTCAACCATGGATAACGCCGCCTTGCGCAACAAAGCCTATGGCGAGACGGCTGAAATAGATGCCGACCGCGGCGATTTAAAAAACGCCCTCCTCAGCATGAATGCCATCGACAGCCCCGCTTACCGGAACAAGCAGTACGATATTATCTCTCGTATTTTTCTGGACAAAGCGATGCTTGAAGAGGCTTATGCCTGTGCAAGCCGTATCGATAATGCTTATCTGAAGGCCAAATCGATTCAACGCATTCTCAACAAGGGCAATGCGGAGGAAGAAGATATGGAACCAAAAGCAGACGTAACCAAGGATTTCTAAGTGATACGGTATGAACATGTGGGTCTGCGCTACGGCATAGGTCCCGAAGTCCTTGAAGATATCGACCTGATCCTCGAACCCGGATCGTTCCACTTCCTGTCCGGTCCTTCCGGCGCGGGTAAAACGTCCTTGATGTCCCTGCTCTATCTGGGGCGGATGCCTACGCGCGGATTGATCCGCATGTTCGGGCAAAATATCGGCGAACTGGACCGCGACCAATTGGCAGCCATGCGCCAACGCATCGGCGTTGTTTTTCAGGACTTTCGCCTTCTGGGACACATGAGCGCGTTCGACAATGTCGCCTTGCCTTTGCGGATTCAGGGCCGTCCTGAAAAGGAAATACAAAACAACGTCAGCGAGCTTCTCGATTGGGTCGGGCTTGGAGACCACAAACAATCGCTTCCCAGCACCATGTCCGGCGGCCAGCAGCAACGCGTTGCCATCGCGCGCGCCGTCATTACCCGCCCGCGCCTCTTGCTGGCGGATGAGCCGACCGGGAACCTCGACGACGAAATCGGATTCCGCCTGATGGCATTGTTCGACCAATTGAACCGGATGGGAACGACGGTTGTCATCGCAACTCACAACCAGCAAATCATGGACCAATTCGGCCACAAGCGTTTAATTCTGGAGCGTGGACGCTTGCGGGTCGAAGAACCCAATACCAAAGGGGGCCTTCGCCAGCGCCTTGAAGGGGTTTACTGATGAGAGCGTTTTTGTATCGCCTGCGCAATTTCGAAAATCCGTTCGCGCGTGAAAAAGTTCTTGGCGTATCCAAAGGCAAGCGCCGTTACGATCTGCCGCTATCGGGAAGCTCCAACAATACGTTCCTGCGTTTGCTGATTGCACTGATGAGCGTGCTCGGCATGCTAGCGCTCGCCGCGTCTTTTGCGCTAGGCGCGATGACGGACCGATGGTCCCAAGGACTTGCCAACAAGGTCAGCGTTGAAATACCGGCAGCGGATTCCGGCGGCGATATCATCGAGCCGGGCATCGTGAAAAGCATGACGGACGAAGCGGCGAAAATCCTGAACGAGGATAAGGATGTCCATGAAGCGGTCATCATGGAAGAAAGCGATGTGCGCGAACTTCTTTCTCCGTGGCTCGGAAACGATATGGTGATGGATTCCATCCCTATTCCCGGCCTGATTTCCGTGACATTCGATGCCGACGCCAAGCCGGATTTGAAGAAACTGGAAGCGCGGTTAAAAGAAGCCGCGCCGCGCGCCCGCATCGATACTCATGAAACATGGCTGTCCGAAGTGATGCGCTTTACGGGCGCATTGCAATTCTCCGCCGCGCTACTGGGCCTTATTATCGGCGCAACAACGCTCGTGGCCGTGGCCGGCGGCGTGCGGTCGAAACTATCCGAGAACAAGGAAGAACTGGAACTTCTTCATCTGATGGGCGCTTCGGATTCCTATATCGCCAACCAGCTGCAGCGCCATACGCTGATCCTTTCCCTACAGGGCGGCGTGTGCGGCGTATTGGCAGGCGGGCTATTGCTCTTTGTCATCAGCCTTATTGCCGGAAATATGGGCGTTAATCTCGTGCCGGGCTTTACACTGGACAATACACAGAAGAGTCTGTTGCTATTCTTGCCGCTTCCCATCGCCATTCTGGCCATGATAACAGCCCGCTTTACAGTCTTGCGCGTCCTGACCAAAATGCCCTAAAACTGGCCATGCTCTTTAGATTTTTTGCATATTGCACCGCCGCCTTTTTTACGCTCGTTTTGTTCTGGACGATTGGATGGTTATGGTTTGCGGCCAATGTCGTTTCCATGAAACCGCAAGACCTTGAGACGAAGACCGATGCCGTAATCGTTCTAACCGGCGGCGACAAACGTGTGAACACGGGCTTCGATTTGGTGGCTGAGGGTAAAGCCAATTATATTCTTATTTCCGGCGTGAACCCCAAAGTTACGAGCGCAGAACTTTTTGCACTTTGGAACGGAAACCACAGCAAAGTTCTTCCCAAAGTCACGCTTGATTATGCGGCAGGTGACACGGTGAGCAATGCCACTGAAAGCAAAAAATGGATTGCCGAACATGAGATTAAGTCCATTCGTCTTGTCACCGCCAACTATCACATGACGCGATCAATGCTGATGTTCCACAAAGAAATGCCGGGATTAATTATATACAAACATCCGGTCGTGCCAGATGGCTTTGCGCCATGGAGCAAACCATTCTGGAGCCTTACATTTCAGGAGTACAACAAATGTCTGGCCGCGTGGCTCAGGCTCGACCTCATGAACAAAAACCCCTCGTTGAAAGACGGATAACATGGTTTACATACGCTCCATACTTTTTAACATCATTTTTTACGGCATATGGACGCCGCTTATCTGTTTATGCCTTATGCCGTCTTTGTTGTTGCCGCGCAAAGGAACTGCATGGGTCGCGGCACTGTATCAGAGCGGAGCGCTCGCTCTTGCCAAATATGTTTTAAATCTTGATTTCGAGTTGCGCGGTATTGAAAACCGCCCGCCAGCCGGAACACCCTATCTTGTTGCATCCAAGCATCAATCCGCCTTTGAGACATTGATGCTGTATCGGCTTTTCGGCGACCCCACGATTATTTTAAAAAAAGAACTGCAATCCATTCCCGTGTTCGGATGGTTTTTAAAAAAACTGGAGTTCATCTTCATCGACCGCGGCAATCGATCAGACGCGGCGCAATCTCTTTACGAAGGCGCAAAAAAGATGCGCGAACAAAAAAGACCAATCATCATCTATCCGCAAGGCACGCGCACGGGCGTGGATGTTGCGGCTTCCGAAAAGCCATATAAGGGCGGTATCGTCAAACTTTATAACGAAGTAAATCTTCCCATTCTTCCTATCGCAATCAACACAGGACTTTATTGGCCACGTAATAGTTTTTGGAAATATAGCGGCAAAGCGATCATTGAATTTTTACCGCTTATTCCCGCCGGTCAACCAAGCGACGACCTTTTAAAAAGACTAGAAACAAGCATCGAAAACGCATCACAACGACTGGTCACCGAAGGGCGCGCGACGCAAAACAAATGAGCAAACGTTTAAAAATTTCGCTCTTAGCGGGCGCTCTGGTTCTTATCGGCCTTTATTTGGCGCTTTGGCTTTACAGTGCGCAGTGGCTACGCCGCGAAATCGACACGCTTTATGCCAACGCGCAAGAAGAAGGCGTCGAGTTTTTAGGGCCGAAACCAACCCTTGGTAATTTTCCATTCAAACCGCGCATGATCTACAGCGGCGGAATCAAGACCGGCAATCTTGAAGTTCTTTTTCCCCAAGTCACGCTTACGGGCTATCCGTTGCCGTTCATGACTCTCGAAATAGACTTTCCGCTTGGCATTATGCTCGGCGGCTTCGTCGATCCGAAAGTATGGACCGTCGATCAACTCAACGCCCGCGTAGGAATCCCCTATCGCCTTCCCCGATCGTTTACGCAGGAAGACCTTGCCGACTGGCGCGACCATGGCGGTAGCATCGACGTGCGGAGCTATACAATCCGCAAGCGCGATCTTAATTCCAAAGGGCAAGGGTATCTGGCGCTTGACGAAGCGCTACAACCGATATTCTCCTTTGAAAGCGAAGTCACCGGCTACGATGCGTTTATCTCCGCGCAAATCGAAGAAGGCATTATCGAACGCCTTCCCGGCGCCATTGCCATGACCATTCTGAACGGGCTTTCCACTACAGATGAAAAAACCGGACAGAAAAAAGTTATCCTTACAGCTAGTGTGAAGAACCGGCTTTTGTCGGTGGGACCGCTTCAGGCGTTAGAGTTGCCGCCGATTGTGTGGGATACACGTAATTCGCCTGTCCCGCGTCCACAATAGCCCGTCTTATATCGCGCGTCTCTTTGAATTGCTGATAAAGAAACTCTCCGTCACCTTTGCGGATCGCCTTTTGCATGGCCGTCAAATCTTCGGTGAAACGTTGCAAGACATCCAGCACCGCCTCTTTATTATTCAAAAATATATCCCGCCACATAGTCGGATCGGATGCAGCGATACGTGTAAAGTCACGGAAACCAGATGCTGCAAATTTCACAACCTCGCCCTTTAGATCATCTTCCAGATCCGTGGCTGTTCCCACGATCGTATAGGCAATCAAGTGCGGTAGATGTGACGTGATCCCCAAAATACGGTCATGATGATGAGCATCCATGATCTCGATATTTGCCCCGCAAACCTCCCAGAAATGGGTCAACTTCTCCATCACGCGCAATTCTGTGTGACGCATAGGGGTGAGGATACACCAACGATTTTTGAACAATTCAGCAAAACCAGCCTCCGGTCCAGAATGTTCTGTTCCGGCAAGAGGATGTCCGCCGACAAGATGAACTTTTGCGGGAAGTCGTGGCTGTAAGGCCTGCATGACGGAGGCTTTTACAGACCCAACATCGGTTACGATACAACCAGGCTCTAACCCCAATGCCATTTTTTCGGCAACGCTCGCCATAGCACCAACCGGTACACAAAGAATGACGAGATCGCTTCCTTTCACGCCCTTGGCAAGATCGGTAAAGATTTCATCGGCAAGGCCGAGCGCCTTTACCTTTTCACACACTTCGCGCGATTGGTCTGAACAGATGATTTTTGTTGCCGGATTGTGTTGGCGGATGGCGCGGGCGATGGAAGACCCGATCAAGCCGAAACCAATAATAGTAATTTGTTTAAACATGGGAAAAATGCCCTTTAATATCAAGGATTCAATATACGACTACAGATGAATTGGGAACGTGAAAATGCCTGCCCTAAAGGGCATAATAGGTGACGGCGTAAAGGCCAGATATGGTCACAAGGCGTTTCATACCTGTTCTAAATACTCTTTAATTGCCGCAACTGCAAGATTCATTTCTTCCCCCGTCCCGATCGACACACGCAAGGCGCTTGGCAATTTATAAGCCCCCATCTGGCGTACCAGAATACCGCGGGATTTCAAGAACTGGCGACATCCTTCGGCTTGCTCTGCGTTCTTATACTCCAGCAAAAGGAAATTCGCCGCGCTCTGTCGGATTTTTAGACCGGTGGAGACGAGTTGCTCCGCCGTCCACGCCCGCCATTCCGTGTTATGGGATACGGAGCGTTCGATAAATGTATCGTCGCCAAGTGCGGCAATACCTGCAATCTGCGCGGGAACAGAAACATTGAACGGTCCGCGCACACGGTTGAGCACATCGGCTATTTCGACGGGGCAATAGCCATAGCCAAGACGCAAACCCGCCAGCCCATAGATTTTGGAAAAGGTTCGCAAGACAACGATATTGTCTGCATTCTTTGCCAAACCAAAGCCGTTCTCATAGCCTTGCGTAGCTTGGGCATATTCTGCATAAGCATCATCAAGAACGAGCAAAATATCCCCGCGCAATTTTTCACGGAAGACCTTGATTTCAGCGGGCGTATTGAAAGAGCCGGTTGGATTGTTCGGATTGGTCAAAAATACCATACGTGTTTTGTCCGTTACCGCCGCAAGCATGGCGTCGAGATCTGGCGTCAGATTATTTTCTGGCGTTTCAACAGGAACACCGCCGCAACCACGGGCAAAAATGCCGTACATCAAAAAAGCGTGCGTCGCATACATAACCTCATCACCGGGTCCGATATAGGCTTTGCATAGAAGGCCGATGATCTCATCAGATCCAGCACCGCAAACTATACGGCTTTCCTCAAGCGCGAATTTGTTCGCTATCGTTTTACGCAACTCAAGACAATTTCCATCAGGATATTTTTCCAAATGAAGATCGTGGGTTAATACTTCGAGAGCCTTCGGACTTGCACCGAAAGGATTTTCATTCGAAGAGAGTTTTATAATTCTTTGCGCACCATCAGCTTTGCTTTCACCACCGACATAGGCCGCGATATCAAGAATTCCGGGATTGGGCTTGATTTTCATGGCGGTCTATTATGCGCTGGCCTTGAGGATGTTTTCGTCCGCGTCCGGCGATTTTACGGTACGCGAATAAAGGGGCGGTACAGGATAGCCGCCGACGCAAACAACATTCGCACCCGGATCTTCAAGCGCCTTTATGAATTCGGACAAACGCGTATCATCCGTAGTCACATAATCTTCCACTTCCATCAGATGGACGGACGGCATAGCAGAAGAGCTGTTGCGTTTGGAAGATAAACCAAGAGCAGTTAAACCTGCCTTCTTCGCCATCTCGACAAGGCGCGCGCGACTAATGCTTGCATCGCACTGGATAAGCAAGAAGGAATTATCTTGTCCGGAATCATCAAATCCTGCCTTGGAAACAACCAGCGCACGATAGTCAGGATTGGGGTTGGCAGGGTCCTCGCCATGCGGCAATCGCATGATGATCTTCATGGGATCGGGCGCATTCTGGTCGAGAAACGTCCACCAGGGTTGGTCATCTTCCATGATCGGGCATGGCACAACGGCGAAGGTTGTCTTGCCGTCTTTCAATGTAGAGATCGCGGAAATTGCACTCACTGCCTTTGTCATCGGCAGGCAGGAACCGAAATAATCGCGCGCGAGATCCCAGTATTCGTTTTGCGTGTCCTGCATGGCCACCGTGACTTTGAGGCCTTTTTGCAAGAGAGAGACGGCACCTACAAGCTCGCGCCATATCCGTACCACGGCCATTTCGGGTAGCGCGCCCTTATGACGGCCCAGCAGACGACGGATCATGCGCGCCTCGCGAGCGGGCTGCACAATCTGGATGTTGTTTTTGCGCTTTTCTTCGCCGACTTTTAAAACCAGTTCCGCACGCTCCATCAACGTATCGTGGATGCGGTTGTCCAGTTCATCGATTTTCTGACGGATCTCATCCAGAGCAACAGAATTATAGGGTTTGGCTTTACCGGAGCCGCTTTTCTTGTCGGGCATGGACGAATTCGCAATCTCTTATTATATAGTTTATGGTCAAGCGCCTATTTGTACTAAAACCAGCCGTGGAAAGCAATCAATGCCGCTGATTAAAAACTCCGATTTGCCGACGTTCGACCGTCTGTCCCGTGAAGGGCGGCAGGTTTTGGACCCCAACCGCGCAAGCCATCAAGATATCCGCGAACTGCATATCGGGTTCTTGAATATCATGCCGGATGCGGCTCTGGAGGCCGCCGAGCGCCAGTTTTTTCGGCTGATAGGAGAAAGCAACAAGATCGTCCAGATTTACCTTCATCCCTTTACCCTGCCCATTTTCGAGCGTAGCGAGGATGCCAAGGCCCACATCGAAAAACACTACGAGACGCTGGAACAGATAAAAGAGAGCGGCATTGATGCCCTTGTCATCACAGGCGCCAACGAGGAAACCAACCCCCATGTCAGTGATGAAACCACGTGGGGCCCGCTCAAAGATATTTTGGCATGGGCGCATGAAAATGTGACATCGACCCTGTGTTCATGTCTGGCAAGCCATGCCGCCCTCACCTACAGCTACGGTCAGCCTCCCATGTGGCGCGATGACAAGCGTTGGGGCGTTTACCGTCATAAAGTACTGGATTGCTCGCACCCAATGGTGCGCGGCATGAACACCGCGTTCGATGTTCCCCATTCGCGCTACAGCGAAATTACGCGCGGTCAGTTTGAAAAGGCGGGCATGAAAATTTTGGTCGAAAGCCCCGAGGCCGGCGTACATTTGGCCACAAGCGCGGACGGTATTCGTCTTATCTGCTTTCAGGGGCATCCAGAATACGACATGGTCAGCCTGCTCAAAGAATACCGCCGCGAAGTCATGAACTATATCGAACGCAAGCGCCCGGATTACCCCCCCTTCCCCGAACATTATTTCGCCGATGTGCGCGCGCAGGAACTGGCGGCAAAATTCAAAAACGACGTGCTGGATGGTAAAACCGATGAAGCCTTCCCTGAGGAAGAGCTTGCATCATTGCTTGAAAACACATGGGCGGACAGCGCTCGTTCTGCTGTAGGCGCTTGGGTCGGTCTGGTTTATCAAATAACGAATGTAGACCGTAAAAAGCCGTTCATGGAAGGCATTGATCCAAACGATCCGCTAAGTTTGAAAAAAGCCTAGATTGCTTCCGGTTCGGGAGAAACAGGAATAGTTGCTTCCGCAGGCACACGGCTTCCTTGTCCCCGCACGCGGCCGACGCCGGCATAGATTTGCTTCGAGGCTTCGACAAATATCAAACCGCCCATAGCCGGAAAAAGCTTTTCGCCCACCCGTTCCCACATGCCCGCAGAGCGCAAAAGCGTCTGACTTTTGAACGGGGGGATATATAAAGCGCCGAGTGTTTTTTCCGGTACGAATAAATTCTCTTTTAAAAAATCCTGCACCTGCCCAGAGGAATACGGCGTACCGCGCCCGAACGGCGTTAAATCCGCCCGCGCCCATAGACCGATACGGTTGGGTACGACAACAAGAATGCGGCCGTTGCTTTTGAGAATGCGCCAAAACTCTTTCATCACCGGACTCGAAAGGCCGGTAAATTCAAGCGAATGAATAAGAAGAATGCGATCAACGGAATTGGTTTCAAACGGCAAATCCGTTTCATCGGCTAGACAAGTCAGATTTGGCGCATCATCGGGCCAGTGGTGCACGCCCTCTTCACGAAACATGACGCAGATTGTACGCTCAGCCTCCGCCGTAAAAGAAGCCAGATACGGCACGGCATAACCGCCGCCAAGAATATGAAGGCCTTTTAATTCAGGCCACAGAGCTACAATTTTCTCACGGATCAGGCGGCGAACGATCCGCCCGCCGAGCGTCTTGTAAAAATCGCGAAGCTGATAGGCGGACGGGATCATAGACGCTCCATTAACTGTGCGATCAAGGGCACATCGGCATCGGGCATTTTGAGATTGTAAAGCTCGTTGATCTTCATCCATTTGACGGCTTGCTTTTCGCGCGGGGTAATTATCCCCTTCCACATGCGGCAAACATAGAGCGGCATGAGAATATGAAAATCCGTATAGGCATGCGAGGCAAAGGCTATCGGCGTAAAACAGCATTCGCGAACCTCTATGCCCAATTCTTCCTCTATCTCGCGGCACAGTGCGAATTCGGGGCTTTCGCCCTCTTTCACCTTGCCACCGGGAAACTCCCAAAGCCCTGCCATAGGCTTTCCTTCGGGACGTTGCGCGACGAGGACGCGGCCGTCCTTGTCGATCAAAGCGGTAGCCGCGACCAACAATAAGGGAAGCCCCGCCGGTGTTTCCGAACGGGGCTTTTCCAATGCTTCAAGGCAGTTCATTGCCACGCTTACTCGGCAGAAGCGGGCGCCGGCAGCGATTCCGCGCCGGCAGCGGGCGCGACATCTTCAGCCTTCATAGCATCGCCGTTGATATCGAATTTTTCGATCTTCGCGGTCTTGCGCCAGTCAGCCAGCATGCCTTCCAGTTTCTCGCGGCGCAATTCCGCCTGCAGAGCGGGCTTCACTTCGTCAAACGAAGGCTTGGGAATGTCGCGCTTGTCTTCGACTTTTACAACATGCCAGCCGAATTGCGTTTTAACAGGCGTTTTGGAGACTTCACCTTTGCCGATTTTGAAACTACATCCACAAAGTTCGCAGAGTTCATTGATGTAGGAGATGTTTTTCAAAGGGAACTGTTCAGAAAACGTAAATTTTCCTTCTCATTAGATTTTGTCCATTTTAGTGCGCGACAGGCTAATTGAATTTGCAACTATCTACGATGATAATACTATTTGGAACCAACTCACCATAAATGGATTTCCTGCAAAAAAGCTCATGATCATTATGTGGTATGCAGTTGAACGTGCACTTCCTAAGAGCAGGTAACATTTACCTTAGCTCCTTTAAAGTTA
>QFQB01000143.1 GCA_003241475.1 Micavibrio aeruginosavorus
ATTATACGCATTTGATTGCGGCGGGAAATCTCTCGCTTATGTTTTATGACACAGCTGCAGGTCAGGGAAATGCTACGGAATATCTGCTTCTAAAGCGGGAATCGGAAAATTCGCCATTGACGTGTAGTTTCTTACGCGCACGCGATCGCCGGGGCTATATCATGACGGTAACCGTTAGCGAAAAAGACAGGTATTTATACAAAAAACAATCTTTTGAAAAACCGCCAGAACTTTCGGCAACGTAAAATTTGACCGCCGGCCATTGCGAGAGCAGCGCAACAATGACGGATAAAAAAAATCCCCGCGGAACGTGGCGGGGATTTGTGTTTTTACGAGGCGTTGGCGGAGGGTGGCTTCCAAGGCGTGATAGCCAACGTTTCGGGCTCGATTGTTGCGCGCGTTTCTCTTTGCATGCCTGCACCACCCATGCCTGAAGTTTTTTGATAAGAGATGAAATTTCCTTCACCATGGTTTGTGACTTTATCAAACAGATTATCAAAGGTTTCTTCACCCGTCTTGGCATCACCCACAAATGCAGTGTAACGTCCACCATACTCAACGAGAAAAACAGCCCTATGAAACTGGGTTCTAAAATTTTCCGGCCCGCGCCATTCCGTCTTCGTCAGGCCAAAATTTTCTATGAGCCAATCGCGCTTTTCTTCCCATGTCTCCGGTTTCGTCATCATTAAACTCCTTAAAATGTGTAGCAGGGGTAACAATAATCTATATTTATGTCAATAAGTTCATTTGATTGACAGCAACCCTTTGCTTCCCCTATGACTTTCCTATGGTTTTGAACAACACAAACCTTCTTCTCGCCCTCCTCCTTATGACCCCCTGACGGGGTATGGGGCCGCAAATGCTGGCCTACCGTCCGGGGATACAAAATCCAAAAATCACGATAAAAGATTGTTAAGGCATAAGGAGCCACCCCATGAACGACCGCATTATTATTTTCGACACCACATTAAGAGACGGAGAGCAATCCCCTGGATGCTCGATGAATCTCGAAGAAA
Source organism: Micavibrio aeruginosavorus (assembly GCA_003241475.1). Classification (GTDB taxonomy): domain Bacteria; phylum Pseudomonadota; class Alphaproteobacteria; order Micavibrionales; family Micavibrionaceae; genus Micavibrio_A; species Micavibrio_A aeruginosavorus_A. Next base: position 1,017 of record QFQB01000143.1, read on the forward strand.
AGTTGCGTATGGCGCGTTTGCTCGACGATATGGGCGTGGACGTGATCGAGGCCGGATTCCCGATTGCATCGCCTGGTGACTTTGAAGCCGTGACTGAAATCGCCAAGGTTATCAAGCGCGCAACCGTCTGCGGTCTGTCCCGTGCTATCGAACGCGATATCGATGTGGCGGGCGAGGCGTTGAAGCCCGCGAAAAACCCTCGCATCCACACCTTCATTTCCACCAGCCCGCAACATATGCGTTATCAGCTTCAGATGGATGAGGAACAGGTTCTGGAATCCGTTGTGGCGAGCGTGACGCGCGCGCGCAAATACACCGACAATGTCGAATGGTCGGCGATGGATGCGACGCGGTCCGACTGGGATTTCCTGTGCCGCGCGATTGACGCCGCGATCCGGTCCGGCGCCACCACGATCAATATTCCCGACACGGTGGGCTATGCGGTCCCTGAAGAATATGCGGACCTTATTCGTTATATCCGCAACAAAGTTGTCGATATTGATAAATGCGTGATCTCCACGCACTGTCACAACGATCTTGGTTTGGCGGTTGCAAACAGCCTCGCGGGCGTGTCCGCAGGCGCACGGCAGATCGAGTGCACGATCAACGGCATCGGCGAGCGGGCAGGAAATGCTGCGCTTGAGGAAGTGGTGATGGCGCTCAAAACCCGTAGCGATAAAATGCCGTTCGATTGCAGCGTCGATTCCACGATGATCATGAAGGCGTCGCGCACGCTGGCCAACACGATTGGCTTTAGTGTCCAGCCGAACAAGGCCATTGTCGGCGCGAACGCCTTTGCGCATGAATCCGGTATTCACCAAGATGGCGTTTTAAAGAACGCAAGCACGTATGAAATCATGACGCCGGAATCGGTAGGTCTTACAAGATCGGAACTGGTTCTGGGCAAGCATTCGGGCCGCCATGCTTTGAAATCCCGTGTGGCCGAACTTGGCTATGAGATGGGCGACAATGCTTTGAACGATCTGTTCAAACGCTTCAAGGATCTGGCAGACAAAAAGAAACAGGTGTTCGATGACGACATCATCGCATTGATCGAAGATACGGTCGGCACGCAGGACGATGCGATCCGTTTTGTCGCGCTACAAGTACAGGCGGGATCGAAAGGCCCGCAAGTGGCAGAACTCGAACTCACCGTCAATGGCGAGACCAAAACCGCGAAGGTGGAGGGCAACGGCCCCATCGATGCGATCTTCAAGGCCATCCGCGCGATCATCCCGCATGACGATGCGCAGTTGCAACTGTATCAGGTGCATGCCGTGACAGGCGGAACGGATGCGCAGGCGGAAGTAACTGTGCGTCTGGAGGAATCTGGAAAAACCGTCAACGGACAAGGGGCGGATGCGGACACGCTTGTTGCATCAGCACGCGCTTATGTACATGCTTTGAACAAGCTTTTGACGAAACGAACCAAAACAAAACCTTCGGAAGCCGCGTAATTACTGACTCTGTGTGTGACAATTTTGCACACTAGACCCGTAAAAAAGTAATTCCTCTCTTTGCATGTGGAATTTAAGGCCCTACTATCGCCGTGCATTAAATTTCACAAACAAGGGGTCTATGACTATGAAAAATATTGCTTTGGGTCTAAGCACGTTGGCGATCGTCGCTTGCGCGTTTGCATCTTCGGTCCGCGCTGAAACGCAAGTTGGCGATTTCACGCTGTCCGCTAACACTGGTCTGTTTTCCGACTATGTCTTCCGTGGTATCTCCCAGTCCGACGAAGGTCCGGCCCTGCAAGGTGGCTTTGACGCTTCGCACAGTTCCGGTCTGTATGCTGGCGTTTGGGGTTCCAACGTAGATTTCAATGATGACGACGAAGCCAGCGTCGAACTGGATTTCTATGCCGGTTTCGCAAGCGAATACCAAGGCTTCACCTATGATTTGGGCGTTATCTACTACGCTTATCCTGGTGCAGATTCCGATCTCGACTATGATTTCTGGGAAGTTAAAGCCGGTCTTGGCTATGATTTCGATGTCGTCGCTGTCGATGGATCGATCAACTACTCGCCGGAATTCTTCGGCGAAACGGGCGATGCTGTTTACTATGCAGCCGGCCTGAGCGTTCCATTGCCATATGACTTCAGCGCAAACGCACATGCTGGTTACCAGACGATCGATGACGGTGAAGACTACACCGACTGGTCGCTGGGCCTCGGCTACACGGTTGCCGGTTTCGATTTGTCCCTGACCTACACGGACACGGATCTGGATGAGCCGGAAGAATGCGCTGACGGTTGTTCCGACCGCATCGTCTTCGGCGTATCCAAGAGCTTCTAATATTAATAAGTGGGAGGAGGGGCAAAACCCCTCCTTCTTCTTTTCCTATGTAAATCTTGAAACTAATTTTTTAACCTGACGGAGAGAACATGAAAAAATTGCTCGCACTCTGCGGTCTGTTGCTGGTCACGGCAATTGCACCCGCACTGGCACAAGATGCCGCCCCCGCTATTCCCGAAACAGATTCCGGCAACACAGCTTGGTTGCTCGTTTCGACTGCCCTGGTAATGTTGATGACACCTGGTCTGGCATTCTTTTATGCCGGTATGGTTAGCCGTAAAAACGTCGTTTCAACCCTGATCCAGAACTATGCCGCTCTGGCTGTTATCGGTCTTCTCTGGGTTGTAATCGGCTACAGCCTCGTGTTCGGTGAGAACAATCCCTACATCGGTGGTACTGGCTTTGCTATGCTTGACGGTCTGATGAACACTGTCTACCCAGGTACGGGCATTCCAATGTATGCCTTTATGGCATTCCAGATGATGTTCGCCATCATCACACCTGCTCTGATGACAGGTTCGATCGCCGAACGCGTGAACTTCAAAGCCTGGATTTTGATCCTTGCGTTGTGGAGCCTTTGTGTGTACGTCCCTGTTGCCCACTGGGTATGGGGTCCGTCGGGTTGGATTTTGACTCTTGGCGGTCTGGATTTTGCTGGTGGTCTCGTTGTTCACATCACGGCAGGCGTTGGTGGTCTTGTTGCGGCTATCCTGTTCGGCAAACGTATTAGCGTTCATGAAGAAAGCCGTCCGAACGACGTTTCCATGATCATGATCGGTGCTGCTTTGCTCTGGTTCGGCTGGTTCGGCTTCAATGCCGGTTCCGCTTTAACATCCGGCTTCCTTGCCGCCCATGCTTTCGTGACGACCCATATCGGTGCGTCCGCAGCCTTGGTTTCCAAAGCCGTCCGCTGTCGGCGCGGCCATCGGTCTGGTTGTAGGTCTTGTGACCATTACGCCTGCAGCAGGTTTCGTGACGGTTCCTTCCGCCATGATCATGTGCTTCATTTCCGGTATCGTCTGCAACCTGTTCGCGCGCTTCCTGAAAGAGAAACTCAAACTTGACGATACGCTTGATGTTTTCGCCTGCCACGGTATGGGCGGTATCATCGGTTCTGTTCTGTTGGGCCTCTTTGCAAGTAGCGAAGTGAACTCTGCGGTTTCCGTACAGGGCTATCTGGTGAGCGGCGAGTTAGGCTTGTTGAAAGCCAACCTGATCGGTGTTGCGGCTGTTGTTGTTTACACAGCTATCGTGACATTCATCCTGATCAAGATCGTTGGCATCTTCACGCCGGTTCGTGTTGCAGAGCATCACGAAGTGGAAGGTCTCGACACATCTATTCACGGAGAGATGTCACGTTTTCACAAGCGTAGCTAAAAATTTGTGATATATTGGTTAAAGAATTTAACCAAGAAAGATAAACGATGAGTGACGTCAGTATAGCGACCATCATCCATAACATTCAGGACAAGATCGGCGAGTACGCACAGCGTAGCGAAGATATTGCCAAGCGGACCAACCTTCTTGCCCTGAATGCCACGATTGAAGCCGCCCGCGCCGGGGAAGCCGGTAAGGGATTCGGCGTGGTTGCGGGGGAGGTTAAGACCCTCTCTCAGCAAGCCGCCCAAAGTTCCAAAGAGCTTCGCACAGAAGTTATGGAACAAATCAAACTTCAGACCTCCTCGCTCCAGCAACAATTTGAAGAAAGCGATTACACGCGCCTCTACGAAATGGCGCAGACGCTTGTACAATTAATCGTTCGCAACCTGTATGAGCGCACCGCCGACGTGCGCTGGTGGGCGACCGACGATGCGCTCTACAGATGTTTAGAATCTGGTGAGCAGACGGACATAGAATATGCCGCAATGCGCCTTTCACTAATCAACCGTTTTTATTCCGTTTATGTGAATCTCGTGCTTGTTGACCAGACGGGTACGGTGATCGGCTGTTCTGAAGCTTCACGTTTTCATAAACTTGCGGGCGCCAATCTAGGCAACCAAGTATGGGTGCAACGCGCTCTCAATACAAACAGCGGCGATGATTATATTGTCGATGATATCTATGCGGATCCATACCATGATGACCGGACGGTGGCTGTGTATGCCACGGCCGTGCGTCGTGGTGGGCAGATCAATGGAAAGACTGTCGGCGCGCTCGGCGTATTTTTTGATTGGCAGGATCAAGCGCGCATCATCGTTCGTAATGAGCCAAATCTTACGGATAAGGATTGGGAGCGTAGCCGCGTTTTGTTGCTCGACCATAATTTGCGGATTATTGCCGCCTCTGACGAGCGGGATATGTTGCGTCCGTTCCCTCTTGATCATAAGGGGAAACAAAAAGGCTATTATAAAAATGAACAAGGTCAGCTGGTGGCTTTCGCCAAAACCATCGGTTATCAGGAATATGACGGCCTTGGCTGGTATTGCGTAATCATACAGGACCCTAAAGAGTCATAAGGACGGGCCCCGCAAGCCTTCTATGTTCATGAATTCATTAAAAGCCGGTGCGTTTCGCATTGGCTTTTTTTATTACTTTCAACAAATTGAATATAAAGAATATTTTTGTCACACCCTTGTGTTCAATACCCAGGCTTTAGTACAATATTAACTAGTTTTTTCTACATTATCCCTTATTATCTTAATCATTCTTAATATTTTAGGATCGCCCAATGCCCAAGCTCTTAAGCCGTATTAAAATTTCAAAAAAATTACCGATGATTATGATTGGTTTGACAGCCATAAATGTATTTTCGGTGACGGCGTTGCAACAATATTTGATGTATCAGGATAATGTCCAGACGACTCAAGCATCTCTAGGAGCATTGAAAGATGCCAAGGAAGTCCAACTCGAGGAATATTTCTCGGTCATCAACAAAGATATAGCTATTCTGGCAGAAAGCGATGTTGTGAAAAACGCCATGCAGGACTTCGGTGCAGGTTGGGCCGCGCTGGGTGGCTCGCAAACGGCCCAGTTGCAAAAGCTATATATCGAAGACAATAAAAACCCCACGGGACAAAAAGACAATCTTGATATGGCGTCCGACGGCTCCATCTATTCGATGGTCCACGGCAAATATCATCCGTGGCTACACAAATTTCTTAAAGAAAAAGCGTATTACGATATTTTCCTGATCTCGCCGAACGGTGATGTTATGTACACAGTTTTTAAAGAGCGCGACTATGCGACGAACGTCATGACTGGTGAGTGGAAGGACACGGATCTTGGTAAGATTTTCCGTGATGTCAAAGCAAATCCGAAAGCTGATTATGTAGGCTTTACTGATTTTGCGCCCTACGCGCCGAGCTATGATGCGCCAGCAGGCTTTATCGGCAAGCCGCTCATACAGGATGGGCGCTTCATCGGCGCGCTGGTGTTCCAGATGCCGATTGATTACATGAGCAACCTTGCTGCCAATGCCGACGGCATGGGTGAGACCGGTGCCTCTTATCTTGTCGGAGCTGACCATTTAATGCGTTCCAATTTCCGCTTCTCCAAAGAGTCAACTATCTTGAAAGAAAAAGTGGATGAAGAGGGTGTTGTTCTGGCCTTGCAAGGCAAGGAAGGCGTGATTTTGACAACAGACGAACACACGGGTGAAAAGGCTTATATGGCCTATGCGCCGATAGATTTTCACGGTACGCGCTGGGCCTACATCGTTGAACAGTTGCAAAGTGAAAGTCTTGCCAGCTATCACGAAGTA
>QFQB01000144.1 GCA_003241475.1 Micavibrio aeruginosavorus
CGATTGGATGCTCCATGTCTCATTGTGTATCCCTTAACTTGTTCTATTCTCGTCGGTTTTTCTTTTTATCAACAGAATCATACACAAGTACAACCATAGCTGATTTGCGTACGGGTTGTATAGTGAAAGTCGAAACTATTTTAAAAGGCTGTCTTTCTTTCCCGAGCGACCCAGGCTCCCTGACCGACAGCAATTGTCATGAGCAAGATGACCTTACGACAGCGTTTCGAGTCTGATCAATGGGGGTTGCCAAGATATTTTCACTTTTCCCCACAACCGACCTCGATCACCCGCAACACCCCCGCCATATCCACATATGAGTCGCATACGGACATATTAGAGTTGTCCACGAGTCGTGCAAGGTCCGGCCCCTGTCCGCACCCTATTTCGAACAGTGCACGACCGCCACAACCAAGATATTTCTTCAAATCTTTCAGAATGATTTTATAGGCCTCAAGCCCCGATTCCCCCGCCGTCAGGGCCATGCGGGGATCGAAATTACGCACATCGGGGGCCAAAGATTCGACCTCTTGCGCCGGAATATAGGGCGGATTCGAGACGATAAGACCAAAGGATTCGCCGGATTCCAGCGGCTCAAGCCATGATCCATGGCGAAATTCTATCCTTTGCTCCACCCCATGGCGGGTAGCGTTGCTACGTGCAACCTCCAACGCACCTACATTCAGGTCTATGGCGACACCCGTTGCCCCCGGTATTTCCGCCAGAAGCGTGATCAGGATACAGCCGGTTCCCGTGCCTAAATCGAGGATTTTAGGAGTTGGCCCAAGGCGCAATTTTAATGCGGCCTCTATCAGCGTTTCCGTATCAGGACGCGGGTCTAACGTGTCCTTGGTCACGGCAAAATAGCGACCATAGAATTCACGCCCCCCCAGAATGCGAGAAACAGGCTCCCCCACCGCGCGACGAAGCACGAATTGTTCAATTTTTTCAATAAGGTGGGGCTGAACCAGCGAATCCCCCCCCGAAATAAGATCGGCGTCTGAAAAACTACCCCCCTCTCGGACCAAAATACGCGCATCGAGCGAGGGATTATCCATTCCTTTATCCTTCAGAAAAAGACGTATCCGCCGGAGCAATTGATCGAGGGTTTCGGGGGTATTTTGCATCAGGCTTGTATAGCAGTCCTGACCAGCAGATTTCCATCAGAATGACAAAGCCGCTCTACTGCGGCGTAGGGCATCCATGCAAAGGATCCATGGCCGCAATCCGGCCCGGCGCGTAGGATTGTAAAATGTTCTGGCCAGCCTGCTCATAATATTTTGCACGCGCGATAATATGGGAGACATCTTCCAGTGTGTCTTTCCACATCTCGTTGACGTTTTGGGCGCCGGTCTTATTGTAATGGGCGAAAAAACCTAGATCGATACGGATATTGTCGTCACACAATCCCGCAAGCTTCAGACAGCTCTCCGCGAAGCGATGTTGCACTTCGTTCAACAAACGCCAATGGGTTGCGGCATCCATATCAAACGAAATTTGCCCTTGCGCTTGCGCAACGAAAACGTTGTTTTCGGCGTCTGGCTCAAGGACCTCTACCCCGTAGTCATGCATTTCCTGCAATCTGCCCTTGATCTCTTCCGATGTAGTTTCTATCAAGTGCGACAAGTTTTCCATATGCGTTTGATCGTTGCGAGTAATGAGATCATCGCGTGTCCATGTCATAGAAAACGGGCGTGTTTTCCAGTGTTCGTCACAGGACTTTTTCAGCGTCACCGTATCGAGATCTTTCATAACCGTGGCCACGTTAAATAAGTTGGCGAGCAAGATGACGCGTTGTTGCCAGACGGGTGTAATCAGCCGTTTATATTCGTCCCCCAATTTTTCCTTAATATCTTCGGGACGCCCCCAGCCGGGCACATCGTAAAGGCCGCTGGCGGCAACCTTGAAAAAGCGCCGCGAAGAACGCTTTGTCGGCGGATGAGCGGCCAACTCCTCTACTTTCCCCCCGATATACTCAATACCATAAGAAATTTGTTCGGCTTGTTTCTGGATTTTATGAAAGTCGAGCATACGCCATCCCGTTACATACAAGATTGCTTATAGGCCTGATTTCATGATTATGCAAAGAGCTTTTATCAATTGTCCACGTGATTGCATTGACGCGACCTAAATACAATCCTATAACCACAATATGTAATATATGTATAGGGGGTAAGCCATGGCCGACCAAGATGATTTTCAAAAAGCCTTAAATGATTTTACATCGATCGATCAAAATCAGGGCGCCGCATCAGTCCAAGAAACGGCAACCCTTCTTTTAGGCATGGCCAAAGGAAACGAAGAGCGTTTACGCAAGCTTTGCGGCGCGCTCAACAAAATCAACCCTGACTTAATCATAGAGGATCTGTCCGTTTATCAAAGTCTGGAGAGCGCCTTTTCAAAAGCCATGGATGAAGACCCATTGCTCGCCAGCATCATGAAACGTATGAATTTTGACACTATCCTTGCAAGACTGGATACGGATTTTTGGGAAGCGCATCAGGTTTTTCATCATCACGCGCAACTAGAAGAACTTTTGACGGACGATAACGCACCCCTGACATCGGAATTTATAGCGGCCGGCAATTCATCGCTCAACGCGCGCTTGGCATGGTTTATCCCTCACACGCCTTGTGCGGATGATGACAGCAAGTTGACAGTTGTCATGACGGACTTCCAAAAGACGACGCAAGAAATCAAACAAGAATTGAATAGCGGCAACGTCGAGCCGCGTACGGCAAAGCATTATGCCCAGCTATTGGAACATGCCGCCGTTTTCGAAAGAGCCGTTGCAAAGGAAATTTCACCACAGGACGCCGCGGATATTATTCGCAGTCATGGCGACAAAACGTATTATCAAACGCTAACGCCGTAATCAGACTTCCAGATTGGCGAGTTGTTCGGCCTGCACTTCGGTAATCAGTGTGTTGATCACTTCTTCCAGACCTTCACCCGCGAGTATTTCATCAAGGTTATAAAGCGTCAGATTGACGCGGTGATCTGTCAGACGGCTTTGCGGGAAGTTGTAGGTGCGGATACGTTCGGAACGATCACCGGAACCGATCTGCCCTTTTCTATCGGCAGCGCGCGCTGAATCGAGCTTCTGACGCTCCAGATCGTAGAGCTTAGTTTTTAGAAGTTTGAGCGCTTTGGCTTTGTTCTTGTGTTGCGATTTTTCTTCCTGCATCGCCACAGCGACGCCCGTTGGAATGTGCGTTACACGCACGGCAGAGTCGGTGGTGTTTACGGACTGACCACCGGAGCCTTGCGAGCGGTACACATCAAAACGCAAATCTTTTTCATCAAGCTGAATATCGACGTCTTCGGCTTCTGGGAGCACGGCGACTGTAGCGGCAGACGTATGAATACGTCCTTGTGTTTCCGTTTTCGGCACGCGCTGCACGCGGTGGCCGCCTGATTCATATTTCAATTTGGCAAATACATTGGTGCCCGTCACACTCAAGATAATTTCCTTATACCCGCCAAGATCGGATTCCGACATCTCCATAACTTCAACGCGCCAGCCTTGCAGCTGCGCATAGTTTTTATACATGGTGAAAAGATCGGCGGCAAAGAGCGCGGCTTCATCCCCGCCCGTCCCTGCGCGAATTTCCATCACGGCGTTTTTTACGTCGGCAGAATCTTTAGGTAGAAGCGCGATTTTAATCTGGTCTTCGAGCACGGGGATTTTATCCTTTAGCTCATCCAGTTCCATCTGCGCCATTTCGGCCATGTCAGGGTCGCTGAGCATCTCTTTCGCGTCGGCCATGCCTTGCACGGCTTTCTTATACTCATTGTATAGATTTACCACAGGCTGCAATTCGGCATATTCCTTGGACAGCTTGACGAACGCTTCGCCAGACAGGCCGCCCGCGGACATTTGTTCGCCAATCTCATGATGCCGCGCCGCGATGGGCGCCAGTTTTTCAAGGTAATCCATGTGTATATTGCCAGCAGACGATTGCCGACATCCGAGAACATTAGGGCAATGGACGCCAGAAAACCGCCTAGATACCAATTCAGTCTTAATGACTTCGCCGCGATAAACGCCGTGAACGCAAGATCGACGAGAATATAGAACACCCAGTATTGATGGAAAAATACGGTTTCGGTGACGTGGTTGTACACGGTCAGGAAAATCGGTATGAGCAAAAAGAAACTGATGATGCTTTGCGTGTTCGCCATATTGACGAAGCGCCAGAAATCCTCGCGGCGTTCCATCCGGCCCGATACATAGTATATCACTGCATAAAAACCAAACGTTCCGCCCCATGCGAGAAGCGCATGCATGGAAAGCACCGCGGAATCACTCACGCCCTTCACCACCGAAAACGACCAAAGTACGAGCGGATACAACAACAGTGGATAGATAAAGGATTTGATGGCGTCTTTTTTGTTCGAGGTAAAGCGCTCCACGCATGAAGGCATCATCAAAAAGATTTCGAAAGCCCCGATCAGGCTTTGCTTCAAGGTCTGGCGCTCCATGAATTCCTCCGATCTTTTATTGTACCAGAGTAGGATAAAAACCTGCAAAAAAGAGTAAATTTTTCGAGGCACGCCATAAGTTTGCCTTAAGAAACCTGTTTCATTAGGTTCGCTAATTATACGATCGCTCTTCAAAGTTCGGCTTCCCATATTGACAGCCTCATCCCACCCTATTACGAATAGACATATTGTTTATATGTCGAAGGAGTAAGAGCTATGGCTATTGATGTTTTTATGGATGACCACGGAGCGCAACAAGCAACTGATGTCCCAAGCATCGACACTGTTATTGAGCAATTCCGCGCGGCGACAACGCCCGCAAAAATTGCCAGCTTCGCACACCTCCCCTCCCTTGAAGGCGGCGACGACCGTAGCAACGCCCAACTGGCCCATGAAGTGGCTCTTTTGAGCGCGTTGCATGACGGTGCAAGCATGTTGCTTTTTAAGTTCAGCCCAAATTTAACATCCCAGTATGGACAACTGCATGAAGCAGACATGCCAAAAACATTGCGCGAACGATTGATTCAAGAAGCTGCGCTCAACTTCGCTGGCGAACGAAAACTTCACCAGCTTTATGATGCCGTATATAGAATGGCAAAGATGCGTTCGAACGGAAATAAGGTCGAGTTATAAGCGATATCGCAAAGGAGTATTCTTATGAACCAATCACTGCCACCGGAAATTGAAAAAATCATCGATCTTATTTCCCGCCTTGAATTGACTTTTAGCAACCAAGCTAGCGCCGCGCCTTCACTTTTTTCCGAGGCAACGGTCGAAAAGAACAACAAGTATAATGACCATACAATTACACTTGAAGTAAAAAGCGGACACTCTCATGTGAAGAGCTTGCGTACGGTTGGTGATTTTTTAAAACAACAAGCGCGTTCCAGAAATATCACAGGCATTTATGAGAGCAGCCAGACAAGAAGGCAAACTGGAACGAATATGGAGAGCCAAGGCATCCATATTATAGATGCTCCGGTATACGGCAATTTCGATGTCTTTAAATTCTATGTGCGCGAGAGCGACCTGCCCGCAATTGAAAAAGCCGTAGAAAAGAAAATCGGTACAGAGAAAAAAGATCAACTTGAAAAGCAGCAGGCTGAAGAAAACAAAAAAATAAGCACCACGTTCCAAAGTGCCGTTACACCGAAAGACATTAGTAAGCTTATGGACTTTAAAGCAAAGCTTGAGGACAGAGGACCGCGAGACCTTATTGCCGAGGCAGAAGCAGCGGTAAAAATTGCATCGGCCGCTACCGAAATTCGTTCTATCGGCGACAGTAGCGATACCCTTATCTCTTTCCTTAAAAACGCCTACACTCAAGCAAAAAGCGATAAGAATCCTGTCGGCCTTGACGAATCTGCCATGTTAAAAAACGCGGCGAAACTCTTTGTAGACGCCCGCAAGCTCTCTCCAACGCTTGAAGAAATGGGCGTACAGATTTAATTATTCCGCAGCGATTTTGGATTCTGATGAAGCCGCCTGTAATTGGGCGGCTTTTTCTTCGATCATTTCGACGATGTGATCAACGATAGAGGAGTCGCCGGAGTTAAAACGGTGCGCTTTTTCTCCGCCGATGTATATCTGATGGTTCCCCTGCCCGCCACCGGTTAGACCGATATCGGTCATCAGCGCTTCGCCGGGGCCGTTCACGACACAGCCGATAATCGAAACCGTCATCGGCGTGGTGATATGCGCGATGCGCTGTTCCAGTTCCGCAACCGTGTCGATCACCTGAAACTGCTGACGCGCGCAGGACGGGCACGAAATAACATTCACGCCGCGGTGGCGCAGGCCCAATGATTTGAGCATATCGAAACCGGCTTTGATTTCTTCGACAGGATCGGCAGACAAGGACACGCGGATCGTATCGCCGATCCCCGCCCACAAAAGATTGCCCATGCCGATGGAAGATTTGATCGTACCCGATCTTAAACCGCCCGCTTCGGTAATACCCAAATGCAATGGGTAATCGCATACGTCAGCGAGTTGTTGATACGCGGCAACCGCCATAAACACGTCGGAGGCTTTGCAGGAAATTTTGAAGTTGTAGAAATCATTGTCTTCCAAAATGCGCATGTGGCGCTGTGCGGATTCCACCATCGCATCGGGGCATGGCTCGCCATATTTCTCCAGAAGATCGCGCTCCAGCGATCCGGCATTCACGCCGATGCGGATGGAGCAGTTGTTATCCTTCGCCGCCTTGATGACTTCTTTGACTTTGGCTTCCGAGCCGATATTGCCCGGATTGATGCGCAGACAAGCCGCGCCGTTCTGCGCCGCTTCGATCCCGCGTTTGTAATGAAAGTGAATGTCAGCAACGATGGGCACCGTTACTTCAGGCACGATCTGTTTCAGGGCTGCAGACGATTCTTCATCGGGACAGGAAATGCGCACAATATCCGCACCTGCGATTTCCAGCGCACGCACCTGCGCGATCGTCGCCTCTACATCATGGGTCAGCGTGTTCGTCATGGATTGAACGGTAATTGGCGCATCGCCGCCCACGGGGACATTGCCGACCCAGATTTTACGGGATGCGCGCCGATTGATCATTCGCCAAGGACGTATGGAATTGTGGTCCGCCATGTGGATTTATGTATCAAATTGGGGGAAAAAGTCCAACACAGGAATGTCTATGATCCAGGCGCTTAGGCGAATCATTTATCGCCGCCGTGGACGGACAGCGGCTAGCCGTAAACTGCCCCTTTTAAAATCATAAAATTATCATTTAAGAACAAATAGTTGACTGTGCATAACTGCGTTGCAATTTTCTCTTATTGACCTTTGTTTTATAATATCTATAACCCATTGTAAGACCTATACAAAATAACGATTTTTGCGTTAATTTATTAATTGACATAATAAATATATTTTTGTACAGTCCCTATACTCAACAAACAACCAAAACCAAGGAAAAACGATGCAGACACATCACAGAAACGACCTCCACGAGCGCGGCCCCCCTATTACCGAAGAACAGCGCAAACTCTTCAGCGACGTTGGCCGCGACGCCGTCATCGTCGGCGGCATCTCAATAGGCGCCATTACATACAGCCTATTCCATCTCGAAAAATTCACAAAAGTTACGACATGCCTCCATTCCTTCGGCGAAGTTGCCGGAGCGACATCCATCGGAGTCGGCGCAATGCTTTTGCTGGCCGCCAAAAGCGGTAGCCAAGAAGTATGCGACAGCACATGCAAGACCATTAAAATGGCTCTTCGCGGCGTCGCGGCAGGCGCTTTCATCGCGGCAGGCGTTGCCAGCACGGCACAGATCCGTGAAAGCAATCATGAGCAAAGCTATGCGCTGGCGCATTCCGATAAGGCAAAAGGCATGCGCACGGTCGACGCGGATACAGCCCGTGCCGACAATCCATCGCGTCCCTACCGCGATTTCTGCAAAGCAGGAGACGATAAGATTGTAGTCCAAGGAATTGTGGTAAAGGGGTGCGATAGGCCCGCGCCCAAAGGCTATGAGCGCCCTACCCTGCCATTCGCCTTTTCAGACTAGATAAAAAGCGGATATTACCCGTGCCGCGATTATTTGCGGCGCGGGTA
>QFQB01000033.1 GCA_003241475.1 Micavibrio aeruginosavorus
ACGCGCAGAAAAAAGCAATCGAGGACATGGGCAAGGGAATGGCGTTGCTGAAGTCCATGACCAAGAAAAAAACCCGCGAGCTAGTTTACGCTTGTGGCAACCAGATCGCTTTACAATGTTATTTATTGTTTCTTGCAAGAAAAGAACAATTGCCGGACCCTGAAATTCTCGACATAGCGCGATACTGGCAGGCACCGCCGTTCCCTATAAAAGCGGAAGAGTTGATGGCCAAGGGCGTGCCCCAAGGGCCGCAATTGGGCAAGAAGCTCAAGCAGCTTGAAGCGCAGTGGGTGAAATCGGATTTTACGAAAATTCCCAAAATCTAGGCAAAACAAAACCCCCGGGCCAAAGGGACGGAGGTTTTTTTTCTCAAATTAATTTTAGGAAAGAAGCTGGTTAGCCGAGGGTTCTAAGGGCGGCAACGGCGGATACCGCGCAACCTTTATGACCGGCATTCTTCAGCTCCTCAACAGCAGTTCTCTCGATCACATGAGAGGGGGTTGCTTTCCTGTCCGCCAGCGCGACTTGTTCGTAAGCCTTGCCGAGGTCAGGACGCTGAGTGTTTAGCATCAGTTTCCCTTATGTAAGTTTACACTGCGGCCCTTATAAGGGGATTCCGGTGTGGAAGGCAAGTGTTTTTATGTTAATAACGCGTCTTTTCTTCTCTTATTCACAATTAGGACTTGGGGAAAAGGCGCATTACGGCCATTTTACCTCGGGCGGCATGGACATAAGGATGGCTTCGGTATTGCCGCCGGTTTTCAGGCCGAACATGGTGCCGCGGTCGTAAAGAAGATTGAATTCCACATAGCGCCCACGGCGGACAAGCTGGTGTTCACGTTGTTCAGGCGTCCAAGGCTTGTGCATATGTTTGCGGACAATCGCGGGATAAATCTGTGCGAAGGTGCGGCCTACGTCCTGCGTAAACGCGAAATCCGCATCCCAGTTGCCGCCGTCCAGATAATCATAGAAAATGCCGCCGATGCCGCGCGGCTCGTTCCGGTGGGGCAGGAAGAAATATTCGTCCGCCCATGGCTTGAATTTGGGGTAATGCGCGGGATCATGGCGATCGCAACAATCTTTAAGGGCTGTGTGGAATTCCTTCGTGTCAGCATCGTCCGGATACATCGGCGTCAGATCCGCGCCGCCGCCGAACCATGATTTGCTGGTGACGATCATACGTGTGTTCATATGAACCGCCGGGACTAGGGGGGAGCGCATGTGCGCGACAAGGCTGATGCCCGAAGCCCAGAAATGGCCGCCGCTTTCGGCCGCGCCCGGAATTTGCGCCGCGAATTGATCCGAAAACGTGCCATGGACTTGCGAGAAATTGACGCCGACTTTTTCGAACACGCGTCCGCGCATCAAGGAAATCTCGCCGCCGCCATTGAGTTTGCTGCCCGAATTGTTGGGCTGGTCGAGGTTGGCGCGATCCCATGGCGTGCGTTCGAACCGTCCGGCAGGGGCATCCGATCCGGTCAACTCGTCTTCTAGTTTTTCGAATGCGGCGCAGATTTCATCGCGGATGGTTTGAAACCATGCGGCGGCGGTGGCTTTGCGGTCTTCCCAGATCGATGATTTCGGAGCGGCGTTTGTCATGTTTTACCTGCATCTTTCCTGTCTTTTATCTACGCTTTTCCTACGCAAAGACAAGGTAATTTTTTGGAAATAAATCAGACAGATATTTCAATTTTTTAGACTGAATTAGTGCGGTATTTTGGTTGAATTTATTGACATAAGTTTGATTATGTTTCATAAAATTAAAACGTACAATGAGGTAATCAAAATGTCTGGCCGTCCTGCCTATGCCGCTGATGTAACCGATGAACAATATAGCCATTTTCTAGCGTCGTGGGATCAATCTTGCTTCGCGTTTGAAGAGGATGTGCTGTTTCCAGAGGACCCTAAACAGGCTACCCCTGAATATTTCTATGCACTGTTTATGACGGCCGCTGTCGAGGCGACGAAATCGGGTGCTACGAATGCGCTCAATTATAACGATGGGAAAACCATCGCAACCATCCCTTATCTGTTGCAAAACCATGGAGAGGCATGTCAGCCCGGATTGGATCTGGCGTATGAGCGTTTTGATCTGAAGGAATATGGGATGAAGGTTTTGCGTAACCTTCTCAGAATAGGTGGTTTTGAAGGGCTGAATGCCAAACGCGCGTTTTTGAGGCTGGCGGAGGAGATTGGCCCCGATAGCAAGGGAGACAATTATAAAACGAAAAGCGAGTTGTTTCTGGCCGGTATAGATGTGGCGTGCGCGGCATCCGATTTGCCGAGCGATGAGCGTCACGATTTTTTAAAAAGGCAGGTGAAACGCTGGTTTGACGAGGTGAGTGCCGACAAAAAATACGCGCGATCCATGGTTGTTGAGGCCGCTATTGAAATCGCCTTTTCAGATGAGGAAATTTCGCAGATGGCGGAACGACTGGCAAAGCTCATTAAGTATGAGCAAAAAGAGGATATGGTAAAAGGCTATATCTGGGAGGATATTCCACGCATTGCGGCCATATGCGGCTTTCAGCGTCCTCCGCCGTCCCTTTAATTTTACCCGATCTGCCGCAACGCTTCGCCGATCACCATTGAGCAGGCATTGACCACGTTCATGGAGCGCACGGACCCGTGCATGGGGATGGTCAGGCGTGCTTCGCAGGACGCATGTACAAAATCCGGCGCACCCGCACTTTCTTGTCCTGCCAATAGGATATCGCCCTTTTTGAAAGTAAAATCCAGATAGGATTGGCTCGCTTTTGTGGTCAAAAGCAAAACCCGCTGACCCGGATAGGCGGCCCGAAAGGCGACCCAGTTCTGGTGACGGCGCAAGTCGACATGGTCGATATAATCCATGGCTGCGCGCCGGATTTTCGCCTCATCCCAGACGAAGGTGGTTGGTTCTATGATGTCGAGAGGCATTCCCATGCAGGCAGTCAGGCGCATAGCCGCCCCTGTGTTTTGGGGAATCTCCGGCTGGAACAGGGCCAGATGGAGTTTTGGTTCAAGGACTTGGTTGATTGCGGACATGACGCACTGTATGATCTTTTTCTGCGGAATTCCACAAATCCTCTCTTGTGAGGGACGGGTTTTTGGTGGTACTCCAAAGCGTTAATTCTACAAAAAATCCAAATTCCAGAACGGCCCTATACAAATGAGCACAGACAATCCTTCCGATCCTTCCGGACATGCAGATGGCGAAGGCCGTCGCGACTTTTTATTCCTGACCGCTGCGGCTTTTGGCGCAGTGGGGGCGGGATCGGTTGCATGGCCTTTCATTGATCAGATGAACCCCGCCGCAGACACGCTCGCGCTTTCCACCACCGAAGTGGATCTTGCGCCGATCGAAGCGGGGCAGGCGATCACCGTGATGTGGCAAGGCAAGCCAGTTTTTGTTCGTCGCCGCACACAAGAAGAAATTAAAGAAGCAGAAGACACAGATGTTGCCACGTTGCGCGATCCGCAAACGGATGAAGCGCGCGTGAAGAAACCGGAATGGTTGATCCTTGTCGGTATCTGCACGCACCTCGGTTGCGTACCGCAGGGACAAAAATCGACGGACGTTCGCGGCGAGTTCGGTGGCTGGTTCTGCCCGTGCCACGGATCGCACTACGACACGTCGGGGCGTATCCGCAAAGGTCCGGCACCGAAAAATCTGGCTGTGCCACCATACACATTCCTGACCGATACCAGCATCCGCATCGGTTAATTGAAGGCTTAAAAGAGAGATAAGAATATGGGCTCCAAAGAACGTAAGGCTTTTGACAATCCGGTGATCGAATGGGTGGATTCCCGTTTGCCGGTCTTTACCCTGATGCAAAAGGAATACGGTGTTTTTCCAACGCCGAAGAACTTCAACTATTTTTGGAACTTCGGCGCGATCGCCATGGTCATGTTGGTAACGATGATTGTTACCGGCATTACGTTGGCCATGCACTACAACCCATCCACCGCAGGCGCGTTCGATTCCGTCGAGCGTATCATGCGTGACGTCAACCACGGCTGGATGATCCGCTATCTGCATGCGAACGGCGCATCGTTTTTCTTCGTTGCCGTGTATATCCACATCTTCCGCGGCCTGTTCTACGGATCGTACAAGCAGCCGCGCGAGCTACTCTGGATTCTCGGCATGGTCATCTTCTTGCTGATGATGGCGACCGGATTCATGGGCTATGTTCTGCCGTGGGGCCAGATGTCCTATTGGGGCGCGACCGTTATCACCAACCTGTTCTCGGCCATCCCGCTGGTCGGCGATTCCATCGTGACATTGCTCTGGGGCGGATTCTCCGTCGACAACCCGACCTTGAACCGCATGTTCGCGTTGCACTACCTGTTGCCGTTCGTCATCGTCGGCGTCGTGTTCCTGCACGTATGGGCGTTGCATGTCACGGGATCGAACAACCCGCTCGGCATCGACGTCAAGGGCGAGCAAGACACATTGCCGTTCCATCCGTACTACACGATGAAAGACACCTTCGGCGTTCTGGTATTCCTGACCATCTACGCCGCTTTCGCATTCTTCCTGCCTAACAGCCTCGGTCACCCGGACAACTATATTCCGGCCAACCCGCTGGTCACGCCGCCGCACATCGTGCCTGAATGGTACTTCCTGCCGTTCTATGCGATGCTTCGCGCCATCACGTTCGACTTCAACCTGTATCTGTGCGGAGCAGGGGTCATCGGCGGATTTTTGATCTACCAATATTGCTGGAAGAAAACGCCGGACAAGCAGGTGGACGACAATCTATGGATCTTGCTGGTCGTTGCAGGCATTCTCGCCGTTCCCGGTGGATTGCTGGCATTCTTCCATGATGTGCCCGCATTGAAACCTGTTATCGAGGTCATCCCGTTCAAATCCATCAGCCTGATGCCCGCGAAACTGGGCGGCGTTTTGACCATGTTCGGCTCTATCGGCGTTCTGTTCGTTCTGCCGTTTATCGACAGCCATCCGGTACGTAGCGCCGTGTACCGCCCATGGTTCAAGCCAGCCGTTCTGGTTTTGCTGGTGGTGTTCCTGATCCTTGGCGTTTGCGGCTCCAAGCCCGCCGAAGGATACTGGGTACCGCTGGCGCAGGTCATGACGTTGCTTTATTTCGGATTCTTCTTAGTGGCGATTCCGTATTTCAACAACAACGAGCCGGTCAAAACGTTGCCGACCAGCATTCACATGGCGATCCTGTCCGGACCCAAGGCGGTCATTGTGGCGTTGATGGCAATCGGCTTGTTTGTCGCTGTACCGAACGCGGCTTTTGCCAAAGCAGATACGGCCCCCGAAGCCATGGCTCCGGTAGAAAAGACAGATGCTGAAAAAGTGCCAAACGGCCCAGAAGGCGCCGTTGCTGACAAAGCCGAAGACGCGCCGGCTGTTGCCGCCGCAGAACCAGAAGAGGTAGCACCCTCTACGGAGGCGCCTGCTCCTACGGAAGCGCATGCTTCGGCCGATGCTCATCACACAGCCGTACCGCCGAAACAGGACTGGCCGTTCAATGGTCCTCTGGGAACCTATGATCGTGCCTCGCTACAGCGCGGTTTTCAGGTTTACAAACAGGTTTGCGCGGCTTGCCATAGCATGAAGCGCGTGGCGTACCGCAATCTTTCGGCCTTAGGCTACACCGAAGACCAGATCAAGGCCGTCGCCGCTGAAGCAACCATCATGGACGGACCGAATGACGAGGGCGAGATGTTCGAACGCCCGGGCCGCCCGAGCGACCACTTTAAGTCGCCCTTCGCGAATGACAATGCGGCCAAAGCCAATAACAATGGCGCATTACCGCCGGATTTGTCGCTGATCGTCAAAGCCCGTACGGGCGGAGCTGATTACGTGTATGCCATCTTGACCGGATATGACACGCCTCCTCCGGGGATCGAACTTGCCAATGGTCAGCACTACAACAAGTATATGGCTGGAAACAAAATCGCCATGCCGGCGCCATTGGTTGAGGGCGCTGTCGCCTACGAAGACAATTCGCCTACAACCGTCAACCAGTATGCGCATGATGTTTCGCAGTTCCTTGCCTGGGCAGCAGAGCCGGAAATGGAAGAACGCAAACAGACAGGGCTGAAGGCTATTATCTTCCTCGTCGTCTTTGCAGGCTTGATGTATGCGGTAAAACGCAAGATATGGGCAAAAGTCCACTAAGACACTTGTAATTCAAGATAGGCTAATATTAACCTTTCTTTGCCCTCCTTAACTATATAATAGGAGGGCAGTAGAGGATCGCACCGATGTCGGGCAAAGTTAAAGAAGACTTGAGAGTGTTGTTGATCACCGCCAAGGTGTATCAGATGTGCGCGGATATTTTTGCAGTATTTGGCATTGCATTGTTCGCGTATATTTATTTCAAGCATTTCAGCCAAAACCCGTTTCAGGCTCTTCGCGATCCTTTCATCATCGTCACAATCCTGTTTCCCTTTATTCCCGCCGCCGTGATGGCCTACATTGCTTCAAAAAAACGCCGGAAAATAAGGCTGTTACTTGAAGAAGGGAAAAAGTAGGCCTAAACTCGTATCTTATGAAAGATGCGCAAAAGGACATTCTGGACTTCTGGTTCGAGCAGACCCAGCCCCCCCAGTGGTTTCAGGTCAATCCTGCATTCGACGCAACCATCAAAGACCTTTACGAAGACGCCTATGAAAAGGCCGCGCTCGGAATTTTCGATGACTGGAAAAAGAATGCGGACGGCTGTCTTGCCTTGTGTCTTCTCCTCGACCAGTTCCCTCGCAACATGTACCGCGGCACGCCTAAAGCCTTCGCCACAGACGGCAAGGGATTGGTGGTTGCAAAATACGCGCTGTCCAAGGGATTCGACCAAGTGCTTGTGCCGATGAAGCGGCGCTTCCTCTACCTGCCGTTCGAGCATAGCGAAAATTTGAACGACCAGAGAAAATGCGTGGAATTATTCGACCGTATGAAAAAAGACGATCCACTTGGCTACGATTACGCGATGCGCCATCTTAAAGTCATCGAAAAATATGGACGATTCCCGCATCGCAACAGGATTCTGGCGCGGACAAGCACGCCGGATGAGGAAGAGTATCTTGCCCAATCGGGCGCGGGCTTCTAGACTATAAGGCTTGAGGAGAATCAAGCCATTATCCCTTCGCTCGTACTATTGAACATTATTGCAGGCGTGTGTTTGCTACTCTGGGGCGTGACGCTTCTGAGGCTCGGCGTGACGCGCGGATTCGGGGCGCAATTGCGCCGCTTTCTTGCAATCTGTTCCAGCAACCGGATCACGGCTTTTTTCGCGGGTTTGGGGATCACGGCGCTTTTGCAAAGCTCGACGGCAGCCGCTCTCGTGGTTTCCGCGTTTGCCTCGCAAGGGATGGTGAATTCGAGCACCGGCCTTGCCATTCTGCTGGGCGCGAATGTCGGGACGACTTTGATCGCGCAGCTCTTCTCGTTCAATGTTTCAGAATTAATGCCCGTCCTCATGGTTGCGGGGTATTTATTTTACAGCGTCGAGAGTTCCGGACGGATCAAAAATATCGGCCGCATTTTCATCGGCCTTGCCTTGATGTTGCTGTCGCTGGAGCTGATCCGTCACGGCTCCGAACCTCTGAAAGAGTCCAAGGCGCTACCGCTGGTTTTGAAATCGCTGGGTAGCGATCCGTTTTTCGCCGTTCTGGTCGCCACGGTCATTACATGGCTTTGCCATTCCTCTTTGGCCGTTGTTCTTTTGGTCATGTCTTTGGTCTCAAGCGGCGTCCTGCCGGTTGTTCTGGGGCTTTACATGGTATTGGGCGCGAATGTCGGCGGAGCCATCCCGCCCGTCATCGCAACCTTGCGCGATAATCCGGATGCCATGCGCATCCCTGTAGGCAATGTTTTGACGCGGCTTGTCGGCGTTCTGGCCGCCATTCCTTTCATCGATTACGTTTTGCCGCATCTGGAGATGCTCGATCCCAACCATCCGCGCCAGATCGTCAATTTCCACACGGAGTTCAACCTTGTTCTCGCACTGGTATTCCTGCCATTCACGGGGCTTTTAAACAAACTGCTTAAAAAGGCTTTGCCGGACCGCCAAGTTGCGGACGACCCGGGCAAGACGCGCTACCTGAACAACAAGGATCTGGACATTCCTTCGGTCGCATTGGCGGCTGCAGCGCGCGAAACATTACGCATGGGCGACATCGTACAGAAAATGCTGGAAGACACATTCAGCGTTTTGAAAACGAATAATGAAAGATTGCTCAGCCATATCAAGGAAGAGGACGACACGGTCGACCGCATCTATAACGGCATCAAGAATTATATGGCCAAGCTGAGCCAGGAATTCATGGACCCGAAAGAGGCGCAACGCTATGTGCAGATTCTGACGTTTTCCACCAACATCGAGCATATCGGCGATGTTATCGACAAAAACCTATTGCCGATGGCGCAAAAGAAAATCAAGAACCTGCATAGTTTTTCCGAAGCGGGATTCAAGGAAATCGAAGAGATGCATAGGCTGGTGATCGAAAGCATCCAACTGGCGCAATCGCTCTTCATCTCCGGCGATAAGGATACGGCGCGGCGCCTTGTGCAAGGCAAGGAGATTATCCGCAAGGCGGAAATCGACGGTATGAGCACGCATATTCACCGCTTGCGCGGCGGCGTGCCGGAAACCATTGCGACCAGTTCGCTCCATCTCGATATTATCCGCGATTACCGCAGGATCAACACGTATATCACCACCGTGGCGTTCCCGATTTTGGAAGAGAGCGGGGAGATACATGAAACGCGCCTGCGTCCGCGCAAAACCAAGGAGCAGATCAATGAAGAGTTATCCAGCAATACTTAAGGCCAATGGCCTTACGAGTTTATCCAAGGGCGACCTTTCTGTTCATACGCCGATCGACGGGGCGCTGATAGGCCGCATCGCACAGCACAATGCAAAAGACGTCGATGCCTGCGTGCGCAAAGCCGTCAAAGCCTTCGATCAATGGAAAGCCGTTCCCGCGCCAGTGCGCGGCGAGCTGATCCGTTTGCTCGGTGAAGAATTGCGCGCGCAAAAAGACGCGCTCGGCGCGCTCGTGACCTTGGAATGCGGGAAGATTGTGTCCGAAGGATTGGGCGAAGTGCAGGAGATGATCGATATTTGCGATTTCGCCGTTGGATTGTCGCGCCAGTTGTACGGTTTGACGATCGCCTCCGAACGTCCTGGGCACCACATGCGTGAGCAATGGCAACCTCTAGGCCCTGTCGGCGTTATTACAGCGTTCAACTTTCCGGTCGCCGTGTGGGCGTGGAACGCATGCCTCGCCATCGCTTGTGGCGACCCCGTGATTTGGAAGCCCTCGGAAAAGACACCGCTTACGGCAATCGCATGCGAAAAGATTTTCGCCCGCGCGGTGGCAAGGTTTAAAAAGGCGGGACATGCGTGCCCCGACCATCTGGTGCAGGTGATTATCGGCGGCGGCGATATCGGCAAGGCGTTGTGCGAGAATAAATCCGTGCCGCTCATCAGCGCGACGGGTAGCACGCGCATGGGCCGCGCGGTGGCGCAAAGCGTTTCGGCAAGGCTCGGCAAATCCTTGCTGGAGTTGGGCGGCAACAACGCGATGATCGTGGCGCCGAGCGCGGACCTCGATATGGCGGTGCGCGCGATTTTGTTCGGCGCGGTGGGAACGGCGGGCCAGCGGTGTACGACGCTACGCCGTCTGATCGTGCACAAAGACGTGAAATCCGCTTTGCTCAAATCTTTGAAAAAAGCGTATGGCTCGATCAAAGTCGGCAACCCGCTTGATCCCAAAACATTGGTGGGGCCGCTGATCGACGAGATGTCGTATGCGGCCATGCAAAGCGCGCTCGGCGAGGCGAAGGATGCGGGCGGTAAAATCCTGATCGGTGGCGAGCGCAAAAAAACAAAAGGCGGTTTTTACGCGGCGCCCGCGATTGTGGAGATGAATGCGCAGGTCGAGATCGTCAAACATGAAACCTTCGCGCCGATTTTATACGTCATGACCTACAGCAAGTTCGACGAGGCGGTGGCCATGAACAACGATGTGCCACAAGGATTGTCGTCATGCATCTTCACGCGCGATGTACGCGAGGCGGAAACATTCCTGTCGTCTGTCGGCAGCGATTGCGGGATCGCCAACGTCAATATCGGGCCGAGCGGCGCGGAGATCGGCGGGGCGTTCGGCGGCGAGAAGGAGACGGGCGGGGGCCGCGAAAGCGGATCGGATTCGTGGAAATCCTACATGCGCCGCCAGACCCAGACGGTCAATTACTCCTCCAGCCTGCCGCTGGCGCAGGGCGTGGAATTCAATGTCTGAGCCTTTGCAGACCGCGAATCGTTTTTAACGTTTCATTAAATTTTATT
The DNA here is from genome assembly GCA_003241475.1 of Micavibrio aeruginosavorus. GTDB lineage: Bacteria > Pseudomonadota > Alphaproteobacteria > Micavibrionales > Micavibrionaceae > Micavibrio_A > Micavibrio_A aeruginosavorus_A. Next base: position 10,305 of record QFQB01000033.1, read on the forward strand.
ATGTTAAATTAAAAAATGTGACCGGAATTTAATGATTTCGGCAAGGGTTGGGGAACAGCCTGATAACAAACAAGAAAAACACCATCGGTACTTAAGTATTTTGTGAAATAATATTGCTCGTTCCCTATCGTTTGCGAAATTCGATTTCCTGTGCGTATAATTAATGATCCAACCAGAAATAATCGTTTGTCGAAAGGAGATCACGTATGCCGCCAACCTCTGCATCTGCGTCCCGACTGGAAGCTCTGCAAACAAGACACGCCGCCATTAACAGCAAGATCGAACTTGAGCAGGGTAGACCTGGTTCAAGCGAGTTTCTGCTGAGCAGGTTGAAACGTCAAAGACTTCACCTGAAAGAGCAAATCGAAGGTATCTCCGGATAGAAATTTTCATGGCCTGTGTGGGCATGAAAAAACGGCTCCTTTGCAGGAGCCGTTTTTGTGTTCGGTGGCGAGGCTTACGAGCCTTTGTTTTCCTTGTTCATGTTCGACATGAAGTTGGAGAAATCGAAGCCGGCGAAGATCCCTTCGCGCGAATTTTCTTCCTTCTCCGGCTCTACCTTTGCGCTCTGGGCGGCGAGGCGCTCAGCCTTGACGGCGGCTGGGTCTTTGCCTTGTGCGCGCAGACCTTTTTCGGAGGATTTCTCCAGTTCCTGATAGGTGCAAAGGCCGAGTTCCGCCGGGTGGCGCGGCTTGATGGTCGCGCTGTTCGGGTGGCTACGGTCACGTACGGATTGAATCGTCGGCTTGGTTGTGCCAACCAGTTTCGTGATTTGCGCGTCGGAAATTTCCGGGTGGTTCTTGATGATCCATGCTATGGCGTCCGGCTTGTCCGTGCGTTTGGAAACAGGCGTGTATTTCGGGCCTTTGGCACGAACCTTGACGGCCGGAAGATCGGTGCGCGAACGCAGGATCTTCATGCGGTAGGACGTATCCGCTTTTGCTTTTTCCAGCTCTTCGGGTGCCAACTCATTGTTTTTTACCGGGTCGCGGCCGACGATGCCGCGGCCGACTTCTTCATCCGCCAACGCCTGAACTTCGATAACATGCAAGCCCGTAAAGTCCGCGATCTGTTCGAAGTCGAGGGCTGTATTGTCGATGAACCATACGGCGGTCGCCTTGGGCATCAGCAGTTTTGGTGCGTCCTGTGGTTTGCTCATAATTCTTATCTCCGTCATCAAGACATGGGTTTTCGTTGCCGAAACGCCCCATCCGTTTCGACCTTTTTGACATTAACAATGTCGGGGAATAGGGCGAATATACGCGGCAGACGCCGAAATGCAAGGAAATTTCACGCCTTGCGGGCAAGGGTCGGTTTTTGTTAGGCTTTTGCCATGTTTGACGATCTGGAACCGCAAAAAAAGACGGCAAAGCCCGTAAATCTGGAGCCGATGTCGGTGGATGAACTGCTGTCGCGCGTGGAAGAACTCAAGGCCGAAATCGTGCGGACGGAAGCCGAAATCGCCAAGAAAAAGGCCTATGCGAACGCGGCCTCGTCGTTTTTCAAGACATAATTATATGAGCCTATTAACCTTGCCATGGCATACCGGGGAAGGTATGGTATGCGCTCGTTTTTTGAATAGATGAAGGAAAAGGCAACGCCATGGAAGAGATCGAAAAAAGACTGCGCGAAAGCACCGACGCCTGCATCAAGAATTTTGAAGTGTGGATCAAGAACGGCAAAAGTCTAGAGAGCCGTGAAACCTTGATGGAAACAATGCACGAAGTGCGCAAGGTCTTGGCGCGCGTCGAAATCGAAATCGCGATCAGCGAGCGCGACCGTATGGGCGCACGTCCAATTCCAATCCCTCCGCACAGATCGCAACGCAAACGCAACGAAGAAGGCGATGCGATTGACGGCGATGATTTTGATGATTCCGGCGAAGGCCAGCCGCCGCAACAAGCGGGCGGTAGCGGTGAAGGCCGCCGTCAGCAGCATAGCGGTCGTAACCGTCGCCCGATGCACCGTTCCGGTAGCGGCAACAATGGAAACAACAATAATGGAAACAACGGCAACACAAGCGCCGAAAGCTAAGCCGTTTCTTTTATGATTTTAGAATTTGTCTTTGCGGAGCCTCAGCTCCGCAAAGTCGTTTTGGGAGGGTGCGCGCAGGAACGGATTGATCTTCAATTCCGTCTCCAGCGTCACGGGAATTGTAGGGCGGCCCACGGCCAATAAATCCTGCGCATGCAGAATCTGGTCTTTTACGGCGGCATTGTCTGGTTCGACATGCTTTGCGAAATTTCCGTTGGACAGCGTGTATTCATGGCCGCAGTAAACAAGCGTATCGACAGGAAGTTTTTTGATTTTTTGGAATGAGGCGAACATATCTGCCGCTGTGCCTTCAAACAGACGTCCGCATCCCATCGAAAAAAGCGTATCGCCGGAAAAGAGCGTCGAAAGTTCCGGTGCATAAAAAACGATATGGCCCAGCGTGTGGCCGGGCGTTTCGATGACTTCCAGCCGCACGCCGTTTTCGTTAATGACATCGCCTTCTTTATATCCATGCGTGGCGGCCGGAATTTTTGACATTTCCGCCAACGGTGCGCCGACGGGAAGGTTGAAGGCGGCATTGCCGGCGACATGATCCCCATGATGATGCGTGTTTAGAACAAGAGTGGGGGTGATGTCGTTGGCTTTTAAAAATTGCTGAACGGGCGCGGCTTCGCCGGGATCGATGATAATTCCTTTGCCGTCGGCGCTTTCGATGACATAGCAGTAATTGTCCTGAAGGATGGGAACAATATGGATGCGCGGGCTCATTGCGGTTTTTCCCCTGCGCCGATTTCTTGCGTCATTAGAGCGTCGGCAAGGCGCGTCTGGGCTGTGCCGGGGCGAAGCGGTTTCTGCTGGGAGTCATGCGGCGACCATCCAAGCAGGAAAATGACTTCAAAGCTGGCGCGGATGCGTCCGTCTGGATCGGAGAATTTTTGGGCGTACATTTCGCCTGCGCGCATAAAAAGACGGCGCGGCGTAAAATTCTTGGCGCGTTCGGCAATGGCGTTGCCTTCGCCCATCAAGCGTAGATCCTTCATTAAGCTAAATATAGAGCTGTAAGTGACCGTGACAATATCGGAATCAACGACAGGCAGGGCGAATCCCGCCCGCTGCAAAAGCCCGCCCATCTGCTGCTTGTCGGCAAAGGGCGCGACGCGCGGGGAAAGGCCGTTGGATAGTTCCAACTCTGCTTCACTCAAACAAGCGCGCAGTTCGTACAAGGTTTCGCCGCCGAACATGGTGGCCAGAAACAAGCCATCGGGTTTCAGGCTTTGACGAATCTGCAAAAGCGCGCCCGGAAGGTCATTGACCGTATGAAGCGCAAGATTGCTGACGACCAGATCGATTGAGTTTTTGGCGAAGGGAAAGAAATCTTCTTCGCAAAGAATATCCGCATTGCCGATGCAGTCGGTCACGATTGAATTCGTGATGACAGGCCCCCGTGCGCCGATTTGCACGCAAAGAGGAAACTGGCGGCGCACGATGTCCAGACGTTCAGTGAGTTGTTTGGCAGACCAATCAAAAAGAAATCCATGGGTGCCCATGTAAGGATTTGCGCGCTCACGTTGACGACGGATTTGCGCGCGGTCAAAAACGGCAAGCATGATTTAAGAATCCCGATCCAGCCGTTGCATCGGCGGGCTGACGGTGGAAAGCTGCGTGGAGCGCATAGCGGTAGGAATGGCTTTGGCATCGGCGAGTTTACGCGCGAAAGTATTTGACGGCGTCAGATCATTGTTCTGACCCAGCTTGACCTTGATGGCATAGGCCGCGATTTTCAAAAAGCTGTCGTGATTGTCCCAATACAGCATCTTCCAAAGATTGTAGAGCGGTGTGAACGAGGCCGCGCCGTGCGTGCGCCCGGCCTTCATCCAGCCTTTGACGCCTGCCGTGCTGACGGCAAAGGGATAGATGCGTTGCGGCGTGACGCCGACATGACTGAAATAGCTTTCGCCCATGCGGGAAACGCATTCGATCGGCACTTCGAATTTTTCGGCGATATATTTCCGAGCGAGTTCGAAGTTGGTGATCTCTTTGGGCAAAGACAGGCTTGGGCACGTCAGAAGATAGCCGTTGCCTTTGTAGCGCTGGGGTACAGGAAGATAGTCTTCGATGATGCCGGCCATGACTTCGCCGTTGATCCGTTGTGTGAGCGGTAGAATGACAGCGGTGTTTTGCGATTTGTCTTCATGTAAGAAGAATTCGATTTCGCGGCTGGCAAGGCTGGCGATTCCGCCTTTGACTTGTCCTTCATCGACGAACACGGAGTGGGCGGTACGGATTTGCCCACCCGTGCCGCGAATTTCACGGAAACGTGAATCATGCTGGGCAAGTTTATCGACGATTTGCTTCAAGCGGGAAATTTCTTCCGGCTCCTCGGTTTGCAAATTGAGCGGGCATTCGGCCCATGCTTCGTAGGGAAGATTCAGTTTTTCGTAGAGGGCAAGGATTTGAATTTCCAGACGGCTGCTCGGGATCAGGCCGACGCCGATGGCATTCAAAACGCGCTGCGCATCCATTTCGATGATTTTTCCCTGCGTGGAAAATCCGCCGATTTCAGAAAGGATGTGGCGCGGGGCAAGCGGACCGTCAGGCCGCTGCACTTGGAGATATTTTGTCTGGATGCGCTCATCGATGTGATCCGGAGCAGGGTAAAAGCCCGGACCTTCTTCGATTTCCTTGCCCGGAATGATTTTCAGGCCAAGAAAATCGCGCGCGAAATTGAACGTGGATTTGGTATCGCCCGGACGAAGCGATTCAAAAACATCGTACGGAATGGCGATGGCTTCGGTCATGTGGCCGGACCAGCGCTTGCCGTCAATATTCGGGCCGTTGCGCGGCACGGCGTTCACAAGCCCGCGCGGCAGGCCATCATGGATGTAGATGTAAAGGCGTTCGTTGTCGATGCGGTAGGGAAGCAGTTCAACGATTTCCTGATCACGGCAGACGACATCGTGGATACGTCCGTCTAGTTCGTCACGCATGGCCGTAATGCGCATGGTACGATTTGGGGCGCGCGACGGTTTTCGCTCTGTCAGCAGGAGTGATTTCTTTTCGCCGACTTTTTGTGCCAGCGTGATAAAGCTGGTCGGCGGATTGCCCATCAGCTTGCCGTTTTCATCGAACAATTTGAATTTCTTTTCGAACCGCGCCTTGATGATTTGCGGATCCCAGTGCGGCGCGGAATAAAGCAGGCGCGCATCATAAGATTTCAAAAGGCGACGCATGTCGCGTTCTGTCATAAACGCGTATTCCTTGTGCAGTTCTTCGCCCCAGTACTCGCGGTCATCCTTGCGCAGGATGAATTCATAGGCCCATTTGTAGGGCAGGCGAAACAGCCGTGTCTGCGGGAAGCGCGGCGGTAGTTCTTCCAGATAAAACCCGCAGTGGGCAATATCATCACGCGGGCGGGCTTTTTCCGAATATTGAATGAGGAGTTCAGGTTCTGACAATCCGAAAACGCCATCTTCGGGGTGTGATGGCTCGTCCGGCATTTCCAATAGCACGTAAGATGATTCCGGTAACGAGAAGTCACGGATAAACAACAGGCCGCCGACTTTGAGCCAGCGCATGTGATTTTCGAGAATTTCCTCGATCATGCCTTCGTTACAGTTTGTTTGCGAATAAACTTCGTGTAGCGAGAAGGAATGGATGACGGCGTCGACCGAGCTTTCGGGGAACAGCGCATCGGCCATGTTGCCGCAGACGAATTCCAGATTGTCGAGTTGATAGAGATCGCGTGCCTGACGCACCAGATGGCGGTCGATATCGACGCCGGTGAAATGATAGTCGGGATTCATCACAGCCATCGCGAAAATGAGCGCGCCATCGCCGCTACCGATATCAATAACTTTGGAGCCGGGCTGTAGGACAAGGTGGGCCATGGTGAACCACGCTTTGCGGATGACGGCTTCGGGGACGGAGCTCAAAAGGGCCTTGTATTCGGCAATGGCTTCGTCAGGCGTCTTGTCGGAAAGGGAAGTCGGCTTGGGCGGCGGCGCCGTTTCCGGCCCGCTGATAATTTTGATCTGGTTCTTTAACGTCCTGGTCTGGCCCATACGCACCCGAAATTGAAAGGGTCATTTCTTACGAATTGAACTTCGTATTTTTAATTTTTTAGAATACCGCCGATGGTTTCCGTTCTAATGACGTTTATGCAAAAAGTAAAGAAATTTGTTATAAAACGGCTACTTGCGCTTTTTGATTTTCTTTTTTTATCATACGCTTGTCGGCATGCTTTCGATCTCTGGATTAATCGACGCAGTTCTGCCGCCGCGGTGCCCGTTTACAGGGCGAATCGTGGATCTGCAGGGCACTGTTTCCGCCGAAGCATGGAAGGATCTTTCGTTTATCGATGCTCCATATTGTCATAATTGCGGGTTTCCGTTCGAGTTTGTCATGACCGGATCGGATGCCGAGGCCTCTTGCGCCGGATGCCTGCAGGAAAAACCACCGTTTTCCCGCGCCCGCGCGGCGCTGGCCTACAACGATGCCAGCCGGAGTTTCATTCTGGGGTTCAAGCATGGCGACCAACTGCAGTATGTTGTCGCCATGATCCCGTGGCTCCGGCGGGCGGGGGCGGATTTGTTCGGCCGCGCCGATGTCATTGTTCCTGTCCCGCTCCATCGCTGGCGGCTTTTGCGGCGGCGGTACAATCAGGCGGCGCTGATCGGGAAATTTCTGGCCAAGGATCGCGGGATGGCGTTTTCGCCCGATGCTCTTATCCGCCGCAAGGCAACCCCAAGCCAAGGACATTTGAATGCCCGCCAGCGGCAGGAAAATGTGCGCAGCGCTTTTGCGCTTCATCCCAAACGCGGCGGCGAGATCGCGGGCAAAACGGTTTTGCTGGTCGATGATGTGTACACCACCGGATCGACGGCCAGCGAATGCGCAAAGGCTTTGCTGAAGGGCGGCGCGAAAGAAGTGTTTGTTCTGACCGTGGCGCGGGTTGTGAAGGCGCAACGTTCGGGCTAAAGCGCAGCGCCCGCCAAAAGACGGCTGTCGTCCATGGATGGCGCCAAACCCTGATGCATCGCCAGATGCTTGAGCGCGGGAATTGTTTCAAGACCTTTCAAGCCCAGCCTGCGCAAATCCTGAATGAACAAGACATCGTTGGCGACCGCGCGGTTGAGGCCGTCGATGCCGGCGACATGCGATTTGATATCGATGCGGCGGCGTTTTTCGTAGCGGGAAAGCACGAGCACGCCGCCGATATCTTCGCCCATGCGCGCGGCATCGGTGAGCGTTTCGGCGAGCGCGGCGACATCGCGCAAAGACAGATTCAATCCTTGCGCGCCAATAGGGGAAAGCACATGCGCGGCTTCGGCCGCGAGGGCGGAGCGCGTGCCCGTAATGCGATCCGTCGTCAGCAACATCAACGGCCAGCTTTCGGGATTGGACAACATCTTGACGTTGCCGACATAGCCGTTGGTGCGGTCCTGCAAGGCCTTTTCGAATTCGTCGCGCTTCATGGCGAGATATTTTTGCGCATCGGCGGTCTTTTC
>QFQB01000034.1 GCA_003241475.1 Micavibrio aeruginosavorus
GACCGAAGAGCGCACAGCCGTTACTTTCACGCCGTTGCCCAGATCGATAATCGCTTCTTCGGGGCTGACGAGCTTGTCGATCTTGCCGATCAGACCGCCGCCGATCACAACGGTGTCGCCCGTTTTCAAAGCATCGAGCATTTCTTTGTGTTCTTTGAAACGCTTTTGCTGAGGACGGATCAAAAGGAAATAAAACATCACGACCAGCAGAACGATCATACCGACGTTCTGAACCAGAACGGATGTGGCATCCGGCGGCGCAAGCGCGGCGGCATCGTTGGCCGGCACTACGGTTTCAGCGGTTGTCGCAGGAGCCGGAGGTGTATCCTGTGCAAGGGCTTGGGAAATCAGCATAATTATGTCCTAATCTGTCGTCGTATTATTGGAATTGATTTTCTGCAGGGACTATAACGCCCAACCATACAAAGGCAAGGGCCAAAGCGCGGCCATCAACAATCCAAAAACAGCAGAAAATAGCCGTTACAGCTTGAAACTTTGTTCAGATTTTGGCGCAAGAGATGGAGAAACGATTTGATGCACGGCTATTTGCGCCGCACCGCTGGCAAGACCAAGTGTTGTGACAGCACCCAGGAAAGCCCCCGTCAATAGAGCCTTTCCCCGCAAACAACGCGCCATTAAAACGCCCCCCACAGTAGCCACTGTTCCATATCCGATGGCATCGATAAGAATTTCTGTATTTTTCAATGGCATAATTTCGGTGGCCAGCAACGTTAAAGATGTCGCCGAAGCGGCTCCGGCCATACCCGAAAAGACGGACAATAAGTTATCGGATACGGACATAGTAGACTTTCTTTAATTATTACCTCAAAAATATATGAAAATAAGACCTGCCCGTCAACAGCAACACTATAAATAACGTTCCGGATTCATCGCCTCGGTGCCCTTGCGCACCTCAAAGTGAAGCTGCGGTGAATCCACGCCGCCCGTCGATCCCACAGTGCCTATGCTTTGCCCCGCTTTGACGACATCGCCTTTTCTAACGAGTGTTTTGTCCATGTGCGCATAGGCCGTCATCCATCGGTCCGCATGACGGATCAACACCAGATTGCCGTAGCCTTGCATATCAGATCCTGTATAGGCGACCACGCCGTTGTCGGCGGCGCGCACCGACGTGCCGCGAGAGGCCTTGATGTTGATGCCATCGTTGTGCAATCCGCCGTCTTTGGGTCCGTAGCCGGAAAGGATTTTTCCATCGACGGGACGCATAAACTTGCTTCCGGCCCGCGCCGGAACTTTGGGCGCGACGGAAGGCGTCGCAGCAGAAACTTTTTGCACCGGCGCAGGTTCCGGCGAAGGCGCGACCAATACGCCCGATGCGGTTTTTGCCGTTGGTTGCGGTGGATAGGCAGAAGCAGATGCAACAGGCGCAGATTTCACAGAAGAAGCGCTGGCAACAGCCGGAGGCTTGAGCACTTCGGATTCCACGCGCGGCACGGTGATAGGTCCCGATACGGTTTCGAACGACGGGGGCGCAGGATTGACCGCGAATTCGTTTTTCAATTCCGGCTGCGAGGTCGGCAGACGAATTGTACGCCCGCTCGCCAAAATATAGGGAGGCGACAGATTGTTGACGCGCGCGGTCTCAGACACGCTCACGCCGAAGATGCGCGAAATGCCATTCAGCGTATCACCGGGACGCACTTTATAATCGTTGGGCGGCGGCAACTTCAGACGATAGCCGAGGTTGAGGTAATACGGCGCAGACAAATGGTTGAGCGTAATGATTTCCCGTAGCGGCAGATTGTATTTTTGTGAAACCGTGTAGACCGTATCGCCCTGAAGCACCGTGTGCATGCCGGTCGTCCCCGCCCCGCCCTTGATGCCGTAGCTTACAACATCAGCCGGTTTTTGCGTGCCTGTCGGCGTAAGGCAACCGGACAAAAGAAGTGTAGCGAGTGTAAAGGCGGCGGGATATTTTCGCATTACGCGGCTTCCACCTCCGCCGCCTCCTTCTTGGCTTTCTTATCGCCCTTATTCACATCGGGAAGCAACGGTACAAAACGCACCGGCATAATATTGCGGTAGGAATAGGTTTCTTCGCTTTCTTTTTGATAACGGCGAAGCATCTGTTCGCCCGGAGGGCCAATTGGAATAACCATCACGCCGCCGATGGCGAGTTGGTCGATCAGCGCGGGCGGCGGCGCCTCACGTGCGGCGCAGGTCACGATCACACGGTCAAACGGATGCTGATCTTGGCCATGAATACGCGGCCAGCCCTTCATGCCGTCGGCGCAGATGGTTGTAATGTTGCCAAGGTCCAGCGTCTTGAAAAGTTTTTCGGCAGAATCCAGAAGCGGCTTATGACGCTCAATCGTATACACGCGGCGGCACAGCCTGGACAAAATCGCGGCCTGATAGCCAGAGCCGGTGCCGATCTCCAGAACCTTGTGGCGATCGGTCAACTCCAGCGCCTGCGTCATAGTAGCGACGACGGTGGGCTGAGAAATGGTTTGCCCTTCTTCGATAGGAAGCGAGATATCGTCCCACGCCGCATGATGCATGCTCTCCATAACAAATTCTTCACGCGGCACGGATTCAATCGCGGACAATACGCGCTCGTCCGAGATATTCGAGCGCTCGCGCAGATGCGCAATCAATTCTTGTTTTTTGGTTCTAAAAGGGGTCACGGAGGATCTCGCTATGACAAAGGGGGCAAATCAACTTCCCCTATTGTGAATCAAACCTCCGGCCCGCTCAACATATATATAAGGTGGCTTATTTAACCGCCGGAACCTTCTCCGACCCACTCCGTCTTAGGCCCAAAACGGTGGAATATTGTCTGATAGCCCTCGTATCGCGCATTATTCTCTCAACTTTTCAGTAAGTTAATCTATGTTATTCTAAGAGGAGTCGCGCTGGCGGCTCGGATGCCACATGACGCCCAAAAGGAACGGCCTCTTGCAAAAAGAATCTCTCAGCGGAATTTACACATTGGTAAGACCCGAACTGGCCGTACCGCTGGTATTCGACTCCCCACACAGCGGCACTTTTTATCCGCCAGATTTTGATTACGCCTGCGATTTCGCCATGCTGGAAAAAGCGGAAGACAAGTTTGTAGACGAATTGTTTATGGACGCCCCGCAGATCGGCGCCTCTTATCTTTATGCCCAATTTCCCCGCTCCTATATCGACCCCAACCGCTGCGAACGGGACATCGACATAGATCTGCTGGACGAGCCGTGGACCCACGAGATCAACGCGACCCCGCGAAGCCATGCCGGCATCGGCCTGATCCGCCGTCTGGTCCGCCCCGGCGTGCCGCTTTACAATCGCGGGCTGAAAGAGGCGGAAATCCGCCACCGCATCGACAATTACTACCGCCCGTACCATGCGGCGCTGGAACGGGTGATCGAAGACCTGCATTACCGGTTCGGCCAGGTCTGGCACGTGAACTGCCATTCCATGCCATCTGCCGACGGACACTCCTTCCGCGCCTCGCCGCTCAAAGCCGCCGATTTCGTTCTGGGAGACCGGGACGGCACAACCTGCGATCTCGATTTTACCCATAGTATCAGGGAGTTCCTGCGCAATCTTGGCTATAAGGTTGCAATCAACGATCCTTACAAGGGTGTAGAGCTGGTCCGCCGTTACTCCAACCCCGCCACAAGCCGGCACTCCCTTCAGATCGAGGTTGCCCGCAACCTGTATTTGGATGAACAAACATATAAAAAATCCAATAATTACAATAGATTAAGAGGCGATATTCATAAATTAATTCAATTTTGTGCAGACTACGTGCAAGCGCAGTCCCTGCCCCTCGCCGCCGACTGACGCCAGCGGGCCGCCTGACCCGAAGATGCCACACCTCTGCCTTGAAAATAACTTAATAAAAAGTAAAAAAACGCTTGGCTTTTTAGCCAGAGTTATGTACAAACCAACACTATGGAAATTAAAAACAGCAAAATGTTACTGGACCACTTTAAGACCGTCGCCCCCGACCGGCCGGTTTTCCGCGAATTTTATGATGCCGCACTGAAGCTGTGCACGCAGTTGCGCGTGCCATTGGAAAAAAGCGGCTCCGGCGCTTTCACCACAGCCACACAAAGGATGCAGGCCCGCTACAACACAGATATGTTGGTCGGCCGCTTCGGCCTCCCCAACGAAATTTTCAACAGCCTCGGTCTGATAAACACCTATGCCTACAAACCGATGATGGACCTGCAGGACGCCATCAAAGACGAAAAGCCCATCGACGAGCTAGAGGCAAAACTCTCTGCCAGCGCCCGCAAAGTCTGCGCCGCTTTTTACGGCCCCAGCCTGCTGGCACAAGATATTCAGGAACGCGCAAAAAGGGACCGCGCCATCGGCCCTGAAGAAACACCGTTCCGCAGCGAAACATCCGCCCGCGCCTTCGCCCGCATCCATGATGCGGCTCGTCTTTTCATAGCCTTGAATGAAGACAAATTCGATGAAAAATCCCTGGCGGACGTGAAGGAAACGCTGGACGTTTACAGCAACCGCTTGAAAAAAATCAGCGTAGCCATGGGCAAAACAATGACCCTTTTGCTAGACGACTTTGGCCCGCGCCAGCCAAGCGCGCCGAACCTAAAAGCCGTATAACACCCCCCAGAGAAAACAGTTTATAAGCGGCCGGACATTCCGGCCGTTTCTTGTTGAGCGCAAAAAAGTTCCCTATATTAGAAAATATTCTTTGCAAATATTTTTTACTTATGTAAACGCTAACTCATGATACACTCGCCCGAGGACATGCTCAGACAATTGGCCGATGTCGCCCGCGACGAAGAGCGCGGCTATCCGGTTTTTGCCAACAGTATTTCACAACTGAACGAAACCCTGGGAAAATACGCAAACACCCTAGATCTTCGAGAAATCTCGCGGCGCGATAATTTCCACAATGAATCCAGCAATGGCATCGGCACCTTCTTTGATGTCATTCTCCCCATGCATCTTCGTAAAAACATGACGGAAACAGGCCGCGTCGCCCCGAACGAGCGCCTCCTCCAAATGGTCGGCGCGCTTTGCGCAAACTTTCGCGGACCAAGCCAGTACGCCCGTTCACACGAAGATCCCGCCCTTGAAGGCGAAACCGTCGCTGAATCCTTCCCAAGAATGGTCAATGATATCATTTCGACCGTAAAACAGCATCGGGATGCCATTGATCTGGGCGATCAGGACAAAATATTCACGACTTTAATCGATTTGAAGCAAAGTTTCGGACAAATCGAACATATATTGGATGAAGTCAGCGATTATCTGGACGAAAAAGCGCCAACAACTGGCAATCGCCCCACACCACAAAGCTTTGACCTCGCTTAAGACGCAAAAACCGCTTTGAATTCCGTAACCATGGCGCGATCAAGCTCCTCCATGGTTATTTTTTTACCCAGCTCATGAAGCGACGTTACACCGAAGTTGCTGATTCCACAGGGCACGATGCCCCCAAAATGCGACAGGTCGGGATTGAGGTTCACCGACACGCCATGGAAGGTCACCCAGTGACGGATGCGAACACCGATCGCCGCGATCTTGGATTCCGTATTGTCATGCTCTACCCAGATGCCCACGCGACCGGCGCGCCGCGATCCATTGACCCCGAAATGCGCCAAAGAACGGATCACTGCCTCTTCTAAATCATGAACATATTTTTTAATATCAGGAGATTGTTGACGCTTCTTCAAGTCAACCATGACATAGCCCACACGCTGTCCGGGGCCATGATAGGTGTGCTCGCCACCCCGCCCCGTCTCATAAACCGGAAAGCGGGCATCAAGAAGATCCTCGGCCTTGGCGCTCGTCCCCGCCGTATAGAGCGGCGGATGCTCCAGTAGCCAGAGCAGATCATCCTTTTCCCCCTGCTTGATCGCCGCCACGCGCTCCTCCATGACCGAAACGGCCACAGGATATTCGACAAGGCTCTGGGAAGTTCTGATTTCCATGGACAGTGATGTAGCAAGCCGCGCCGCGTTTGCAAAGGGCAAAACATTTACATATTGATCGCAACAGCTTGTTGCTGTACAAATCTCTCATGTTTCAATTCATCCACCCCGATTTGCCGCCCGACCTGAAAAGCGCCTTTCAAAAATCGACATTGGAATGGGGTAGCTTCACGATCACAAGACATCCCTTTTCTTACTGGAACAGAGGCGAACTCACTATAAACGGCACACGAACCCATCTCGGCCTTACGGGCAACGAATTAATGGCCATGCTCATCGGCCAACAGGGAGAGCCCGTCTCACCGCTTATGTACGCCCAACAATTTCGCCGTGATTTCAAAACGTTCGACACTATTTTCTGGGCAAGGCAAATGGCAAAAGATATTGCCGACATGAAAAGAATAATTCGTAGCTACCCTGAAGCCAGCGATTGCGAAAACAAGATTGCCCCCGTGCAAACACAAATTATCCGCGAAAAAGGTGCATCAGACCTTGTAACCGCGACAGGCTACCGTCTTATTCCCTAATACGAACCAACAATCTGTTGACGCGGCAAACGGCTTTCTCTAAATATCCCGCATCGCAACGTGGACAAGGCTTGCTACAGCCCCCGCATTTTGATAGGAAACCTCTGTCTTAACAGACAAATCCGCGGCCATGGCGGAATTGGTAGACGCGCAGCGTTGAGGTCGCTGTGGGAGCAATCCCGTGGAAGTTCGAGTCTTCTTGGCCGCACCATCCCTCCCTCTTCGGGGGCGGGATAGAATCAAACGGAACATCATTGCCGGTGGCGAGGTCCTATCACCATGAGACAGTATAAATATCTCATACCCATCACGGGACTGTTCACCGCCACCCTGCTGATCTCCAATACGCTTGCCAGCAAGATTTTTCTTCTTGGCCCGTTCACCCTGTCTGCCGGCATCATTGTTTTCCCGCTCGCTTATTTGTTCGGTGATATCCTGACCGAAGTTTACGGCTATGCCGCTTCGCGCAAAGTGATCTGGAGCGGATTCGCCGCGCTGGCGCTGATGAGCCTTTGCTACGCCGCCGCCGTCGCCATTCCTCCTGCCCCGTTCTACGAAAACCAACAGGGCTTTGCCGCAACCCTCGGCATGGTGCCGCGCATCTGCCTCGCCTCCGCCATCGCCTATTTTTGCGGCGAGTTCGTCAATTCCTATATCGTCGCCAAAATGAAGATGGCGATGCAGGGCAAACAGATGGGCGTGCGTTTTGTCGTTTCGACGATGTTCGGTGAATGCGTCGATACAATCGTTTTTTACGCAATCGCCTTTATCGGCGTGTTCGGTGGTAAGGAATTGCTGATGATGGGTGTTGCCGGATGGACCGCCAAGGTCGCGTGGGAAATCATCGCCCTACCTTTGACATTATTTGTCGTGAAAACCCTCAAGAAGGTTGAGCACGAAGATTATTACGACACGAATACAAATTTTAACCCCTTTAGAGTTGGATGACCAATGTCCGAAGACAACGATCTGCGCGAAGCAGCCCTGGAATATCACCGCAAGCCGACGCCAGGGAAAATCTCCATCAAGCCGACGACGTCGTTGCAAACGCAACGCGATCTGAGTCTCGCCTACTCGCCGGGCGTTGCCGTCCCTTGTCTTGAGATTGAAAAAGATCCGCTCAAGGCGCTCGACTACACAAGCCGCGGCAATATCGTCGCCGTTATTTCGAACGGCACGGCTGTTCTCGGCCTCGGCAATATCGGTGCATTGGCATCAAAGCCGGTGATGGAAGGCAAATCCGTCTTGTTTAAAAAATTCGCCAACATCGACTCATTCGACATCGAAATCGACGAAACCGAAATCGATGCATTCGTTGAATGCGTCGCACGTATGGAGCCGTCTTTCGGCGGAATCAACCTTGAAGACATCAAGGCACCGGAATGTTTTGAAATTGAGCGCCGCCTGCGCGAGCGCATGAAAATTCCGGTCTTTCATGACGACCAGCATGGCACCGCCATCATCGTCTCCGCCGCATTCCTGAACTGGCTGGAGCTTAAGGGCCGCAAGATCACGGATGTAAAATTGGTTGCCAACGGCGCAGGCGCTTCCGCCCTTGCCTGTCTCACGCTCCTGCATGAACTTGGTCTGCCCAAAGACAATATTATCGTCTGTGACCGCAAAGGCGTTGTATATAAGGGTCGTACCGAAGGCATGGACCCCTACAAAGAAAAATTCGCCAACCCGACCAACGCCAGAACATTGGGCGACGCTCTGGAAGGTGCGGATATTTTCCTCGGCCTATCCGGCCCCGACGTTTTGAAAGCCGCCGACGTTGCCAAAATGGCGAACGCGCCGCTCATTATGGCGCTGTCCAATCCCACGCCGGAAATCATGCCGGACGAAGCCTTGAAAGGAAAACCGGACGCGATCATCTGCACAGGCCGTTCCGACTTCCCGAACCAGGTAAACAACGTTCTGTGCTTCCCGTTCATCTTCCGCGGCGCGCTCGATGTCGGCGCCACGGCGATCAACGAAGCGATGAAGGTCGCCTGTGTGAAAGCCATCGCAGCCCTCGCCCGCCGCGAAGCGACGGATGAAGTTATTGCCGCCTATCCAAACGAGGTGCTGGAATTCGGTCCAACCTACATGATTCCGAAACCGTTCGATCCGCGCCTTATCATGGAACTGCCGATCGCCGTCGCCAAAGCCGCGATGGAATCCGGCGTCGCCGTGCGCCCGATCAAGGACTGGGACGCGTACCGCGAAAAACTCCAGCAGAACTTCGCGCGCTCCACCATGGTCATGCGCCCGATCTTCGGCCACGCCAAAGACCTGCCCAAGCGCATCGTTTACTGCGAAGGCGAAGAAGACCACGTGCTCCGCGCGATCCAGATGGTGCTCGATGAAAAAATCGCCCGCCCGATCGTGATCGGCCGCCGCGATGTCGTCACCACGCGCATCAAGCGCCTGCGCCTGCGCATGAAAGAAGGCGAGGATTTCGAACTGGTCGATCCGCAGGACGATCCGCGCTACAAATCCTATTGGGAAGCGTATCACCGCATCATGGAGCGCCGCGGCACCACGCCCGCCGTCGCCAAGCTCGCGGTCCGCACCAACACGACGATCATCGGCGCGCTGATGGTTCATCTGGGCCAAGCGGATTCCATCGTCTGCGGCTGCGTCGGCGACTTCCAAGAGCATATGCGCCATGTGGTCGATATCATCGGCCTGAAACAAGGCGTGGAAACAGCCGCAGCCCTTCGCGCCCTGCTTCTCCCCAAAGGCATCTTCTTTATCTGCGACACGCATGTAAACCCGGACCCGAGCATCTCGCAAATCTCGGAAATGACCCTGATGGCAGCAGAAGAAATCCGCCGCTTCGGCATCATTCCCAAAGTGGCACTCCTGACATATTCCAACTTCGGCAGCCACGAAGGCGGCAGCGCGTATAAAATGCGGGCGGCCACCATCGACATCAAGCAGCGCGACCCGAACCTCGAGATCGACGGCGAAATGCATGCCGATACCGCACTCAACGAGACGATCCGCAAGAACCTGATGCCCAATTCGACCCTGAAAGGCGAGGCGAACCTGCTGATTATGCCCAATCTCGAAGCGGCCAACATCTCGTTCAACCTGTTAAAAGTCTTGGGAGAAGGCATCCCGATCGGCCCAATGCTCTTGGGAGTTTCGAAACCTTCCTATATCCTGACCCCGTCGGTCACCGCGCGCGGTATTCTGAACGTGTCCGCCATCGCGTCCGTCGCGGTGCAGGCCAGCGACGAAACCCTGACGACCGACAACCCTAGTACCAACGCCGCCTAACATCGGGGATTCCTATGAGCGAAGAGCTTCATCCCCTTTCGAACAGCAACGAGAGGGGTCCGGAAAGCACGGCCGAAATGCTGGAAGAAGTCCATGAGGACGGCTTCTCCCTGAGTGACCAGCTTATTGCCGATTTCGCGGACGCGCTGGACGAAGGCGAGGTCGAAACGCTCAAAACCATCCTCAACGACCTGTCCGAAGCCGATGTCGCCGAACTGTTCCACAAGATGGACCGCGAAGCGCGGCACATTTTCCTCGACAAGCACGCGGACCTGATCGACCCGCTGGTGTATTCGCACCTTTCGCCGGAACTGCGCGAGATCATCCTCAGCGACATGCCGCCCGCCGCCGTCGCCAAGATTCTGTCCGAACTGGAATCGGACGACGCGCTTGATTTGATCATCGACCTCGACGCGCAGTTCCAAAAAGAAATCCTGCGCTATCTTTCGGCCAAGAACCGGCTCGCCCTCGAAGAAGGCCTGAGCTATCCGGAAGAATCCGCAGGTCGTCTGATGCAGCGGGAATATGTGGCGATCCCGCAATTCTGGACCGTGGGCAAAACCATCGATTACCTGCGCGCCGCCGGCGACGACATCCCCGAAGATTTCTACGATTTGATCGTCATCGACCCCTATTACCACGTCATCGGAGAAATTCCGCTCAACAAACTCGTGCGCGCCAAACGATCCGAAAAGATCAACGAAATCGCCCGCGAAGACATCCACATCATTCCGGCCACGATGGACCAGGAAGAAGTCGCGCACTTGTTCCGCCGCGAAGACCTCGGCTCCGCGCCTGTCGTCGATGAAGACGGACGCCTCGTCGGCGTGATCACCATCGACGACGTTATCGACGTTATCGACGAAGAAGCGGGCGAAGACATTTTGAAGCTGGCCGGGGTTGACGAAAGCGACTTGTACAGCGCCGTTCTGTCCACCAGCCTCTCCCGTTCGAAATGGTTACTGGTCAATCTGCTGACCGCCTTCATCGCCGCAAGCGTGGTCTCCATGTTCGGCGCCACCATCGAAAAAGTCGTGGCGCTGGCGGCCCTGATGCCCATCGTCGCAGGGATGGGCGGCAATGCCGGCACCCAAGCGCTCACCGTTGCCGTGCGCGCCATCGCCATGCGCGAATTGTCCAACACCAACGCCGGCCGCGCCATCATCAAAGAGGGTCTGGTCGGCCTGATCAACGGATGCGTGTTCGCCGTTCTGGTCGGCGCCATCGCGGCCCTTTGGTTTCACAATATCATCCTTGGCGGCGTGATCGCCATGGCGCTGGTCATCAACCTGATTTCGGCAGGGCTGTTCGGCGCGGGCATTCCCATCCTGCTCAACAAATACGGACAGGACCCCGCCATCTCCTCTTCCATCTTCCTGACGACGGTCACGGACACGGTAGGATTTTTCGCGTTTTTGGGACTGGCGACGATTTTCCTCGCGTAAGCGGCGATATCAAGCGTGAGACGCTTGAGAAAGCGGCAATTTTCCTTTAAATCTGTCCTCTCTCTGCCCTTTTTACACCATTATCCGGCGATAGAAACCCATGGCAAAAACAACCAAGAAAAAGAAAAAATCGAAAGCGCAGGAAAGCTCCGGCATGGGCCTGTTCATCAAAGGCACGATCAAATGGGTATTCGTCATCGGGTTGTGGGGCGCCCTCCTCCTCGGCCTGACGCTGGCATGGTTCGCGCGCGAATTGCCCGACATCACCGAGCAGATGATTTTCGAGCGCCGCCCGACGATCACGATCCTCGCCAACGACGGCACGGTGATCGACCGCTACGGCGACATCAAGGGTGAGACGGTTTCGGTCAAGGAATTGCCGCCCTACGTGTCCGAAGCCATCCTCGCCACCGAGGACCGGCGCTTTTACTACCATTTCGGCGTGGACCCGTTCGGAATCATCCGCGCGTTCGGCGTTAACATGGTGCGCGGCGGCTTCGTGCAGGGCGGATCCACGATCACGCAACAGCTTGCCAAGAACCTGTTCCTATCGCGCGACCGCACATTGAAGCGCAAGGTGCAAGAAGCCATGCTCGCCGTGTGGCTGGAAACGAAGCTTTCCAAAGACGAAATCCTGAGCGCGTATTTGAACCGCGTGTATCTGGGATCGGGCGCTTACGGAATCGACGCCGCCGCGCGCGTCTATTTCAACAAGCCCGCCAAGGAGCTGACGATCCGCGAAGCAGCAACGATTGCCGGATTGCTCAAGGCGCCGTCGCGCTATTCTCCCTCAAGCAACCCAAGCCTATCGGCGCAACGCACGCGCGTTGTGTTAAAAGCGATGAACGAGGCAGGCTATCTGGACAAGGACGAATTCGCCAAGCTCGACCAGTTGCCGCCGTCGCCACCGCGTAAACCGTCGTCGGGCGACACCATCCGCTATTACACCGACTTCATCGTCGGCCAGATCGAGGGCATCATCGGCCTTCCCGAAGAAGACATCACCGTGCAGACGACGCTGGACAAGGATATTCAGGCGAGCGCGGAAGCCGCGATTACCAAAGCCGTCCTCACTTACGGCGAAAGCTACAAGGTCAGTCAGGGCGCGGCGATGGTCATGGCGCTCGACGGCGCGATCGTCGCGATGGTCGGCGGACGCGACTACGACTTATCCGAATACAACCGCGTCACCAACGCGCTCCGCTCCCCCGGATCGTCGTTCAAGCCTATCGTGTATTTGAGTGCGCTCGAGCATGGATGGAACCCGAACAGCACGATCGTCGATGCGCC
The DNA here is from genome assembly GCA_003241475.1 of Micavibrio aeruginosavorus. Lineage (GTDB taxonomy): Bacteria > Pseudomonadota > Alphaproteobacteria > Micavibrionales > Micavibrionaceae > Micavibrio_A > Micavibrio_A aeruginosavorus_A. The sequence goes on from QFQB01000034.1 coordinate 12,448, forward strand.
GCTGTCCATCAACGGATACAAGCCGCAAAACTACGGCAATGAATATTACGGCGAAGTGACGCTGACGCAGGCGCTGACGCGCTCGCTCAACACGGTATCGGTGCAGCTGATGCAGGATGTCGGCCCCAATGAAGTGATCGGCCTTGCCCGCCGCCTCGGCATCACCGCAGATCTGGAGCCGAACCTTTCGCTCTCGCTGGGAGCGAGCGGCGTGCCTATGATCCAGATGGCTACGGCCTATGCCACCATCGGGCGCGGCGGTGTGGCGGTCGAGCCGTTCGCCATCATCAACATCAAAGACACCAAAGGCACCACTCTTTACGAACAGCCTAAGGAACGCTCTGCGCGGCAGGTCGTCGCACGCGGCTATGTCCAGCAACTGACAGGCATGATGCAAAACGTGGTTCAATACGGAACAGGCGCGGCCGCGCAAGGCCCGTGGATGGCCGCCGGAAAAACCGGAACGAGCCAAGAATTCCGTGACGCATGGTTCATCGGCTTCACCAACAGCTATGTCGCCGCCGTGTGGGTGGGCAATGACGACAACTCCCCCATGAAACGGGTCACGGGCGGCATGGTCCCTGCCCCCGCATGGCGCGAGATCATGATGACGGCAATGACCAAGCCCGCCAAAAACTACTACACCATCCAGAGCGTGGCATCGGAATTCAGCTTCCAGGATCTTTTAGGACGCATTATCGGCGGCGGAGAAGATACAGGATCATCACCAATGCAGAATATTCCCAAACCCACGGACACCAAACCCGTCGATGGCGATACCTATAAGTTGAGATACAATGACTAAGAAGAAAAACCGGATGGCGCCCCATCCGGTTTTCTTTTTCTCTGAAGGAGGAAAATAGTTTAAACGCGGGCAGGCTCGCTCAGGATGGAATATTCCCGGCGATAGGCCGCGAATTTATCCTCGCCGATATTGTCCCAATGGCTCTTCATTTCGATCGACGATGCGCAAGGCCCGCCGACATCCCAGCCGGAACGCATCAAGCTACGATCCACATGCTCGAGATAGGATTCAGGAAAAGCGCGACGCGGCGCACGAAGCCCCATATCCGCCAGCGTCTTGGCGACGATGGCATCATTCAAATCCATCATGTCGGACGTGAACTGGATCGCCGAGAGGATTTTGATTTCCATGCGGCTATTAGGCACAAGACGGATGTGGCGCATGAAACGCGCGTAGATTTCAACCTCCATCGCCTCTTTGGCTTGTAGCGGCGGAAGCGGGAGAGAGACATCGGCGTGGGAAACGGTTTTGTTGTCGTTTGCCTTGTAGGTGACTTTGTTCGTTTCGGCTTCGATCTGGTACGTCATGACGACCTCCTTGTTTGCATGCCCCAATGATACACCGGGGACTTCATCCAACTCTCGTTTGCAAACATTAACGGAATCTTAAAAGTTCCCGCCAGCACCTGTGCAGGCGCTGTATAACCTGTGCATAAGTTTTGCTAAGGTTTTGGAATCGCGGCAACTGCCAACTTATCCACACGCTCGTTCTCGATATGCCCGTCATGGCCGCGCACCCACACGAATTTCACGCTGTGCGTTTGAAGCGCAGAATCGATTCTCAGCCATAAATCCTGATTCTTGATTCGGCTCGGCCAGCCTTTGGCCTTCCATCCCTTCATCCATTCGGTCACGCCGCGCTGGACATACTGGCTATCTGTATAGACTGTCACCGTGCTGGGTTTTTTGAGCGCGGCAAGACCTTCGATCACCGCCGTCATTTCCATGCGGTTGTTGGTGGTATCAAGCTCGCCGCCGGAAATCTCTTTTTCATGACCGTTGTAACGAAGCAATGCCGCCCAGCCACCGGGACCGGGATTGCCTGAACAAGCGCCGTCGGTGAAAAGCTCGACGCTCATGGAACAATCAAGCCCGTCAGCTGGAAATGAGTCAGGCGTTTTTCGAACACCATCGGATCGTGCGGCGTCATGAAATCGCTCGGCTTCCACGCCAGTTTTTCCTCGATGCGCGACAAAAGAAAGCGCAAAGCCGCACCACGAAGCAAAACCGGCAAAGAACGCATTTCTTCAGCCGACAGAGGTCGCATAGACTGATAACCACGCATCAACGCATCGAACCGATCCGCATGATAAACATTTCTTTCATCGAACGACCACGCGTTGAGCGCGATAGCCAGGTCATAGGCGAAAAAATCCGTGCACACGAAGTGGAAATCGATAACGCCGGAAACATCACCATCTTTAAAGAAAACATTGTCGGGAAAGTAATCGGCATGGATGGCACCGCTTGGTAAATCCTTTGGCCAATGCGAGGCAACGAAATCATATTCATCGGCAACGAATTTAAAAAGCCCCGGCGCAATATCGTTGGCTGCAGGGCCGATCTGCGTCAGCCAGTCCTGCCAGCGCCGCGGCCCGAAGTGATTGGGCGCTGTCTTTGTAAAGGCATGCACCGCCAGATGCATTTGCGCCAGCGTTGCCCCCGCTTTTTCGCAAAAACCTTCATTGAGCATCTTGAGCGAACCGCCCTCGCCTTCGAGCAAAGAAAAGATCGCGGCGGGACGATCCTTAAGCATCGCCAATGCTTCGCCGTCTTTGCGGCGCAGCGTGTCAGGACACGGCACGCCGCCGTCGTTCAGGCAAATGGCGTAATCAATAAAAAACGGAATATCTTCCAGCTTCACGCGGCGCGGCTCGAACAGCGTGAGGATGTAGCGCCCCTTATCGGTCGTGATGAAGTAATTGGTATTGGAAACGCCGGCCTCGATCCCTTCGAACGAAACCAGCGTCCCGATGCCGTAAGAGGACAGGAATTCACGCAGTTCTTGTTCGGAAACTTTTGTATAGACGGCCATGGACAAAGAATGGACGGGTCAAAGGCTTAAATCAAGCCACTTTTTCCTCGGCATCGCGCAGGATTCTGGGGATGTTGAATACCACATTTTCCTGCGTAATCGCGACTTCTTCGAGCGTCGCGGAAAAACGCTCCTTGATTGCGGCGATGACTTCTTCGATCAAAACATCTGGCGCGCTTGCCCCCGCCGTCAGCCCCAGCGTATCGATGCCGTCAAACCACGCCCAGTTGATTTCGGCCGCGCGTTGCACAAGCATCGCCTTGTCGCACCCATACGCTACGCCGACTTCGACCAGACGGTTTGAATTGGACGAATTCGGCGCACCGATCACCATCAGCGCATCGCAACGCGGCGCAATCGCCTTTACCGCTTCCTGACGGTTGGTCGTGGCATAGCAAATATCTTCCTTACCCGGGCCGATGATGGCTGGATATTTTTCCTTCAACGCCTCCACCACATCCGCCGTGTCATCGACGGACAATGTCGTTTGCGTGCAAAACGCCAGATCGGCGGAAGCCGGAATGGAAAGCGCCGCTACATCCGCGGCCGTTTCGATCAACACAACAGCGCCTTCGGGCAATTGCCCCATCGTGCCGATCACTTCGGGATGGCCCGCATGGCCGATAAGCACGACCAGACGGCCAAGCTCGTGATGCTTTTCGGCTTCCTTGTGAACCTTGCTCACCAGCGGACAGGTCGCATCGATGAAAAACATTTCCCGCGCGCGTGCATCCGCAGGCACCGCTTTCGGCACGCCGTGGGCCGAAAAAATAACGGGACGTCCGTCATCGGGAATTTCGGATAGTTCTTCGACGAACACCGCGCCTTGCGCTTTCAAGGAGTCGACGACGAATTTGTTGTGAACGATTTCATGACGCACATAAACAGGCGCTCCGTATTTTTCGAGCGCCTTTTCAACGATCTGGATAGCGCGGTCCACGCCGGCGCAAAAGCCGCGCGGGGCCGATAAAAGAATGCTTAATGGGCGTTTTTCCATAGCGGTTTATATAGCCGAGCGGCGCTTGAAAGACAAGGAATAGAGGGTGGACAGCCCAAAGCCCTTCTTTTATCCTTTTATCCATGAATTTTCGCGTGTTACCGCTAGCCCTCGCTACCCTGCTCTGCCTGTCCGCATGCGAAACCATGCAAGGATGGGGCGATGACATATCCAGCGGCTTTGACACCCTCGGTGAAAAAGTCGCCAGCCTGACAGACCCCATCACCACCGCGAAGGCCGAACGCCACAACCTGCCCGTCTATGACGGAAGCTGCCCGTCCGTTTCCGTGCGCCCCGATCTAGCGCACCTGACCGAATTTCAAAAACCCGAAAGCACGGCAGAAAGCACGAAAGTCTCCGAAGTCGACATCATGGGCGTACAAAATACCTGCCGCGTCGAAGGCGACCATCTGGTCATGCAGATTGATATTTCCCTGATCGGTAAAACAGGGCCGAAAGCCCGCGCCCGCGCCACGGACAAACCGAGTTTCGCCTATCCGTACTTCATCGCAGTGACGGATGAACAAGGCAATGTCGTCTCAAAGGAAATTTTCGCTGTCTCGCTCGCCTACACCGCCGAGCAAAAAGACATCAACCAGACAGAAAGCGTGTTCCAGAGCATGCCCTTTCCGGATACGGGCGCAGGAAAATCCTATCAGGTCGTCTTGGGATTTCAGTTAAGCGACGACCAGCTGGCGTATAACCAAAGACTGGCGCAAGCCGCGCCCGCTGCGCACTAAGCGCGTAGCGTCTTGACCGCGTTCGAAAGCGAACGCCGCAGGCCGTAAAGCTTTTCCTCTATAGATGAAACCAGCGACACGCTCTGCCCGCGCCCGTCGATCGCATCCCATGTCTCCATAATGCCGAAATAGACATGATAGGGCGTGGTGCCCGGCATATAATCGGCGGCGGGCGTCAGATCGCGGTTCAGCCATTCGACCCAGAAGCCGCGTTCCTGCATGTATTTGTCTTCGAATACATCGACCATGCGCGCGACATGATCCTTGATGCTTTGGCGGTCCGGCGCGGCGTTCAGCATCAGCGCGTTGGCTTTCAGCGCTTCGCAGAACGGCCAGATGCGCTTGGTGTCCTCGATCACGCGGCCATTTTCCCCCACGCCGTCATAAATGCCGCCATATATTTCATCCCAGCCATAACGATTGGCCCAATCGAGAAGCTTTAGGCACAAAGGGTCATGCAAAGCGGCGTCATTTTTCATTACCGCGTGTTTTTTCAACAGCCAGACCCATTCGCAGTAATGACCGGGTTCGAAAATATGACCCTTGTCCGGATGGGGGAGCAATTCATCGGTGTAGTCTTCGGGAAGCGCCGTGCGGGCCCCATCGAAGAAATAATTCTGAAACAAGCCGACGATCTCATCCGCCATTTTCCCGAATTCCGCGTCACCCCATGTCTCGTGCGCAAACAAACACGCCTCCAGCAGATGCATGTGCGGGTCCTGACGGCGGACGGCTTTGACAGGTTCG
>QFQB01000035.1 GCA_003241475.1 Micavibrio aeruginosavorus
CCCGTCATCGCCTCAAAATTGGAAACGGTTAGCGGTCGTGAAAGTGCGGCCTTCGTGACGATAGCGTGAGCAACGGGATGTTCCGAAAGAGCATTGAGGCTGGCAGCTATTTCCAGTGCTTTTTCTGCCGCAATCGTACTGATGGGGCGAATATCCGTAAGCGCAGGTTTGCCATGTGTGAGCGTGCCGGTCTTGTCAAGCGCCAGCGCTTTTAGCTTCCGGCCTTCTTCCAAATATACACCGCCTTTAATAAGAATGCCGCGCTGCGCTGCCGCTGCCAGCCCGCTGACTACGGTTACAGGCGTAGAAATGACCAACGCACAGGGGCAGGCAATGACCAGCGTCACAAGCGCACGGTAGAGCCATGGCATGAACTCTGCCCCGAAAAAGAGTGGCGGCACTGTAGCAATCAGCACCGCCAGCAAGACGATAACGGGGGTATAGTAACGTGCGAATTGATCGACAAAACGTTGGGTAGGCGCTCGCTCGCTTTGGGCTTCCTGCACAGAACGAATAATGCGTGCTAGCGTTGTATTTCCCTGATTTGCAGTAACCGTAAAAATAAAGCTTCCGCGTTCGTTGAGCGTGCCAGCGAAGACCGCATCACCCGGATTTTTTTCTACCGGCATACTCTCGCCGGTGATCGGAGCCTGATTGATAGTCGATTGCCCCTCGATGATCTTACCATCCAGCGGAATACGTTCGCCGGGCTTCACTTTGATAGTTGCATTGAGCGGGACTTCGCTGGCAGCGACCTCTTGCCAGCTACCATCGGGTTGTTGAACCAATGCCATTTCGGGTGCCATTTCCATCAAATCACGGATGGCATTTCGGGCGCGATCGAGCGAGTACGCCTCGATCATTTCCGCTACCGCAAACAGGAACGTCACCATTGCCGCTTCCGGCCATTCCCCAATTATCATTGCTCCTGTTACCGCTATGACCATCAAGAAGTTGATGTTCATGGTGAAGGTTTTTAGCGCAATCCATCCTTTTTTTGCAGTCTGCATGCCACCAGTGAGGATAGCCAATATCGAAAGCGCAATAACTTGTAGCGACCCTTCCTCTGCTCCCATCCAACCGCTGATTTCGGCGGCAAAGGCGGCCACACCTGAAATGGCAACAAGCCACTTCGCCATACGACTTACCGTGGCATCTTTTCCGTTTTCATGGTCATGCTCGCATGATTTGCAGTCTGCACCTTCCTTACGTTCTGGTTCCATGCCAAGCGTTTCCAGCGCCGCAACAATGGGCTGGTCATCTTCCAGTTCATGGCGCACGGTCAGTTCGCGCTGCATCAGGTTAAAACGCAGTTCGTGGATGCCGGACATCGGCTCCAGCTTATTGCGGATAAGTCGTTCCTCGGTCGGGCAATCCATCTTCTGAATGCGATAGACGGAATCTTTTGCCGGTACGTTGCTGTTGGCGCTCATAAAATCTTCCTTTAATAATCAGTAATTCCATCTGTCTTGGTTCAGAAGGATAGATATAATTACGTCCCACATTTTAGTGATGTGATTTTGTAATCTTCAACAATGAAATAAAATGTCTGTTGAATGGGGCTTCCAGAGAATGTCCCTGCAACAGAAACTATTGCTGTAGCCTCATTATCTGTAAAAGAAATATTTAACACGGTATGACATGCGTTGTACTGCTTGTTGGCATTTTCCAGCCAGTGGCGGATATTATCCGGGCCACGGTATTCCGCCCCTTCATAATAAACGACCGCAGCCTCAGAAAAATGTTCCAAAATAGCATCTACATTATGCGTATTAATGGTTTGAAAAAACTGTTTCAGAAAGAGTTTATGCTGCATAGCGTACCCTCGTCATCGCCCAGACACGAAGCTTCTATCTGTTAAAATCTTATGCCGTTTTAGGGTGCTGATTCCTGCCGCAGTAATCCCGACCAAAGCCATCGTGGAAACTAAGAAAGTAATGTGCAGCCAATGTCCTGCTAAACTCGCACCCCAATGCTCGTAAAGCTCAACAAGGCATAGCGTGACCGCAGTGGAAGCGAACGTGGAGTAATCTTTCAGGAAAACACGCCGCCAGTTGAAATACATGCCTGCGCGGGCCTGCTTGAATTGAGCAATACGCGGAATCCAACGCGGCACATCCTTGCAGTAATCTGCATACGCATCACCAAACTTGTTCTGCAGGTAGTTTTCTTCCGCATAGATGATGCACTGGTAAATAAATAGATACAGGCCAATACCCAACACAATGACGAGTGGATCTCCGTGCATAAAGAATACCCCGGCATAAATAAGCATATTGCCGAGATAGAGGGGGTTTCTGCACAATGAGAACATGCCTTGCGTTACAAGGTTCTCTGCATAAACCTTCTTATTCAGTCCGCCGCGCTTGATGTAAGCAAAGCCAATGACAACGCCGCGCACAGCTAGGCCAGCAAGGGCCAAGCCAATGCCGATTATTTCTTTGATGTTAGGAAGTTCGCTATTGCCAAACAGCTCTGCCGGAGGGATAGCGATGGCAAATATCGCGAGGATGATAAAAGGAAAAAGTTTGTTGCGATAACGGAAAAGGAAATTGCCGATCTGAATCATGGATTTTTTCATTGCACACCTACTTTACAGCGATAATTCCGCAGAAATTATACCAGCGAAAGAAAACCTCGGTGCTGCGGAACCCGGTATCTTTAAGTAGTTGGATATTTTCTTCCAAACGGTAGGGAATCAGCACGTTTTCTAAAGCTTCGCGCTTCTTAGCGATTTCAGTTTCCGAATAACCGTTACGCTTTTTGAATGCGTAATAATGCTCGATGTAAAGCCGGTTAAAAATGGCCTCTTCACAGGTCAATTTCTCTATTAGCAGGATGCATCCCTGATGCTGTAAGCCGTTGTAGATAGATTTCATGACGCGCCCACGGTGCAGCGGGCGCACAAATTGCAGGGTTAGCAACATGGTAACAACGCTGGCATTCTCGATGGAGAAATGCCCGTTTAAATCCGCTTCCTGCAATTCGACTTTTCTGCGGCACTGCGCTGCATCGAGTTTAACTCTGGCTTTCGCCAGCATTTCGGGGGCATTATCAACACCGATAAACTGCACCTCTGGTGCGATCAACTCGTCGAGCGCCAGTAATGTTGTCGCCGTAGAACAACCAATGTCGTATAGGTTGGTTCCGGGCTTTGCGAAATCGCTGGCAAGCTCGCAAACTTGGCGCTGCATTTCTTCATAATAAGGAACAGACCTGCTCACCATGTCATCGAAAACATCGGCAACGGTGGCATTGAAAGAAAAGTCTGCTACGGGCTTGGATTTCTCACTAAAGACAGCGTCTTTTTGTTCCCGGCTTAGTTTGAGGGTCGGAGTATTATTCATAAGGCCTCTGGGTTCCTGTTTATTTTTTCGTTATTATTGCGTTTCTTTTTTCGTGCGATTTAGACTCCTACTTGTTTTAATTTACCGGCAAGCCCAGCACCATTTTGTAACGCTTATCGACACTCTCATGCAGATTGAGCGCCAGCTGGTGATCGAATGATGTCGTGGAAAGGTGCATCATTTCTTCTTCTAACGTCACGTTATTGCCGTTGGGCTTGGTTTCGTATGTGTCTTGGCGCGGCTTCACCGCATAGTACGGCGCAGTCAAATTGCTGGTCGTGGCTAAATGCGCTGCATTTGTGCGCGACATGCGTAGGCGCTGATTTTCTTCCAGCATTTGATTGAAATCCGGCGCCTGCAAGTCTTTCGCTTTAAAGCCGGGGGTATCGACGTTGGCGATATTCTGTGCAAGCACCGACACGCGCTGAGAACTATAGCGCATCTTTTGGTCAATCATTTCTGTTAAGACAGACTCAAGAAACCCCATGCCATTACTCCTTCGATAAAGGCATCACCTTGCTCATTTTTTTAGAAACAGCGGCGGATTGCTCTTGAAACAACTTGCAGTATTCCGCGACATGCTCCTGTAGCTGTGCGGTGAGTTTGCGACTTGTATCAACGCAATTCTCAATGGATTGCTGGGTGATTTTTTGATGCAGATCAAAGGCAGCATTCACCGTGCGGCATTGCGCGGTTTCCTGAGGAATCGTGATGATCTGAGAGAAAGAACGACTGCCACTATCATTCAGGCCTGAGGATATGGCACACAAGGTGCGTACCGTTCCGCCGTAATAATCGGTGGCAGCTTGTACCGCTTCGCTATGCAATTCGATAGTGGTTGCCATTAGTTGATTGCAGAGGTCGAGGGGATTCTGAAAAGTGCCTAATTTTTCTGACTGGCGTTTCCCTTTATTGGTTCCGCCAGCATGCGAGAAAGAATTTTCTGTCGCTGTCTTTTTTACGGGCTGATTCATGATTCGATTCTCCTTTTAAAGATTAATGGGAAATGGCCGCTGGTGCTCAGTGAACACCAGCGACAAAACGCTCTAATGCTTCGTAGGATGGGAGGGTGCCGGCTCTTTTGCAGGTTGATACCCGGCCACATTGCTCACGTTACCTGAAAAATATTCAGCATTGCGCTGCCCCATACGATGATGCGGGCTGCTCGGTTCAGATGGCGCAGCAGATGCCGCCCAAGTAACCGAGGCATGCTGGATGCCGTTTTGTTTAAAATAAGCCGCATTGCGCTCTGCGAGGCGTTGTTGGCCCAAAGAATTACCGGCAAATGCTTGCGAGCCGAATAATAGGGATGCTACACTAACTATAGCCATTAGCTTAAAAGTGGATTTCATCAGATTTCTCCTTTGGTTGGTGGTTACATTCCCAGCATTTGCTAGGTTTTGGGGTTGCGGCGGGAAGCTAGTCGCCAAACTTGTTACTTCCCGCCGCAACTATGCCTAAAAGCATGAGGCCTTTAGGCATATTGCTTACCGACTTGGGGCTTGCTCCTTGGGCTTTTCTTCCTTTTCCTTGGTGTCGTCGTGGTGATCGTCGCCCTCTTGATGGCCAGTATGCTTGCCGTCGTCCTTGTGGGCATGATCGCCTTCTTTATGCTCATGCTTCGCTGCTTTTTTAGCATCCGTAGCTTTCGGCGTTTCTGCAAATGCCGCCGTGCCGGAAGCCAGCACCAGCGCGAGGGCCGATGCGGTCAACATGGTTTTAAAATTTTTCATTCTCTTCTCCTTTATGGGTTGGGTTAAAATTACAGTTCTTCCTTGGCCAATACGTCGCGGGCTAGGTTGAACCGTTTGTAAATGGCGGGCAGCACCAGCAGCGTCAGAACGGTTGCTGTGATGAGTCCACCGATAACGACCGTTGCCAAAGGTTTTTGAACCTCTGCGCCTGCGCCGCTGGCAATCGCCATCGGTACGAAGCCAAGGCTTGCCACCAGCGCGGTCATTAACACGGGACGGAAGCGGGATAGTGCCCCATCCACAATAGCGCGGTGCGATTCAAGCCCCTCACGCACCAACTGGTTAATGCGCGTAATCATCACGAGGCCGTTAAGCACGGCCACACCGGAAAGTGCAATCAGACCTACTGCCGCCGAGATCGAGAACGGCATGCCACGAAGCCATAGCGTGATAATACCACCGGTCAGCGCCAGCGGTACGCCGGAGAATACCAGCAATGCTTGCTTGACCGAGCCGAGCGCCGTAAACAGGAGCAGGAAAATCATGAAGAAGCAGGCTGGCACAACCACGGCCAAGCGTGCTTTTGCTTCTTGCAGGTTTTTAAATTGCCCGCCCCATTCCAGCCAATATCCGGCAGGTAATTTTACCTGTGTATCAATAGCGGCTTGGGCATCCTTTACGAACGAACCAATATCCCGACCACGCACGTTGGATTGTACTACGACGCGGCGCTTACCGTTTTCGCGGCTGATCTGGTTCGGGCCATCGGTGATTTCCAGTTTCGCCACCTGTTTTAAGGGAATATAAACTGGACGACTGTCCGGCAGCCCACTTTGGGCGGTGGTGTCGTTATCGGCGGGCAATAGAATTGGCAAATTCTGCAGTACATTCAGATTTTGCCGCATCTTATCTGGCAGGCGCACCACGATGTCGAATCGCCTGTCACCTTGGAACACCAAACCAGCTTCGCGGCCACCAACGGCAATAGATAGAACGTCGAGCACGTCGGCCACATTCAGGCCATACCGCGCAATCGCATCCTTATCGAGCTTCACCTCAAGCATCGGCAGGCCGGAGGTTTGTTCCATCTTCACGTCTGCCGCGCCATCAATGCCCTTCAATACCTGCACCAGTTCTGCGGCCGTCTTTTCCATGGCCGGAAAATCATCGCCATAGACTTTCACGGCAACATCAGAACGCACACCCGAGATAAGCTCGTTAAAGCGCATTTGGATGGGCTGGGTGAACTCATAATTATTCCCAGGAACATCCGATACAGCTTCCGTGATTTTCTCGATGATTTCCGACTTGCTGATACTGGGATCAGGCCATTCTTCTTTATCTTTAAGAATAATAAAGGTGTCGGATACGTTCGGCGGCATCGGGTCGGCAGCCATTTCTGCTGTCCCCGTTTTCGCATAAGCAAACGCCACTTCTGGCACCGTGCTTACAGCTTTTTCCACCGCAAATTGCATATCCTGTGACTGCGTAATGCCGGTGCTTGGGATACGCATGGCGTGCATGGCAATGTCTTTTTCATCAAGGGTTGGGATGAATTCCTGCCCCATGGTTGAAAATAGCACCAATGAGAAAGCAAAGCCCGCTGTTGCGATAGCAATGACTTTCATTGGTGCGTTTAGCGCATAGTTAAGCGCAGGCGCGTACCAACCTTTCGTTTTATGGATGACACGGCTTTCCTTTTCTTCCACCTTGCCAGTCACAAAAATGGCAAGCATGGCAGGCACAAAGGTCAGTGACAGCACAAATGCAGCGGCAAGTGCGAAGATAACCGTCAGGGCCATCGGCTCGAACATTTTGCCTTCCACGCCAGTAAAGGTCAGAAGCGGGATATACACCATAATGATGATCGCCTGACCGAACACGGAGGGCTGGATCATTTCCCGGCTGGCTACCATGACCTCATGCAAACGCTCTTTCACCGTCAGCATCCGGCCTTCTTGATGTTGGCGATGCGCGAGCCTGCTCAAGCAGTTTTCAGTGATAATCACCGCGCCATCGACAATCAGACCGAAATCGAGTGCGCCAAGGCTCATCAGGTTGCCACTGATGCCTGCGCGTATCATTCCCATACTGGTCATGAGCATGGAAAGCGGAATCACCAACGCCGTGATGAGTGCCGCACGGAAATTACCAAGCAGCGCAAAGAGAATCACGATGACGAGCAGCGCACCTTCGGCAAGATTCTTTTGTACCGTGCTAATGGTGCGATCGACCAGCTTGGTACGGTTAAGAACCGTTTTTGCCTTAATGCCTTCCGGCAAAGACTTGTTAATTTCGGTTATTTTCTGGTCAACGGCTTTGGATACGGTGCGGCTGTTCTCTCCGATCAGCATCAGCGCCGTGCCTACGACCACTTCTTCACCATTTTCGGAAGCCGAGCCGGTACGAAGCTCTTTGCCAATGCCCACAGAGGCAATATCTCGAAGGTAGATGACAAAGCCACCCCGATTCGCAATCACGATTTTGCCGATCTGGTCGGCATTTTCGATACGGCCATCTGAGCGCACCACATAGGCTTCACCGCGTCTTTCAATATAGCCCGCACCAATACTGATATTGTTGCGTTCCAACGCGTTCACCACATCGCCAAAGCTAAGGCCTAAAGCAACCAGTTTTTGCGGGTCAGGCTGAACGTGGTATTGTTTCACATAGCCGCCGATAGCATCCACACCGGCAACGCCTTTGACACCTTTCAGCTGCGGGCGGATAATCCAGTCCTGCACAGTGCGCAAGTAAGAGGCTTGCTCCAATTCATTGTTCAGGCGTTGCCCTTCGGGGGTAAGGTAACTGCCATCCGATTGCCAACCAGCATGGCCATTCTTGATTTCAGCACCTTTACCGCGTGGGTTGGCATATTCCACTGTCCACATGTAAATTTCGCCAAGGCCGGTAGAAATTGCGCCCATGCGGGGCTCTACACCATCTGGCAGGCTTTCCCGTGCTTCGGCAATGCGTTCATTGACCTGGGCGCGGGCGAAATAAATATCGACATTGTCATTAAATACGGCGGTGACTTGGCTAAACCCATTGCGCGAAATAGAGCGCGTATATTCCAACCCCGGAATGCCTGCGAGGGCGGTTTCAACCGGGAAGGTAACTTGCTTCTCCACCTCCATCGGGGAAAAAGCGGGAGCCACGGAATTGATCTGCACCTGATTATTCGTAATGTCGGGTACAGCATCAATCGGCAGGTTTTTAAGCGAGTAGACCCCAAACGCCGCAACTGCTGCCGTTAGCAGCGCTATTAAAAAGCGGTGGTGGAGGGAGAATTGTAAAATACGTTCGATCATAAAATGACTCACATTAGGGTAAGATGATCCATGCGGGTAACATCGCGGAAATACGCAATGCGCACAGCGTTTCAATGAGAAGAAGGGCGAGAATGAAGCCGCAGGCATCACGCATGGTCAGCAACACCATGCGCGGCTGGACAACCAGTTCGTGCGTTTGGTGCCAGAGCGATAGGTTTGGCATCCAGCGGGGAACCATGCGCAGGTAATTGCGGTAAGCATCCCCATAATGCCCCTGCAGGAACGCTTCTTCTTTCTGGATCGTCCAGTAATGGAGCACTAGGAATATGGTTGTGGCGACAGCTGCTACAATCATACTGCCTGTTTGCAGGCCTAGGCCTATCACAGCGAATAATGAGCCGATATAAAGCGGATTCCGGACAACAGAATATGGCCCATCAGTAAGCAGAACCGCGTTTTTGCGACCGCCCGAATATAGCGACGTGTAAACGCGAATTAATACGCCACTGAAAACCAGAAGATGGGCCAATATTTCCATCAACTCATGCCAGAACGTAAACTCCTGTGTTACTGGGGCAATGAAAAGCAGCGTCGGCGCACCCAAGAGCATCAGGAAGCGCACAATTCTCATGCGCTCTTTGAATAGCGGTGATCTATTTATCATGAATGGCTCCGTTCTAATGCGCATGCTCGGCACCTGCTTTGCCAATTTCGGCTTTCACCACAAAGCTATTGTTCGCAACGTAACGCTGACCGGTGACAAGACCGCTTTTGATCTCTGTCCATGTTTCATCGCTAGTGCCAAGCTCGACGGGTTGTGCCTTATAGGTGCCGCCGCTTTCCTGTATGAAAATGACGTCATTCCCTTCCAAGCGCTGAATGGCGTCGGTCTTGACTGCCACCGGCACTTCTTTTTCTTTAATCACCACATCGGCCCGGATATTCATGCCGGAACGCCAATGGTTATCTGGATTATCAATCACCGCACGCGCGACAAATGTTTGGCTTGAAGCCTCTGTGGTAGGCAGCACTACAGAAATGTCGGCCTGAGTGATAAGGTCATCATCAAGGCACTGAATATGAACCTTCTGGCCCGCTTTTATTTTTTCACCGTCCCTAGAAAAAACAAATAGCTCGGCCCACAATTTGCTCACATCCGCCACAACAAACAGGGGTGTTTCGCCAGCAACTTCCCCCACACTTGCATTGCGGTTAATGACCAGCCCAGCCACCGGCGACTTTACCGGATAGACCTGCAGGCTATCGTTACTCTCTACGGTTGCCAGCGTGTCATTGGCTTTGACCGTTTCGCCCGGCTCTTTCAAAACACTGCGAATTACGCCGGGGAAACGTGCCTTAACCTGTGCGGCGGTGTTCTGGTTTAAGGTAACACGGCCGGTGACGCTAATCGTTTCCTGTACCAGCGCAGAGCCAACTTCCAACACCTCAATGTTCATGTTTTTGACTGCATTTTCACTGATCTTGGTTTCCTCATGCCCGCCTTCTTCTTCGCCGGAGGCATTGCCAGTTTCAGATGTTCCTCCGTGGGCGTGCTCTTCTTTCTCACCATGGGCATGCTCATCGACATCGCCATGCCCATGTTCGCCACCTTCGGTATGATCCGGCTTGGCTTCATTCTCATGGCCATGTGCATCTGCATCGCTTTCGCTGTGCTTGGTGCTTTCTGTGTCACCCGAATTGCTCATGGCATAATAACCGCCACCAGCCAGAGCTAGTGCCAGAATTAATATGGTTAGGTTGCGTTTACTCAACATGGGGTTCTCCTGTTTCCTCTATCTCCGCAATGGAGCCATTTGCTGTAATGTCGCTCAGATGTGCCGCCGTAAGACGCTCCACTTGCGCCCTTGCAGTATGGAACACGCGGATGGCGTCGATTTGCTGCTGTTTCACCACGAACAAGCTGCGCTGTGCATCCAGCACCTCAAGATAGGGGAAACGACCGACTGCATACCCTTCGCGGGAAAGACGGAAGGCTTTATCCGCTGAGGGGAGGATTTCCGTTCTCAGCGTTTCTGCCTGCATGTAAGCATTTTGCATCTGTTCTTGTGCGCGCGTCAGTTCCGCACTGGTATTCAATGCAAACTGGCGGTTATCTAACTCCGTGCGGGTTACTTCGTTTCTTGCGCGTTCGATATTGCCCCGGTTCGCATTGAAGACGGGAATAGGAAGGGAAACGCCGATCATGAATGCTTGATCGCCGCTATCGCGAAAATCGCGTATCCCGACACTGACGCTGGGGTCTGGAATGGCATTGGCTTTTTCCAAATCAAGTCGGGCTTGCGATTGCTCCAAGCCACTTTCCAGCCTTACAAGGTCAGGGTTGTTTTTGAGTTTTTTCTCATTATCCGCCAATTTTTGTTCCCGGATTGCATAGAAGCCCGTGGTATCAAGTGGCAGGGTGAAGCTTTCTTCCCCCATCAATGCCGCCAATCGTTTGCGAGTAATATCACGTTCCCGGCTTGCCTTATCTAATGCAATGGTCGCCGTTGAGCGTTCTACTTCTGCACGGCTCTTTTGCACGAGTGGCGCAGCGGCAGCCCCCACGCGGATGCTCACGGATTTCAGAACATCTTCGGCCAACGCCTTTTGCTCTGTTGCAAGACGCACATTTTCTTCTGCTGAAACAACGTCAGCAAACGCGGTGGCTACATCCCGGATAATATCGAGCGCAGCGGATTGCTCGTCAAACGAGGCGATCTCCACGTCCTTACCAGCAATGTCTTTTTGTGCCGAGAGTTTGCCGCCAATCAGAAATTGCTGGGTAACGCCGTAATTTACTTCGGCTGAATTAAACCCTTTGTAGGAGCCGCTACCTGAAACATTCTCGGCCTGAACACCAATTTGAGGGTTGGCCCAAGCACCTGCTTGGCTTTGTGCGCCTTTAGCAGCGGCCACGCCGCTACCGAATGCTTTGAGCCTAGGGGACTGTATCAGGGCTTTTGCAATCGCTTGCTTCAAAGTAAAGCCAGTGGATGCGGCGGGTGCTTGGATAGCTACAGGGGGTTGGGATTCGATTTTCGTTTCTTGCTCCGCAAATGCTGGCACGCTGGTTAATACCGTGGCACAAAGCAGCCAAGCGGATAGCTTATATCGTGGGTACATAAAGTAATTCTCACACTTAATTCCTTGGTTAAAAAACCGACAAGGACGCGCAAAATCGGAGCGCCTGAATAGGCACCCGATCAGGCGCGAGCCTGATTTATGAAATTAAGCGTGTGAGGGTGGCTTGAGGGGTGGCCCGATCACTACTGATGCGATTGCATCATGCTCCAGAATGAAAGATGTGCGGTTAGCAGCATCAGGGGCGGATTTATTTATAGTCGAATCAGGAAGGGCCGAAACATGAGAGCAGCAATGATGTCCCCCTTTGGCCATTTTATCATTGTCCTGCTGCGTACCATCGGCCTTTTTCTTTACTTGCTCCGATGTCTGGCAGGTATCGCCTTCACATTTCACTTCAGCCGCATGCGCCATAGGCCCAGTAAGCAGCGAAAAAGCAACAAAGAGTGATACAAGGGTTTTTTTCATGCCGACCATAATAGTCAGCATTCTTTAATTTACAACTAAGTTTTTACTTAATGATCCATTTAACGCTCTAACGCAGGCCTACTGCCAACTATACAAATTTATGCTGATTGTCTTAATGTCCACAATAAAAACACCCAAAACTGCATTAGACGAAATCAACTTATGCGTGTATATTGCTTTCGCGGTGCATATTTAAGGTTGCATTTTTGCAACGCGGCATTTATAAGCATTGTTCCAGTAAAAAAGTGGTTCAAGAATTAAAAGGGGCGAGCTTGTGACATGGTTTTTACAGAGAAGTCTTATGACCGATTGGAGCATTTATGGAGGCGCTGGGGTCTAACAGAGGATGATGCGTATTATGCCATCGAGAATGGCTTACTTCGCACCTGTGTCTGGCTACCACTCCGTTATGTAGAACGCGGCACTATCAAAGAAGGAAAATTCGTCTTCGAGCGTTGCGAATCCAAAGAGGGATTTATCGCAGTACGACCGGAAGATTTCCGACGCATATGCCGCACCGGGCGTGCAAAGCTACGTGAATTCTTTTCGCTCAGAGAGGAAAATTGTATCGTTCGTTTGGCCTATGAACCGCCACAGCCTGCGGTTATGGTAAGAATCAGTGATTTAGTGGTGTTGCAAGCAGACCGGGTACAATTTGAGCAAGCGTACAATCTTGGCCTGCAAAGTGATGCGCTGTTAATCCCGGCCAAGCACAGTGCGGAAGCTCAATTCAAATGCTCCAACGATTATCGACACGTCAATCTTAATGGCAATGAATACCATTTGGGTGATGTGCAGGCACGAGTGGTAGAACAATTACATGATGCGGCTCGCAGCCGTCAGCCGTGGGTGCATGGAAAGACGCTAATATATGAATCCGGTTCCCGCGCTTTACGGATGCGCGATATTTTTAAGCATAAGCAGGATTGGCGGCGGCTGATCGTATCCAATGACCGTGGTTATTATCGCCTGAACTTACCGTTAGAGGAGTTTCACGATCAGCCACCCGAAGGTGACATAGAAGCCCAGCACCATAAACAATCCGAAAAACAATTTTCCCGTCAATCTAGCTAATTTACGTCGCCATGGCGGGAACTGTTCCCAGTAACTTCGTTCATTCTCCTCTTCCAATTTGTTTTGGTAACGGTAGCCCATCAGCACCTCCTCATGCTTTGCATCAGGGCGAAAATCGCTTTCTGCTTTTCGGCTGGCAGAGCGCGAAAGTTTTCCAGCAGCTTTGCTTCCTGCTTGATGATTAGGGGAACAGCAGTCGGTATGCTCCCATCCTCTTCGCTGGGCAGAAAATAGCTAAGTGGTAATTGCAACACAGTGGCAAATTCCCATAATCGGGAAATCGCTATGCGATTGAAGCCACGTTCGTATTTCTGGACTTGCTGAAAAGTAACCGGGTGTTCAGCTTCTTCCCCCAGAGCTTGTTGGCTCATGTTACGAAGCGCACGCCCTTGGCGCAGGCGTCTACCTACTTGAACATCTATAGGATGGGGGCCGTTCTTTTTTGTTTGTGCCATATCACCTCGCTCCTGTGTCGGTAACGAGGGTTCCAGCGCCTATGGCGCCGGGAGGTTAGAAAGCCAAAAACCCGGCTGCGACCTATTTCCCGCGAGGGTATTATATTCAGCCGCCCTCCCGACATAAGGTCGTGGAGGGACATCTCGCGAATACGAGTCCTTCAGACGTATGGTTTTTAGGGTTTCTACACCCTGTCACACGTCGATCAGCATAAAGATTAACTGCAAAGATTCAATAGGCAGCTCCGCACGTCGCACAGATTCTTTCTGCTTTCTCAACGGGGCAGAACATGCGGCCCCCTCACAGCCCCACCCAAGCCCCCCTTAGCGCCCCACCCAAGGTCACGGACAAACGCATTATTTTGTGCATGTCGTCATTTCCGCATGGGTGGCGGCAATTTTAGCGCCCCCTCATAGCCCCATCCAAGCCCTCACCAAGCCCCACGACAGCCCCCCGTACCGTCACGCAGCCTGTGTCCGAACAGTTCAAACAACGGAGGCTGACATGACTGATTCCAAACCGATTTCCACCTTTGACGAAATCTGCCACCTGACCATCGAAACCATGCGGAAGATGGATATGCAGACGCTCTGGCAGCTGAAAAAACAGGCCGCCAAAGAACTCGACCGCGCCAAACTCACCAAAGGGTGCATCGACCTGGCACTGTCCCTCAAGCAAGAGGACGAAGACCGCGCCGCGCAAGCGGAGGACGACAACCAGCCAAGTTTGCTGGACTAAGCGGCAACCGGCGATGGAATGGTACAGGGTTTATCACGGTATGCCACACGATCCTAAACTCAAAGTGATCGCGCATCGAGCCAAGCAACCAATGGCGCATGTCGTCGCGGTGTGGACATGCCTGCTCGATGCAGCATCCCAGCACCGTGCGCGTGGCACCGTGGAGGTCGATGCCGAACAAATCGCCATCATGCAGGACATCGAAACCGAGGCGGTGCAGGCGATCATCGCCGCCATGTACACCAAGGGAATGCTGGATGAGCAGAACCGCCTCACGGCATGGGATAAGCGCCAGCACACCACTTCCGCCGAGCGCATGGCCCGCCATCGTGACAAGAAGAAACGCGATGTGACAGCAAGTGACGCGGCAACAAAAAAAGTGACGGGCGGTGACGCAAAAAAGCGCAAAAACGCACCAGATACAGATAACAGATTACAGACTACAGATTCAGATACAGAGGTTCAGAAGGCAGAAGCAGAATCGCAGAAAAACAAAAAAACAGATTCAAATTCAAAAAACAGAGCGAGAGCAGAGGGAGAGCGCGAGAGGGAGAAAACAAAATCGCTGCCCGATGAGATCGCAGAGCAAATGCTGCAAATCTGGAATGCAGAAGTTCAGAGCAAACTGACCAAAGGCCAAAGCGCCAGAATCACACCCAAACGCAAACAGCAAATGGCAGAACGGTGGCGGCAGGATTTCCAGCAGGACATCCGGGCATGGCGCTACTTCTGCGAAGTCATCGGCAGCAGCGATTTTTGCCTTGGCAAAGTGGCAGGCAAGGATTGGACAATCGACCTCGGCTGGTCGGTGGAATCCTCCGAGCATGTGGCGAAGATTCTGGAAGGCGGGTTCTCCGGGGGCAATCATCCACCCAAGCCAGCGGCCTGCGATGTGCCGGGCTTGCAGCAGGCATGGGATGCGGTGCTGGATGCCTTCCAGCAAAAGCATGGCAAAGCACCGTGCCGCAGCTGGCTTGCCAGCACATCCGTCACCGGCCTGCGCGGGAACACCGTCATCATCCGCTGCCCCAGCTCCTTCGTCTGCCAGTGGATTACCCAGCATTACCTGCCTGACCTGACGCGCTGGTGGCGCACCGCGACCGAGGGCGGCGCGGCCGTGGCCAGCGTGGAATTGATCGCGGAGGGGCGGCTATGAAAAACCACACCCCCGAACGCTGGACGGAAAGCGCGGTTGCTACCCGTTTTGAAGATGCCGTTTACACCATGAAACGCCTGCCGCCGGTGCGCGTGCAGGGATATTTCAGCGCGTGGCCAGCCATCGTGCGAACCGTCGCAGAACAGCTGGCGGAAGATCGGCTGCCGTTGCGCCTCGGCCCGCCATCGGCGGAAGCGATCAGCCGCATGGAAGAAACCATCCAGTGGATATTCTTCCTCGATGACGAGAACGAACGCCGACTTGTGTGGCTCCGCGCAGCGCGGGTTCCGTGGCGGCCAATTTGCGCCCGCATCGGATGTGGTCGCACGAAGGCATGGCAGATGTGGGTCATCGCCCTGATGAAAATTACCATCCGCCTCAACGCGAAACCCAAGCTGGGAGGGCGTTAGCATGGCCTCGAAAAAAAAGACTAAACACGGCGAACAAAAAAGTGTATGGGTATATATAAGATCGCGGGACGTGCGAGTTTTTGCACCCCATAACGCCCAAAACTCCCTTTTTCATCATTTTTGTTCCCACGCAGCTGCCTACGCGCAGCGAGCGTCCATTTGTGCTGGGGGCAGTTATGATTACTGACCTAACCCCGTATCGCAAATACGTCGATAAGTTCGATTTAACCGAGGAACAGAAGCTCGAACTGGTGAATGCCGTTTGGGTGATTTTGGAAAACTACTTTGACCATCAAATACGACTTAACCAACTGGCAAAAAAGGAGAAAGACACTCAAAAGACCGTTGATTCGCAACTGCACCCGGTTATCCTTCAAAAAGATACTCAAAACATTGAAATATAGAGGTCTTTTGAATGAAAAACGCCGCAAAGAAAGCAGTCATTTATTGCCGCGTATCATCGCCCGAACAGGTAAAAAACGGACATGGGTTATCTTCGCAGGAAACGCGCTGCCGAGAATTTGCCCGCCATAAAAAATTGGAAGTGGTGGAGGTTTTCTCGGAGGAAGGCATATCCGGGAGTCTGATTGATCGCCCCGCCATCACGCGGATGCTGGATTATCTCCGGCAAAATAAAAATGAAGAAATCGTCGTCATCATTGATGACATTAGCCGGTTGGCACGAGGCGTGAAAGCGCACCTGGAGCTGCGTATCGCTATCCGCGATGCCGGTGGGGTGCTACAATCGCCCTCCATCGAGTTCGGGGAAGATTCCGATAGCCAGCTGGTGGAAAACTTGCTGGCCAGCGTATCGCAACACCAGCGCCAGAAAAACGCCGAGCAGGTAAAGAATCGGATGCGGGCGCGGCTGATGAATGGTTATTGGATTCTCTGCCCGCCACGCGGCTACAAAATGGAAAAGCGCGGCACGCACGGTAAAATGCTGGTGCGGGATGAGCCACTGGCTTCCATCGTGCAACAGGCGCTAGAAGGGTTTGCCTCTGATCGGTTCAGCACACCGGTGGAAGTGAAGAAATATTTAGAAGAACAGCCGGTTTTCCCGAAAGACCGTAAGGGCGAAGTGCATATGCAGCGTGTGCTGGATATGCTGAACCGCCAGCTTTATTCGGGTTACTATGACTACCCGGAATGGAATATCGGGCTGACTAAGGGGCAACATGAGCCGATTATCTCTTTTGAAACCTACCGCCGCATTCAGGACAAATTGCATGGGCGGGCAAAGGCTCCGACCCGCCTAGACATCAGCCACGACTTTCCACTACGCGGATTCGTGACCTGCGATTGCTGCGGCGTGCCGATGAAATCCTGCTGGACTAAGGGCCGGAATGGAAAATACCCATACTACCTTTGCCAGACCAAAGGCTGCGAACACTATGGCAAGTCCATCAAGCGTGATTATCTTGAGGACGAGTTTGCAATGCTCCTGAAAGACATCACTCCATCGGATTCGATGGTGGAAATGGTGGATGACATGATCGGGAAGCTCTCGCACCTGAAAGCGGGTGATGTGGTGGAGCAGCGCCGGGAACTGCAACATCAGATCGACTTGATTGAAAAGAAGGTGGAGCAGTTCCTCGACCGTATCGCGGTGGCGGATAGCACCATCCTGATTACCAGCTATGAACGCCAGATCAAAAATCTGGAAGAACAGCGGGTGGTTCTGCAGGAGAAAATGCAAAATTGTGGCGAGTTTGACAAAGCGGTGGACGAAACGGCTAGAACCGCTTTTCGATTCTTCGCAAAGCCTTACCAGCTATGGGTTTCCGGGGATATAACGACCAAGAGATTAGTGCTGAAAGCGACTTTCGCACGCCCTCTGGCCTATGACCGAAAGGAGGGGTATAGAACCGCAGCTCTATCGCTCCCTTTCTCGCTTTTAAGGGAGTTTTCGGACACTAAGTCCGGTTTGGTGCCCC
>QFQB01000145.1 GCA_003241475.1 Micavibrio aeruginosavorus
TACAATGGCGAAGGCAAAATTTGAGCGGACGAAACCGCACGTAAACATCGGCACGATTGGTCACGTTGACCATGGGAAGACGACGCTGACGGCGGCTATCACGAAATATTTCTCGAAAGAGTTCAAGGGCTACGACCAGATCGACAAGGCGCCTGAAGAGAAAGCACGTGGTATCACGATTTCCACGGCGCACGTTGAGTACGAGACGGAAACGCGTCACTACGCGCACGTTGACTGCCCTGGTCACGCTGACTACGTGAAGAACATGATCACGGGCGCAGCGCAGATGGACGGCGCGATTTTGGTTGTGAACGCAGCGGACGGCCCGATGCCGCAGACGCGCGAACACATCTTGTTGGCCCGTCAGGTTGGCGTTCCCTACATCGTTGTTTACATGAACAAGGTTGATCAGGTTGACGATCCTGAGTTGCTGGAACTGGTTGAGATGGAAATCCGCGAGTTGCTGAACAGCTACCAATTCCCGGGCGATGATACGCCGATCGTAAAGGGTTCGGCTCTGGCCGCTCTTGAAGGCCGCGACCCTGAAATCGGTGAGAACTCGATGCGCGCGCTTTTGAAAGCGGTTGACGAGTACATCCCGACGCCGGACCGTCCGAAGGACAAGCCTTTCTTGATGCCTGTTGAAGACGTGTTCTCGATCTCTGGTCGTGGAACGGTTGTAACGGGCCGTATCGAGCAAGGTATCGTAAAAGTTGGCGAAGAGATCGAGATCGTCGGCATCCGTCCGACTGTGAAGACGACCGTAACGGGCGTTGAGATGTTCCGCAAACTGCTGGATAGCGGTGAAGCCGGCGATAACATCGGCGCTCTGCTTCGTGGTACGAAGCGTGAAGACGTCGAGCGCGGTCAGGTTTTGTGCGCACCAGGTTCGATCAAGCCACACACGAAGTTCGAAGGCGAAGCCTACATCCTGTCCAAGGAAGAGGGTGGCCGTCACACGCCGTTCTTCAACAAGTACCGCCCGCAGTTTTACTTCCGTACGACGGACGTAACGGGCGAGTGCGAGCTTCCATCTGGCACGGAAATGGTAATGCCTGGCGACAACGTGAAGATGACGGTGAAGCTGATCGCGCCGATCGCGATGAACGAAGGTCTTCGCTTCGCTATCCGCGAAGGCGGACGCACCGTCGGCGCCGGCGTCGTAGCCAAAATCATCGAGTAGTCGATCCGGCCTTTTTCTTTTGCGATTTTGCTGGTAAAGGGCCCGATATTTGGCTAAAACACACATGGTCCTTAGGGGTATAGCTCAGTTGGTAGAGCGGCGGTCTCCAAAACCGCAGGCCGCAGGTTCGAGCCCTGCTGCCCCTGCCATCTGATCAAGGACTTAGCGGTTTTCGTAAGCGATTGAAACTCTCAAGAACATTGGCGGCACAATTTTCTGGAACATGGAATAGTGGCGAGCGGTGAGGGCGATGCGCGGTTTTTTAGAACCCTCGTCTATTTTGCCGCCTGTATCTGATTATCGTTCTATTCTCAAATTTTAAGCTATAAAGATCGCTTGATGGTAAGAAAAGAAAGTATCCAGCCAAACATAAGCGTGATTCCTCCCAAGGGCGTAAGGTATGTGGCTTTATCTAGTCCAGGAAAGAGGCTGATATACAAGCTTGTACAGAACAGAACCGTTCCCGCACAGAATATATAACCAGCTCTCTTCAATACGAGAAGATGCTGTGTGTGGAGGCCGCAAATTCCCAGACAGAAAATCAGGATGGCGTATAATTGGTGGTAGCGTAATGCAACGTCAAGACGTTCGCTATTTTCTTCCGTGATAAAACCGAAAAACAAATGGTCGCTTGCGGCCCCCATGATGACGGATGTCAGTCCAAGAACGGCTCCAAAAATGGTTATGGTTTTCATTTCTCTATCCCTCATTAAAAGATATTTCGACTACCAATCCATGCGGTAAATTGTCATGAAGTGACAGAGATGCTTTGTGTGTATCGGCAACCCATTGAGCGATAGATAAACCAAGGCCGCTACCCATCTGGCCTGTTTTATCAACACGAACAAAACGATTGAAAACACGTTTTTTGTCCATATCTGAAATGCCAGGGCCGCTGTCTGAAATGGATAATTTTTTATCTGCGCCCAACATAACTTTGATCGTTCCTCCATCTGGCGTATATTTTACGGCATTATCCAATAAATTATGAATGAGCATATAAAAAGAATCCGCGTTTCCTTTTATTGTAACATTCGGTTCTATCTCAGAGATAAGTATTTGTTTTTTTGTATCTGCCAACGCCCTTATCTGGCTGGTGGCTTCTTCTAATAGATCGGAAAAACAAATCGTCTCCATTGGTGGTATGTCGTTTTGTAGTCTTGCTAATGAGAGAAGCTGTTCAACTAGATGCGTTGTCCTATCTATTGTAGAATTGAGATTGTCTAGTCCGTCCTTATATTCTGGAAGGAACGATGCCTTTTTAAGCAAAACTTGTGTTTGCGTTTTCATGGCCGCCAAAGGTGTTCTGAGTTCATGCGCCGCATGATCCGTGAATTCTCTTTCCCGTTTAAAACTATCGCCGATGCGGATAAAGAGCCTGTTCATAGCTTCAACAAGAGGTATCACTTCATGCGGAATATCTCCTCCTTTAATCTGTGTGAGATCATCTATTCGGCGAGAATCTACTTCAGAAGATAATGCGATGAGCGGCGTAATGCTCTGTTGTACACCCACCCAAACGATCGCCAAAAGTAACGGAATAAGGATCGCCATTGGAATAGCAAGGCTGATCATTAATTGACCAATCAATTCATAACGAATAGCGTAACGCTCAGCCGTTTCGATTTGAATATTGTTTGCGGCATCAATAAAAACGTAGAATCTCCAAGGTTTGTTTTCGATTGTTTGATCCGAAAATCCCGGTGGAGCTTCGACATTTATAAATTTTTTTGCGCGGGATGACTGAAGAACAATTTTATCCTTCTTCCAGATACGGAACGCTGTTTTATTCTCATAGCGGTGTTGAAGGTTTGGATTCTCGGTACCAATGTCAATATTTTCTTGTTCTGCTATTTCATGTTCGGTCATTTGAAGTAGGGTTTTGGCCGAATGAACAAGCTGGGCATCGTATACTTCTTCAATCTCGTGCCATGAGAATAGGTAGGCAATCACAAAAATTAAGATGGACGCAATCAGAATAGGGAAGCTGATCCATTGTAGAAGGCGCTTTTTTAAAGAGTAATGGCTTGATTTCATATGCAAATCATATATCCGATGCCACGGATGGTTTTAATTGTTTCCCGTCCAATTTTACGGCGAAGGCCGGCAACATGAACTTCGATCGTATTACTTTCTATATCTGTTGATCCCCAATCGTAAATTCGCTCTTCAATCATGGCTTTGCTGACGGGACGATTGATATTATGGGCCAGAACGTCAAAAATCGCCCGTTCCCTACCCGAAAGTGGGATGCTTTTACCGTTCTTTTCCAGTTTTCCTGAAGCTGGTTCATAAGATAGCTCGTTCATGACAATGACTGGCTGACCGTCACTTTGCGCTCTGCGCACCAATGCGGCACATCGAGCCAGCAATTCATCCAGATCAAATGGTTTTACCAGATAATCATCTGCTCCTGCATTTAATCCTTCCACTCTATGATAAACCGCATCACGGGCCGTTAGAAGAAGCACAGGTATTTTATCCTTCTTGCGGCGTAAGTCTTTTAAAAGATCCAGACCTGATTTTTCTGGAAGGTTAATATCAAGTACGGTTAAGTCGTACGTGGTCGTAGAGAATGCATCTTCAGCCTCCTCGGCGGACCGCACCCAATCCACAGCAAAGGAATCTTTCAATCCTTCGGCTGTAGCTTTTCCGAGATTACGGTCGTCTTCTACCAAAAGAAGGCGCATAGGTTTCCTTAGTTAAAATTCTTTTTCTTATTTTTCAAGGTTTCATCCACTTTTGCAAGAGCCGCTTTAATTTCTTGGCGGCGGCCAGCATCTGCAAGCTCGCGTCCGGGCCTTGCAGGAGCTTGCAGGGCACGGTTTAGGTAGGTTTTGGCTTCCTCGGCACGATCGTCTTTGAGAAGGAAGTCCCCATAGAAAAAGTTTGGATCGATTCCATCCGGGTTGATTTGCAGGGCCATTTTTAGATGTTCTTCCGCCTTCGCATCATCGCCAAAGCCGATCGGCCATCCTGGGACCTGATAGTACAACGAACCGAGAGAGGTATGAGCCGATCCATTAAGGGCATTGGGATCAATTTTTTCTGACATTTCCAATAATGTTTTTGCCCGCTCGACTTTGGGAAGTGCTGATATGCCTTTCACAATTCCGGCATCTGTAGATAAAATAATTGCCTCCCAGATCTTGGGCTCTGCGCGTGTGGGGTTTGTTGTCGATAATTGTGCGGCTTGTGCCTCAAGCTTTTGAATTGCTGATAATTGTGCATCCTTATCCGCAATCTGGTATTTAATGCGCGCCCATTCGTTTTGAAGAGGTTTTATTTGCTCAAGAACTGGGTCCGCCGCCATGGCCTCGATAGGGGAATCCGATGGAGGTAAGGCCGTAGGTTGCGTTTGTGCGAAAGCAGGGATGGCAACACTAACGAGCAACACGGACAGTAGATACATTTTCTTCATGATATGTTTCCTTTGGTATCTGGTTTTCTTCTAAAATCTCCTCGCCTATTTTTCGGTTTTTTTTCAGACCGTTATCAATGATCCGTGGAAATACAGCGTTTATAAAAGCGAAGAATCGTTCTGGCCAACCTATGCGTACTTCTTTCTCTTCTTTTTGAATGGCATGGAATATTCGCATGGCAACCCATTGCGGATCGTCATAAGTCACTTTTGTACGCTCGTTTATTTCCGCGCGTACACCTGTATTCATAGATGTTCGTACCGCGCGTGGAACAATATGAGTAATGGAAATATTTGTTCCGCCAAGTTCTCGGCGAAGACTATCTGAAAACGCTTTCAATCCTGCCTTGGCGGAAACATATCCTGTTAAATGTGGCAGTGGTATCAGTGCCGTCATAGAACCTATATTAACGATATGTCCCGAACCACGTTCTTTCATGCCCGGTAATACGGCTTGCGAAAGCCGCATGGGAACGATCATGTTCAAATCGACAATTGCAGG
>QFQB01000146.1 GCA_003241475.1 Micavibrio aeruginosavorus
GCGGCTTCGGCAATATCGCACCGCAGGCTTCGCAGCCATGGACCATGGTGAAAACGGTTCAGGCCGAAAAATCGGTCGAAGCGCGCGAAATCACGCTTAAAGCCGGACAGTCCATGACATTCGATGCCCATGATACGGGCGTTTGCTTCTTTACCGTGATGGCTGGCACTGCCGCCGTTACCATGAATGGAACGGTTCACACTGTTGCGACGTTCGGAAATATGCACGTTCCGGAAAAAACGGATTACAGCATTGCAAACAGCGGTACCGAAGATCTGAAAATGATCGAAGTGCGTAAACTGGTAGCGGAAGGCATTACGTTTGAAAATGCGCCTGCCCTTCCAGGCCGTACCAAAAAAGTCGCGTAAGCACTGGTGCATAAAGAATTAAAACCGCGCCCTTTAAACGGCGCAGTTTTTTTTGAATTTAAATTGATATTTTAGGAGTAGTGAATGACCAAAACCGACAAGAAAATTGTAGCCAATACCGAAGCCTATGAGCGCGAAGTTCTTTGCGCCCCGGAAGGTTTCCGCGAATATGACGCGCGCTGGTTGCACCCCGAGCAACTGAACCTGCGCGGCGCGCAAAAACTTGGTTTGGGCATCGCCACCATCATGCATGAAATGGGCAAAAACCCGCCCGCTATCGTTGTCGGCCACGATTACCGCTCCTACTCCGCCTCTATCAAACAAGCCGTCATCATCGGTCTGGTCGAAGGCGGTTGTCAGGTGAAAGATATCGGCCTTGCGCTCTCCCCTGTTTCCTATTTCGCGCAGTTCGAACTGGATTGCCCTGCTGTTGCCATGGTTACGGCATCGCACAATGAAAATGGCTGGACGGGCGTCAAGATTGGCGCGGAGCGTCCGATGACTTTTGGTCCGGAGTTAATGGGCCGCTTGAAGGAAATCGTTCTGAACGACAAGGGCGTTGCCCGCGACGGCGGTTCCTACAGCTACATCGACGATATGAAAGAGCGTTACCTGAAAGACGTCACCAAAGACGGGAAGCTGAACCGCAAACTCAAAGTTGTTTGCGCTTGCGGTAACGGTACGGCGGGCGTTTTTGCCCCTGATGCCCTGCGCGCCATCGGTTGCGAAGTCATCGAAATGGACTGCGAACTGGATTACACCTTCCCGCGCTATAACCCGAATCCCGAAGACCTTGAAATGTTGCACGCAATTGCGGCTAAGGTGAAAGAAACAGGCGCCGATATCGGCTTTGGCTTTGATGGCGACGGCGACCGTTGCGGCGTGATCGACAATACGGGCGATGAGATCTTTGCCGACAAGATCGGCGTGATCCTTGCGCGCGATCTGGCCAAGATCCACAAAAACCCGACCTTCGTCGTCGATGTAAAATCCACGGGCCTCTATCATTCCGATCCGGAACTGAAAGCCCTAAATGTTACGACAGACTACTGGAAGACCGGCCACTCCTACATCAAACGCCGCGTGAACGAACTTTCCGCACTCGCAGGCTTTGAAAAATCCGGCCACTTCTTCTTGAATGATCCAATCGGCCGCGGCTATGACGACGGCGTTCTGACGGCGGTGACCATTTGCCGCATGCTGGACCGCAACGCAGGCAAGTCCATGTCCGATCTGAAAGACGCCCTGCCCAAAACCTTCGGATCGCCGACCATGTCGCCTTACTGCCCGGATGATAAGAAATACGGCGTTGTCGATGCCATCATCAAGAAGATGGAAGACCTCTTTGCCAAAGGCGAAGAGATCATCGGCTCCAAAATCGATTCCGTCGTCACCGTGAACGGCGTGCGCTTCACGCTCGAAGACGGCACATGGGGTTTGATCCGTGCTTCTTCGAACAAACCATCACTCGTTGTCGTGGTTGAAAGCCCGGTGTCGGATGCCCGCCTGCGCGAAATCTTCGCCTATATCGAAGATGTTCTAGCCTCCTTCAAAGATGTCGGTGAATACGACCAGAAATTGCCCGCCGCCAAGGCCGCATAAATCAAAAAGGAGCCTCTCGGCTCCTTTTTTTATTCCTTTATATACCGGCGATCTTGATGGCCTTTTTGACGGCGGGACGAAAACGCGGTCCGCGCGGCGGTGCTTCGCTTACAAGGCGCGGCTTTTTCACCTCTTCGGCTGCCGCGATCACATCGTGAAGAATATCAACCAGCGCGGTCAGGCTTTTCAGGTCGGCGTGAAAGTTGCGGCCGTCCACGCGCACTTCGCCGTTGGAAACTTTCAACAAACTGCGGCCGCTTACGCGAATTTCATAGTCAGGGGTTACATCACACATGGTCATCATCCTCTGCTTTTTTGTTATCGTTATAACAGCACTCTCTCATCCAAAGAGTACGGCCCCGAACCGAAATAAAAAAACAAAATCGAATGTTTTGAAGAACTATCTGTACTGCAAAGCACAATATCGATTTACTGCTGCATTTGCGAAATATCTGTAACACTCTCAAAAATATTCTCTTTTACGAGCCCCTCGCTTTTATTGATTTTCAGCAATGCAAAAAACACATAACAGAAAAACCGCCCATCCCTTCGAGGATCCGGCGGTTTTCTGTGCTGACGTAGTGCAGAAATCAATCGAGGTTGATGTCATCCTTATCGGTGAGAGCACCCGTTGCCCCGCCGACAACACCGCCGATAACCGCGCCTGTCCACGGACTACCGCCCGTCAAAGCCGTACCCACAGCGCCCACACCGGCACCTATGCCAGCACCGCTCAGGCCGCGTTCTGTTTTGGTGTTTCCGCAAGCGCCCAAAACAAGCACGCTCGCGCACATCAATACCGCATATGATTTTTTCATACTAATCTCCTCTACTTTCTACTTTAATGAATAAATTCTTTGGTTTCTTCATAGCCACGTACATTGATCTGATGGTGAAAACGCCCTGCGGCATACTCACGCGGAATGTTAAGCATATCGCTATAAACATCGACCAGAATGTCTTCCAGGCCTGCAACTTGCGGTAACTCATCGCCCTTAGGAGAACCAAAACTAGCTGACATCAGATTCTCGATATCGACTTCTTTTATAGAACGCGCGGATCTCATAACCTGCTTCCTTCCGTATTGTTTCTATTCTTTACCAACCCTTCATGATTTCAAAAGTTCCGTCCTTTTTAAATGTGAAAACGCCCCCGCAGGGGGGTGCGGAGGCGTTTCGGGGTGATGCCGGACAATCAATGCGCGGCACCCTCCCATTCTGTTCTTAAAAAGTTAATTCGACTTTGTCGTTTCTTTATAGTTTTCGAACTGCGCCGTTTGCTTTTGGTTCAGCTTGAATGTGTAGTTGCCGTTCTTGTCCGTGATAAGATCAAGCGCTTCCAAATTCAAAGCGGCCTTGTCGCCGCCGATGCCAAGGATTTTATTGAACGTCACGACAAGATAATCGGCGTCATCGCCGTCAAAGGCGATCGTATCGACGTCGGCAACCGCCTTGCCGGAAGGATCTACGACTTTCGCATCGAGCATTTTGCTGACGCTATATTCATCGGCCGGCATGACGATGGTCGAAGCATCGGCGCTAGCGGCATCATACTCAAAACGCTTGGCCGCCTTGATATTGGCCTCGCTCAACTTCACAACAATATCCCTATCCTTGGAAAATCCTTCGATAACGTCATAGTTGAAAGCCGCAAGCTTTCCGCCCAAGCCAAGCATGCTGTCGCTGATGATGACGGTTTCGGCATCGCCGTCCTTATCGACGAGGATATCCTTGATTTTGCCGATTTCCTCGCCGGCCGGGTTTTGAACGGTTGTGCCGATCAATTCATCCGCTGTTAAGCGCGAAGAGACATTGACCGACGATACGGTCTTGATGTCGTCGTCATCGCTGAAATAGGTTTTCACTTCGCCGTAGGCTTCTTTTGCCTTGGCTCCCGCCTTATCGGCTGTTTTCTCGATAGACTTTCCGGCGTTGTCCAGCGTGCGCTCTATCTTTGCGCCTGTCGTCTCTTGCGCCGGCGCTTTCGTATCGGCGGCAAAGGCCGGAAAAGCGGCGAGCATCGCCAGCACCGATGCACCCATAAGAATTTTCTTCGTCATTTTCATCTCTC
>QFQB01000147.1 GCA_003241475.1 Micavibrio aeruginosavorus
TTTACAAACAGTTTGAAGTTGAAAGCGAGAACAGCGAGGACGACCCGCAGACACGCATTTATGCGCGTCATTCCATTGTTTTCAACGCCGCGCAGGTGGAAGGCTATGAAACACCCGCCGCGCTGCAACCCCCCTGCCCTTCCCTGATCGAAAATATCGCCGCCGCCGATATGCTGGTCAACCAGACAGGCGCACAGATACGGCATGAAGGCGGACAGGCTTTTTATATCCCTTCCATGGATTATATCGCCATGCCGCCGCGCCAGATGTTCCACGACACGGCCAGCAGCACCGCGACGGAAAATTATTACAGCGTGTTGTTTCATGAACTGACCCACTGGACAGGCGCGAAACACCGCCTTGACCGTTTGACCGATGATAAATACGGCGGCAAGGATTACGCTTTCGAGGAATTGGTGGCAGAACTTGGTGCGGCCATGTGTTGCGCATCCACCGGCGTAACATCATCGCCCCGCGACGACCACGCCCGTTATATCAACAACTGGCTCAAAGCCCTGAAAAGCGACAAGCGATTTATTTTTTCTGCTGCGTCACAGGCGCAAAAGGCCGTGGACTTCCTTTTTTCCCAACACAACGAACAACGGGCAGCCGCTTAATGCGGCTCCCCTGCCCTGCCCGCACAACAATTTCAATTTTATAAGGTGAAGCCATGACAACGACGACCAAAAAAGCAAAATCAAAAACCATCCAGATTGTCTGGGATGAATTTAAAACGATTGAACATCATGCCAGCTATCTTTTACAGGAAGGCGAAGCCGCGACGGAAAAAGAGGCTTTCGATATGGCGTGTTCTGATTCCGATTTTATCGGGCTGGAATATGATGATTTTATCGCGGAGTTTTCCGCCATTCTGAAAAAAATATCAGCCAAAGGCCGCTATCATGTTGAAGGCCGGAATATAGGCTGGCGGTTCTTGTCTGGCACTCTGGAACTGGAAGCGATCAATGCCGAAGCGTTTATACACCGCGCCTTCCCCAAAACATCGGAATGGCGACTTGAGGGGCAATATGACCCCGCCGCCAAGACCCTCACCTATCAGCTTTATCATCACGACGCGCCGACCGGGGAATCCTACACCGTCACGCGGCAGTAAAAATTTAGGGCGGCTTGCGCCGCCCTATTCTTTTCTATCCTATTGAAAAATAACATTAAAAGAAACATTGTAGAAAGTATGTAGAAACAATCAATAATCAGTGTTGAATCCTAATAGATGGCATAAAGAATATGTGTTGATTGTTTCTATCCATTGTCCACTGATTGTGCGTGGTTTGTTGTCTTTATGGTTTGTAGAAACATTGTTGAATATAGAAAGAATCAATAATGTTTGTTTCTGTCTTCTGTGTAGAATGTAGATTGATTAAAGATTGTGTCTTGCTTTAATCAATCTTGTGTCTTACCTTTGTGTTGCGGTTTTCAACACCGATTCTTTACACTTACAACACAGCAAGGATTATTCATGTCCAGCAAAACGCCCGTTATCGCATTTGTGTCCCCGAAAGGCGGCGTAGGGAAGACCACAGCGGCTCTGACCCTCACAAGCGAATTGCTTTTCCAGATGCAAAAGCCTGTCACCTTGATCGATGCAGACCCGAACTATCCGTTTAAGCGGTGGGAGCAATTGGGCCATAAACCTGATCTGCTGAACATCGTTTTTGATGAAAACGAAGAAACAATCCTCGACAATATTGAAGCCGCAAAAGCCAATTCTAGCGCGGTTATTGTTGATCTTGAGGGCACTAAAAATATGCGCGTTGGCTATGCGGTCAGCGTGGCTGATCTGGTGGTTATCCCCATGCAGCCATCCGCGCTCGATGCCAATGAAGCCGTTGAAGCCATCAAGCTGGTGAAGCAGACCGAACGCGGATTCAAGCGCCGCATTGATTTTGCCATTCTGCTGACCCGCCAATCGCCGATCATCAAATCCAAGAATTTTAATGATATTTATCAGCAGCTTACCGCCAATAACGTGCCGGTTCTGCCGAGCAACCTGATCGAGCGCGAAGCCTACCGCACCATGTTCTCGACAGGGTTTTGCCTGCACGACCTGGAGGAAGGGAGGGTCAGTGGCCTCGCCAAAGCCTGGGAAGATGCTTACACCTTCGCCGAAGCCGTTATCAACCGTATCAAGGACGGGCGCAAATCCACCCAGTCCGCCGCAGCATAGGAGTTAAGGGAAATGTCTGAAACAAAACCGCAAAAAAACGATTATGAGCGCGCCAAATTGAGCTTCGGTCTGGATGATGATGAGCCGGCGCCGATTTCCAGAAACGAACACGTTGAAAAGGTCAAAGAAGTGACCAAGAAGGCGGGCTTTCTTGCGAAAAGCCCCATGGCAAAAGAGCAGGTGAATACGCCAGCACCTGTGCCGGAAGTTAGACAGGGCCGCAAACGTCATTCTACGGGCCGTACAGTGGGTTTTAACACCAAGCTTCGCCCAGACACCTTTGAAAAAATCAACGCATTCTCCGATCAATTTACGGGCGAGGAAGGCCGCCCGGTCGGACAGGCGGAAGTGATCGAACGTGCGATGGCCGCGCTTGAAGAAAAATTGAAAGAGTAGGGGGGGGCGTGTCGGGCAAGCCCGACCAGGCTCTATTCCGCTAAGGCCGCGTGCCGCGTCCTAAGCTCCACCGAACCCCGCCACGGCGGGTTTCGTCCCATTCGGGTAACGATCCTTCACGCGGATCGCGCGACGCGGGACAAATCAAGCACTAGACCCTTTCCGCAAAATTGTCAATTCTCTAACTCACTGTATTAACAGGGAAATTTGTTTCACATGAAACATATTATGTCCTGTCTTATCAATGCGGCATCGCTGCGCGATTGGTTTATGTGCATCGCGCGCGATGCATGAACCCCATTGTCAAGCTTACATCAAGCCCAGGAACGCCTACGGCTGTTTTTCAAGTTAAATAGTCGAAGATTTTTATGCTTTCCGTCGTGCCTAGGAAAGACAGTAAAAATTTCGCCGATTTAACTTGAAAAATTCCTGGCTCTTGATCGAACGTCCGAATTGACCCGCCCGCGTAAACGCGTGCGGGAATTTTTTTGTCTTTTTTTCGGACGCTCGGCGCTGGCCAAGGGTTCAAGCGAAACGCTTTTTAAGAAAGGAAAAGACCATGAACTACAATACGAAAATCCAAAAAGGCTATGATGGCTGGAACGCAAAAAGTGAGGCTGAATTAGGCGAAACGCCAGAAGGCACACGATTTTTGCGCCTTCAAACATCAAAGGCAAGGGTAGGGCTGGCATCCACGGCAAGCGTGTTTGTCCGTTCGATGCAAAGCGGAATCCCCGTTGAAACAACCATACTTTTTGGCGACTTCCGTAAATCAGGCATTGCGGCCACGGCCTGCAATCGCGTGACGGAAAAATCCATCGAAGCCGCCCATAAATTGGCACTGGAACAGATGGAAAGCCTGATTGCCGAAGCACAGGCATTTTACAGCAATCAAGCGGCGGAAGCGTAAGGGGCAATCATGGAAACCATTGAAATGACCCGCACCGAAGAAGTGCCGCAACCGCAAGAACGGGACTACCTGCAAGGCTTTAACAGCCTTGCAAACCCGCCTACAAAGCCACCGGAGAACCAATGGCGCGTCAGGTTTCAGCGTGTCCAGTATTTCACGATCGACGTTGAAGCGCGGGATTTAGACAGTGCCTGTGCCGCCGCCATGACCGCATTTCAGGCCAATGAGCGCAAGGCGGGGCTTCTCCATACCGTCTTTGATTATTTCACCGCCGAAAACCTTGCACCGAAGGGAGTCTAAGCCATGACCGCGCAACAAAAATACGACTTTGCCGCCTTTAAACAGTCCGTCAATTTGAGCCAGTACGCCGCAGGGCATGGCTATGAACTCGACCGGAAGAAAAGCACCAGATCATCCTTGGTTATGCGTCAGGCCTCGACAGGGGACAAAATCATCGTGTCTAAAAAAGGCACGAACTGGGTTTATTTTTCCGTATCCAATGACGCAGACAACGGGACAATCGTTGACTTTATCGCCAACC
>QFQB01000148.1 GCA_003241475.1 Micavibrio aeruginosavorus
TAAACATCCCGTTGCAAACAATATGCAACGCGTGGATTTTTGCTTTAGCGAGCCAGTTGCATGGAAAGACGTGATTCATCTGATCCAAGACGCCTGCGATACCGAACTGGCGCGGGCGGAATTGGACCCCAAGCAACACGACTACACGCTGTCATGGAGCGGCGAGTATAAGTTCTTCGACCTTCTCCCGCGCGAGCGCCCTTCTCCTGAAATGTAAGCCATGGACAAGGAATTCAAGATACAGCAGCTTTTGGTCGAAGCATGCCGCGAAACGGATTACGTGCTGCCTGATTTTGAGCCGATGACCATTCTCAAAGTCTGCGGCCACCCGGATTCGATCGATCAGGACAATGTGTAT
This sequence comes from Micavibrio aeruginosavorus, assembly GCA_003241475.1. GTDB lineage: Bacteria > Pseudomonadota > Alphaproteobacteria > Micavibrionales > Micavibrionaceae > Micavibrio_A > Micavibrio_A aeruginosavorus_A. The sequence continues at coordinate 359 of QFQB01000148.1, forward strand.
CACAGCTTCCAGACATTGCTGGATGACCGTGCGCCCTATGCCGCCCCGTATCTGGTGTGGGAAGAAGAATCCGATTGCCATCATAATGCCGACGGCATCGAGGCAGATGGGCACAGGCTGGTTGCGTACTTCACAGAAACCGTCAACCTCAACGAAATCAAACCGTTGATAGAATTATCGCTCAGGCAAGAGTTCAAGCGGCAAGGGCTGAAAATGGAAGATCATCCGGTCATCATCACCCACGCAACGGGCGATTATTATTCGCGCAACACACTTGGACGCCCGCTTCACCCGAAATAAAAAAGCGCCCCGAAGGGCGCTTTTGAATTCTTTAAGCCATTGCCGCCGAAGGGTTGTCGAACAGGCCGACCTTCAAGTCTTTGGCTTCGTAGATGACTTTGCCGTCCGCTTCGACGCGACCGTCGGCGATGCCGAGCACGAGCTTGCGGTTGATAACGCGTTTGATGTCGATGACATACTTCACAAGCTTCGTCGTCGGCAGGATTTGTCCCGTAAATTTCAACTCGCCAAGACCGAGGGCGCGGCCAGAACCAGGTGCGCCCGTCCAGCCAAGGTAGAAGCCTAAAAGTTGCCACATGGCATCAAGACCAAGGCACCCCGGCATAACGGGATCGCCCTTGAAATGGCACTCAAAGAACCAAAGATTTTCTTTCACATCGAGTTCGGCGACGATCTCGCCCTTCTCGAAGGCTCCACCTTCTTTGGCGATTTTCACGATGCGATCGAACATCAGCATCGGCGGCAACGGCAATTGCGCGTTGCCGGGACCGAATAATTTTCCTTTTCCGCATTCGATCAAATCCTCGAACGTGTAGGAAGGCTTGGGAACGAAATCCATAATTTTCTTAACTGTATCTTGTATCGACATACCGGAGTCTTAGCCGCTAAACGGCTCGGAATCAAGCCATAAAGGCGTATTCCACACAAACGCTCTTATAGCTTTCGGTAATAGCGGCCATGGCCAGAGGCTTGGCGATCGCAGGCTCCAACTCCGGCTTTTTACCGCCTGAGGTGATGGCCAGCATACGCCCCGCAGCCTTTGCACATGCGACGGCCTGATCGTTCAAATCAAACATTTCGATCGCCTTGAAGAAACCGGCGCAGACAGGCTCCATCTCGCGGATAAGCGATGTCGGCGGGTTGGCAGGCGTATCATTGGCTGGAAGACCGAAACGCCAATCGGTTGTCGAACACAAGCCATGACGGACGGCTTCTTGCGTCATAACATAGGCGGTTTGATCCAGAAGATCGGGAAGATCGGAACCGCGGAACCAGCAACATTGATCCCTGCCTTCATGCGATTGGGCCAGCTTATAGCCTGCGCATCCCGCGAGAGCAGCAACGCTGTCGGCCAGCTTCCATTGCATGATGCCAATTTTTTGTTCGATCAACGCATCGCAAAGCTCCTGCGCCGCCAGTTCGAACGCCATGGATTTGTACGTGGCCTCGACCAGAATGCGGAAAGATTCGCTGCGCGGCATGCCGAACATTTCCCAACGCGCAAAACTTTGCTGGATCAGGTACAAAACCATATCCTGGAATTCATAAGAACAATCGAGCCACTCCTCGAAGAATTCGCGGGCGAGCGAACGGCCCTGCTCGGTGTCGAAATCAATGATCGTTGACGGCGGCAATGCACGGCCACCAAGATCGCCTGCGTAAGGCTCGCACTCCAAAAGGTCTGCCATGCGGGCAAAGGCCCCCTCTAATGCTTCCTCGCAATTGTCGAACAAAAAGGCGCATTCGACCAGCATGCCCGCGTAGAGCATGAGGACTTTCATAGCGTCTGTACCCATCTCCGGCTCTTCGGCCATCGCTTGAATCGCAGTGTGAATCCGGATGGCCACATCAGCCTTGGCGGTATGTGTTTGCATATTCTGATCTAAATTTTTATTAAGGAATCTAGGAGGTTGGAGGCTTTAGTTTACACAGGGGATAACTTTCGAATCACCCTTATAAATTTAATCGAAATCCTCGGTATCGTAAATGCCCCACAAGAATTTTCTTTCCGCCCAGCCGTCGTAGCCCTGGGATTCCACCTCGCACCAGGCACCATGGCAGGCGACGACGGCGGCCACGACCTGCGGCTCCAGATAGGCGATAATCTTACTCTCGGGTTGTGGCTCCTTACGCACGGCCAGATTGGCCTCGCCCTTCACGACCACCGAACGGTTGCCCGACAACAGCGAGTGGTAGATCCATCCCGTATCGCCGTCGATATCGCGGATTTTGCGCCACGTGTCATATTCCTGAATGACCTCGACCGGCATGTATTGGCGCTTATAGGTCCATTTGATGGGGTAGCGGAGCGCGGGCCCCGTGCGCACAAAGGTTTCAGGGTCGGCCAACGAGACGAATCTCGGGATCGGCAGGCCCGAAGAGCTGCCACCCGCCCCCTCGTTGTCTAGCGCAAGACCGCTTTCCGATGGCTCGGTCGCAGTGGTTGCCGCCCCCTGACCTTGCGCATACGCGGCAGGAGAAGCCAAAAACACAAAAAGTACGGCGAAAAGCGTGATTTTTTTACCCATAATCATATCTGGATATGCTAAAAGACGGCGCAATTCAAGAGGATGAAACCGTGAACAAGATTGTTCCTCACATCTCCGTGGCTCCGATGATGGACTGGACGGACCGGCACTGTCGGTACTTCCACCGCTTGCTGTCGCCCAATGTGCGCCTCTACACGGAAATGGTCACGACAGGCGCGCTTCTTCACGGTGATGTAGATCGTCACCTGCGTTTCAACGCACAAGAAAAATACGTCGCCCTTCAACTGGGCGGCTCTGAACCTGATGATCTGGCGACCTGCGCCAAGATGGGTGAAGATTACGGTTATGATGAAATCAACCTGAACTGCGGTTGCCCGTCCGAGCGCGTGCAAAAAGGCGCGTTCGGCGCCTGTCTGATGGCGGAGCCCGACACGGTCGCCCGCGCTGTCGAAGCCATGGTCAAGGCGGTAAAGATTCCCGTAACGGTCAAATGCCGCATCGCCATAGATGAATACGAACCCACGCCGTTTTTGAATCGGTTTATCCAAACGGTTTCAAGCGCGGGCTGCGAGATGTTCGTCATCCACGCGCGCAAGGCATGGCTGAAAGGCTTGTCGCCAAAAGAGAACCGCACCAAGCCGCCGATCGATTACAACCTGCCTGCGCAGATCAAGCAGGATTATCCGCATCTGCAAATCATCCTGAACGGTGAAATAAAAACGGCGGAGCAGGTTAAATCACTCCTCTCACAACGTCATCCCGAACGCGGAGCGGAGGGATCTTCGGCCATAAATGCACTTACGAAGATTCCTCACCCTGAAGGGTTCGGAATGACAGGGTATGAGTTCGACGGCGTGATGATCGGTCGCGAGGCCTATCAAAATCCCGCGCTTCTTATCGACCTTGAACGCGAGGTGTTCGGCAGCGTGCATGGCCGTTCGGCCCATGACGCCGTGATGGAGATGATTCCCTATATCGAACAACAAGCCCGCGATTACGGCACGCCGATGAAATCCATCACGCGCCATATGATCGGGCTGTTTCAGGGCGAGCGCGGGAGCAAGGCTTGGCGCCGCGCCCTGACCCATCGGTCTGGCGTTGCGCCCGTGGCCCGAGGGAAAGGCGCCGCCTTTCCCCCGATACCCCCTATCCGCCAGGAGC
>QFQB01000149.1 GCA_003241475.1 Micavibrio aeruginosavorus
CAGGCTGCACAGTAAACTGTTGTGCCCCCACCACGGAAACTTCGTAACGAGCGGATTCGCTGAAGCGTTCAGGCATATAAGCCTCAGCATATTTCAAGTCGAAATCGAGGTCCTGCGAAACTTCGTAAAAGGTCAAGCAAAGAGAATCCCGATCCACTATACTCAAATTAAGCCGTAACAAATCTTGGCTCGTACACGCGTCATAGTGACGAATGGCTCTTTTACCCCCCTGCATGGCAGCAAAGAATTTTTCCGGATTTTCCTGCTCCAATTCCTCCAAGCGCCCGAACAACAAGCCCTTTAATTCCACCATATCTGAAGAACGCGGCATTTCTTTATACAGGGCCATAAAGCCTTGCATAAAATCGGACGTAATCTCGTTGGGCTGCGGAATTTTTCGATCAAAAATATTGTCGCAATGCCGAAACGACGGCGCCCAAAAGGCTTTCATCAGGGAATCTTTTTTTGCGATAGCGGATCGTATTGGGCCCATGATAGCAAACTCCAGCACCACTCATATAAAATATGAAAATAGCGCCGAAAGGCAGACGTGTCCAGCCCTATACCGGAAGCGTTTCCGCCCCAATCCACGTCAAATACGGCTCATACCCGCTCTCGATCGGCAAAGCAACAATGCACGGCACTTCGTAAGGATGAACGGCTTTTAGGGCTTCGCAAAGCTCGGGCCATGAATCTTTCGTGGTTTTAAATATTACAACCACCTCGTCCGCCTCTTGCACTTTTTCGTCCCACCAATAAAACGACGTCATATTGGGCAGGATATTGGCACAGGCGGCCAAACGCTTTTCCACTATTCCGCGCACAATTGTTTTTGCCACATCCATATCGGGACATGTGACATACACAAACAACGCATTGCTACTCATGATTATTCTTCCAGCTCCGCAGGCTCGATCTTGGTGATCAGGATCTTGTCGATGCGGTGACCATCCATATCCATGATCTCGAATTTATGCTCGAACGCTTCGAACGTCGCACCTTCTTTGGGCGTTTTGCGTAAATGCTCCAGAACAAAACCGGCGATGGTGTCGAAATCCTCGTCCGCGCTGATCTGCTCGAGACCGATGGACAAATGGATTTCCTCGATCGGCGTACGCCCATCGACGAGCCAAGACCCATCTTCGCGCTGGAAGATGCTAATCTGGTCGTCATGGTCATAGTTGGACGGCAGAACGCCGACGATGGCTTCAAGAATATCGGCGGACGTCACAATCCCTTGCGTGCTACCATACTCGTCCACAATCACCATCAAATTGATATGATTGCGCTTGAAGCTTTCAAGCGCCTGCAAACACGATGCGCTTTCAGGCAGGATAAGAACATCCTTTACATGCGCCATGACATTCATATCCGTACCGCCGAGCGCAGAATCCAAAAGCTCTTTTGCCTGCACGATCCCCTTCAATTCATCGGGACTACCGTCTATGACAGGATAGCGCGAATGCCCCGCTTCATGAACCTTGGCACGTATATCCTCGATCGTGTCGTTGACATCGATAAACGTCACTTCGGTGCGGTGGGTCATAATGGATTTGACATCGCGGTCGTCAAGACGGATCACGCGCTGGAGCATTTCATGCTCGCTCTTTTCAATGACACCCGTCTCTGCGCCCTCGCTCAAAATCGCCTTTAGTTCCTCGTCGCTAACTTCTCCGCTCTTATCCTTCACACCAAGAACTTTCATCAGCACATTGGCAGACACTTCCAGCACGACAACGATCGGGTGTGTTGCGATCGACAAAAATTTCATCGGTCCGGCAACCATAACGGCCAGACGCTCCGCATGCACGAGAGCAAAACTTTTCGGCACCAGCTCGCCGATCACTACCGAAAAATACGTGATGCAGGTAACGATCAGCGCGACGGCAACCGTTTCGCCGTGCGGCGCGATAAAATCGATCTCGTTGAAGGACGGCGCCAGCTTTTCAGAAATGGTTGCGCCGCCGTACGCGCCGGCCAGAATGCCGACCAGCGTAATGCCGACCTGCACCGTCGATAAAAAACGTCCCGGATTTTCGGACAGAGCCAGCGCCGTTTCCGCTCCCTTGCTCCCCTGCTTGGCCAGTTGCTTGAGCAAAGGCTTGCTGGACGAAACAATGGCGATCTCCGACATGGCGAAATACGCGTTGATGAGGAGCAGGACAAAAATAATAATAACTTCGGTGAGTATCATGGCTTTACTGTAAGGCTTGCCCCGCCCCCTGTCCATGGGCGGGCCTTGATCTGAAACATATATAAATAGTTTTTTGAAGGGACCGCTTATTTGCGCTTCGCGGCCTTTTTAGTCCGGTACGCGTCGAGCCTCTCGCGCCATTTTTTGCGCATCATCATGTATGTAAAAAGCCCAGCCAAAATACCTTGTACAATAAGGCTACCTGTCGCCAGATCAACAGCGGCAAAAGCGGGTTTTGCAACAATCATCCATATCAATGCGATTAAAAGGAAACGTGTCATCACAATCTCGCGAATATCCCTGATTGAAGGAAGATTTGGTCGGGGTGACAAGATTTGAACTTGCGACCCCTTGCACCCCATGCAAGTGCGCTATTGCGCCTAGTTGCACTCGGCTGTACCAGACTGCGCCAAAAACTTAATGAAAACAGCCTGTTAATAGTAGTCATTTTAAGGCGGCATTTTCCGCAATGCAAGCGCAATTTCAAAGTCAGTGTGGATATAGTGTGGATGGCGGCTATTCTCGGCGTTATTTGAAAAAGATAGATGTGCCGGACAAACACGTTCTTTCTAAATAGGGAGGGCATTAACAACCCAACGGCAGATAGTATTTCTCTAAATAGGAAGGCCATTAGGCCCACCTCTTCTCTCTATATAGTGTACGAATTACATATAGCCCTGCTTCCGCCTAGGAGACTCACTGGGAAGCCCCTCCTAATTCAGCTAGGGTAGTGCCCCGCTCCAGCCAGACCGATCTGGATGAGTCTCTATGGAGTCGGAAACAGCATTGGGGTTATAGGCATAGTATATAAAGTGCCACCCCACAGAATTATGCCCCATCCAAGGGATGCCCCCCACGGGGAAAAAATTCACACTATCTAATATAAACACCCTCTCGAAAATACAGACCAAATTTTTGATCAGGCATTAGAGAAGTCATCAAATATATTCAAAATCTCTGCAAACGGATTATTCGTAGAAAGCATTGCCTTGGCTAAATATATTCTCTTAAATTTCGCGTATTCTATGCCAGCCTCAGAACAGAATTTCTTAAGAAGAATTTTCCCCGGAATGACAGACTTCCAGTCTCCGCCGCTATTAAGAAGATTATTTATGTTGTCATACTCAGTATTAACCAATGTTTCAATCGTAGTAGTTGTTAACGTGCCAACCACCCTAGCTTGCTCATCTATTGCCCTTTGATCAATAGCTTTCACAAGATCGGCCTTGCTCAAATTATGAGCATCTTTAGGCATTAGGCTTACATTACCTGCATCATATCTTATCCTGTTAGAAACTCTCAAACTGACAGCTAATGAAACAATTCCCTTTGCGAGCTCATTCAGTTTATTTTCAATTTGGACAGCGTCTCTAAGCCAAGACCCTTCTGGCTCCATTTCATCAAATACAGCCTTAATAACATCGGCATCCAAGAAATAATTCTCTAAATGATACCGCCCCAAACATCTAAACTTTCCATCCGCCTTAAGAACTTGATTTTGCAGGCTGCCTACAGGCGATGCGTCTTGATCTGACAGAATAAAAAATTCGACACCCCAAATGGATTTATTCAATAAATTTTCAATCACGCTACTAAAATTAAGCAGATTGCTTTTCCCCCCTGACGGAACCAAAACCATTTTAGGGTATTTTTCTTTAATCAGTTTTTGATATACGTCTTTATCCAAACTAGTATCTTCACCCTCAATAAAAACAATTTTGTTCCCCAAAGTGATAACGCCAATGGATT
>QFQB01000150.1 GCA_003241475.1 Micavibrio aeruginosavorus
TCCCTGTCGCGCGCCAATCTTTTGAAAATCATCGGATCGCTTGCAGGTCTTGGCGTTCTGATTGCCGCGATGCTATTGGACATACAACGCGCCACTATCGGTGCGATCGTTCTGACATGGCTTGTCCTCGCTGTTGCAACGCTGATCAAAACACCGCGCCGCGCCATTCTGCCTTTGCTTCTTATCGGTGGAATGACGGCCTCCATCTATCCTCTGGTTGCTGAGGCCGTTCAGGCGATTGCTCTTAAAACCGCTCATGTCGGCATGAATATGCGGGTGCAGGAAGCCGCCGCCGTATTCGATACGCTATTGGCCCATCCTCCGGCGATCTTTGTCGGTCTCGGGTGGGGGGCCGAATTCGCTTCGCCAGCCGTGGGCGGATTGAATGTCAATTATACCCACAGTCTTTTGACGACGATGGCGTTGAAGGGCGGGCTGATATTGTTCGTTCTTGCCGTACTGGCAATTGGCGCAAGCATATATAAAATTATGCTTATATTTCAACGGGACAGGGTGAGAGCGCTTACGCTTTTCTGGCCTCTCGTCATTCCTGTTTTTCTTTACGCATCGCACAAATCTCTCGATTTCGGGCTGATCCTCTTGATGATCGGGGTGTGGAGTATTCCGGTCCGACCGTTGCAAGAAAGCCACACCTCGTGTAAGGAAAAAGAGCATCTTAAACCGACAAAGTCAGAGTAATGGCGAGCGCGAAACCGTCTGTGTTACTGATCAACCGTGTGTATCCTCCTTCAAGGGGTGCGAGCGGCCGCGTGCTCAGAGACCTTGCCAAAGAGATGACCCGTGCCGGATGGTCGGTCACGGTTTTGACCACGGGCGACAAAAGTTTTTCCGAAAAAGACGGCGGCATCACGGTTTACCGCGCGAAAGCGCCGATGAACCCGCGAGGCGTTATTTCTTATGCCCGTGTTCTTTTGAGCCTTTATCGCGCGGCGATGAAGCAACCGCGCCATGATCTGGTGGTTACCCTGACCGATCCGCCTTTGCTGGTGACCGTCGGCCGCCGTTTCGCCAAGAAAAAGAGATGCTCGCATATGCATTGGTGTCAGGATTTGTATCCGGACCTGTTTCCGTCGATCGGCGTCAAGATGCCCGACTTTATTATGCGGGCGCTCAGCCGCTCCGCCCGCCGTTCAATGAACAAGAGCGGCAAGGTGATTGCTGTGGGGCGCTGCATGGCCAAATATCTGGCCCACACAGGCGTGGAGACCGGACGGATCAGCATGATTCCGAACTGGCCGGACATTGAACTGGTCGATCCAAACCGCAAGGTTAAGAGGAACGATGTGCGCTTGAAAGACAATGTACCGCTGGCGCGTCCGGCAGAAACGCTTTTGCGCGATGATTCGCCGCGTTTCCGCATTTTATACGCAGGCAATATCGGCCGCGCCCATCCGATGAAAGCCATTCTGGAGGCGGCGGAGCATTTGTCCTCCTATCCGGAGATCGAATTCGTTTTTGTCGGCGAAGGGCCGAACCACGACCGGCTTGCCGCCGAACGCGCGCGCCGCGGCCTGCAGAACATCAAACTGCTTCCGTACCAGCCGGCCAGCTGTCTTAAAGACCTGATGGAGAGCGGCGATCTGCATCTTATCAGCATGCGCGACGACGCGGCAGGGCTTTTGGTTCCATGCAAATTCTATTCGGCCATTGCGGCGGCGCGGCCGACCATTTATGTCGGTCCTGCCGATACCGAGATAGGCCGCATGATCCGCGATTACGGCTGCGGCGCTATCGTTCCGCAAGGCGATGGCCAGACGCTGGCGCAGGCGATCATGTATTTCCGCAATGACCCGGATGCATGGTTTTCCGCCCAGCAGGGCGCGGAGCAGGCTGCCGCCGATTCCCGCCCTGTTAAATCCATTCTTTCCATTATGAAAGAGGCCGAAACGACCATCCAGCAACGCTTTGCATGAGGCGTTAGATGGCGGCGCAAGGGGAACAAACGCTCGCTGATCTGTTCGCTGAAATCTGGGGTGCGCGTCTTTCGATTTTTCTTTTCGCGCTTGCCGGCATTCTGATCGCTTTTCTTGTCATTGTTTTTTCGACGCCGCTTTACCGCGGCAGCTTGATTGTGGCGCCTGCCGACGGTTATGCGCTGGGAGATTACGCCTCTTCCTTATCCGAGGGAGATGGGATGAATTTGCCTTTTTGGCGACCCAAGGATCAGGAAGGCGTTTCTACCGATTTCTACCGCTTTGTTTATACAATCCAAGGGCCTCAGGTTGCGGCGATTCTGCTGAAAGACCAAAGCGTGCTTAAAGGAATTGCGCAAGACGGCGCAAAACCTGCAGGGACGAACTGGACGGCGGAAGAGCTTGGCGACTATCTTTCCAAAAAGATCAAAGTCGAGCATCTGGGCACGACGCCCCTTCGCAAGATTAGTTATCGTCATCCCGATCCTGTTTTTGCGGCCGTGTTTTTGCGCAAAATTCATCTGGTGGCGGACCAGTTGATCCGCCGCGACCGCCGCCGCGGCGCAGAAAGCCGCATTAAATATCTGGAGAGCACGTTGCAAAAAACCGCCAATCCCGATCATCGCCGCGGCATTGCCGATTTGCTGATGCAGCAAGAGCATATCCAGATGCTCGCCAACCTCGATGAGCCGTATGCCGCCATCGTGGTGGAGCCGCCTTCGAGCAGTTCGAAGCCTGTATGGCCGGACAAGGCTTTATTGCTGGCCGTTTTTGCCTTGATCGGCGGCGCGGCGGGATATGCCGTGCGGACGGCTCGTCATGAGGAATAAAATTCCCGTCAGCGCCGTTATCGTCACCCGTAACGAGGAAAAAAATCTGGGACGTTGTCTGGCGTCGTTGGAGGATTTTGCACAAATTCTGGTAGTGGATTCGAACAGTACCGATGCCACCGCATCGGTTGCGCAATCCTATGATGTTTCTGTTATTCCTTTTGTTTGGAACGGCGCGTACCCAAAAAAACGCCAATGGATTCTGGACAATGTTTCGCTTGAGCATGACTGGGTTTTTTTCATCGATGCCGACGAGGCGGCGACGCCCGAGCTGTGCGCGGAGATCGCTGGTCTGGACTGGCGGCGTGCCGGTTATTTCGTGAAAGGATTTTATGTCGTTAACGGACGCAGGTTGCGGTTCGGGATTACGAATAAAAAACTCTGTCTCCTAAACCGAAAGAAAATGCAGTTTCCAGTGATAGACGATCTCGATATTTCGGGTATGGGAGAAATCGAAGGGCACTATCAACCTGTATTGAAGGCGGGAGAGGCGGGTAGATTTTCCACGCTACGCCATGGTGTTCTTCATTACGCGCTGGAAGATATTTCCCGATACGAAAGCCGCCATGATGATTACGCCGATTGGCATGCGGTCATTTCAGCTAAAAAGGGGTTGCCTGACGATCCTGTAAAAGCCCGCCAAATTGGGAAACAAGTCTTGCGGCACTTGCCTTTCCGTAATATTGTATTTTGCTTATATTATTATGTTGTCAGGCTGGGGATTCTTGAATACAAACACCACAAGAATATCTTCCGCGCGAAAGAAAAATATCATTCGGCCGGTTGAATTCCTTAGGTTGCGGTTCATAATTGGTTGTGCGATGAGAAATCCATTCAAGCGAAATTCTGCTGAAACTGAGATGCGTCGGGTGCTGATAGATAATTTGCGCCAAGCCAACGGCTGGTCTGAAGATTATACGCCCACGTTTAATTTGCGACTTTTACCAACGAATGTTTTGCAGGCAGCATGGAAGCGTGTGGCACCGCTAGACGCTGTTGCCAATTGTAGCACTTACGGTTCCTTCCTGACGTCAACCCTGACTGTTGGGGCTATTGTCGCCGGCGCCTATCCTGTTTCTTTGGGAACGGCCTTTGCAACAGGTGCGCTTTTGACAGTGGTCGTTCACAATGGAAAGCGCGTGCGCGACATTACGCGTTTC
>QFQB01000151.1 GCA_003241475.1 Micavibrio aeruginosavorus
GTGTAGCCCACCGCAAGCTTTGCCGCGATCTTGGCAATCGGGAAGCCTGTGGCCTTTGAGGCCAGTGCAGACGAGCGCGACACGCGCGGGTTCATTTCAATGACGATAAGACGTCCGGTTTCAGGATGAACGGCGAACTGCACGTTCGATCCGCCGGTTTCCACGCCGATCCCGCGCAAGACCTTGATCGAGGCGTTGCGCATGATCTGGTATTCTTTGTCGGTGAGCGTTAAGGCAGGTGCAACTGTAATGGAATCCCCTGTGTGCACGCCCATCGGGTCTATGTTTTCGATGGAGCAGACGATGATGCAGTTGTCGTTCTTGTCGCGCACGACCTCCATTTCGAATTCCTTCCAGCCGAGAAGAGATTCTTCGATCAGGATTTGCGAAATAGGCGAGGCATCGAGGCCTTCCTTGATAAATTGCTCGTATTGCTCCTTGTTGTAGGCGATCCCGCCGCCCGTGCCGCCAAGCGTGAAGGCGGGACGGATGATGGCAGGCAGGCCAATTTTAGCCAGCGCTGCGCGGGCTTCTTCAATGTTGTGCGCCAGTTCGGAACGCGCGGATTCAAGGCCGAGTTCGTCCATGCATCTTTTAAACAGGTCGCGGTCTTCGGCTTTGGCAATCGCTTCACGGTTTGCACCGATCAGTTCAATCCCAAGGCGATCCAGCGTTCCGTCTTCTGCCAATGCAAGGGCTGTGTTCAATGCTGTTTGTCCGCCCATGGTGGGGAGCAATGCATCGGGGCGTTCTTTTTCAAGAATTTTTGCAACGACTGCTGGCGTGATTGGCTCGACATAAGTTGCATCTGCCATCGCAGGATCAGTCATGATGGTGGCCGGATTTGAGTTCACCAGAACGACACGATAGCCTTCTTCTTTGAGTGCCTTGCAAGCCTGCGTTCCCGAGTAATCGAATTCGCACGCCTGTCCGATGATGATAGGGCCGGCGCCGATGATGCAGATGGATTTTATGTCGGTCCGTTTAGGCATTTTCGCTCTTCTTGTTATGGGCGGTGAGGGGGACAAATTCTTTGAAGTCTTGGTTGTATTGCAAAAGCTCGCCGGATTCCATGTCGAACAGCCATGGTTTAACAGAAATACGATTTTCGGCGAGCGCTGATGCAACGCTTGGATATGATTTTAGATTTTCAGCAGACAGAAGAACGATCTCTTCTTCTGAATGGCGAAGCAATTCATCATGTGTGCAATGATCCCCGCAGCGGCGTTTTGCCTTTTCCAGACCTTCCTGCGCGACATTGATGAAAGAGGAGATTTCTTCATCATCTATTTTTTCAACCATCGCTTTGATGGCGCCGCAGCCCGTGTGGCCGAGCACGATGATTTCTTTCACTTTGTTGTGAACGAGCGCAAATTGCAAAGCTGCGGCAAGCGCCGTTCCTTTCTTGTATGGGCGGACGATAGCGCCCATCGCTTTGTGTGCAAAAAAAGTCCCCGGTTCGGGGCGGAAGATGGTGCCGGGGTTCGATCTGGAATCTATGCAGGATATGATGAAGTAGTCCGGGGATTGGCCTTCTTTGACCAAACGCTTCATGAGGGCGCCTTTGCCCTCGTAATTCTCTTTGCGGAAGAGTTTGAAGCCTTTGAGAAGCGCGTTGGTCATATCTTACGCCGCCTTTTTCTTATGATCGGCGATCATATCAACGAAGCGCTGAAAGAGATAATGCGAGTCCTGCGGGCCTGGGGATGCTTCAGGATGATACTGAACCGAGAATGCCGGCTTGTCTTTCAGGCGCAATCCTTCATTTGATTGATCGAACAACGATATGTGCGTGACCTCGGCGTTGCTGGGCAGCGTCTCGGGCATGACGCAAAAACCATGGTTCTGCGATGTAATCTCGACCTTGCCTGTGGTTAGGTCTTTCACCGGCTGGTTCGCGCCGCGATGGCCCTGATGCATTTTCTTTGTCTTGCCGCCGATGGCGAGCGCGAGCATCTGGTGGCCAAGGCATATTCCGAAAACAGGAATATTTTTGGCGAGCAGGGCTTGGATGGTCGGCACGGCATATTCACCCGTGGCCGCGGGATCGCCGGGACCGTTGGATAAGAATACGCCGTCCGGTTTGTGGGAGAGGATGTCTTCCGCGCTTGCGTTGCCCGGCACGACGGTCACTTTGCAGCCCGATGCGGCAAGGCAACGCAGGATGTTGCGTTTTGCGCCGAAATCCATCGCAACGACATGGTATGTGGGCGTTTCCTGTTTCGCGTAGCCGTCTTTGATCGACCACAGGGCCTCATCCCATTTATAGGTCTGGGTGCAGAAGACTTTTTTTGCGAGGTCCATGCCTTCAAGGCCCGGCCATGCGGCGGCTTCTTTCTTCAAGGCCTCCAGATCGAATTTCCCGTCCGCCTGATGGCAGAGTATGCCATTCGGTGCGCCTAGATCGCGGATGCGGCGCGTCAGCGCGCGCGTGTCTATGCCGCAAATGGCCGGCAGGCTGTATGTTTTAAGCCATTGATCGAAATGTTTTGAAGCGCGCCAGCTTTCTTCGTCCGTGATGGCTTCGCGCAAGATGGCGCCGCGGGCGGCAGGATTTATTGTCTCTATGTCCTCATCGTTGGTGCCGACGTTGCCAATATGCGGGAAGGTGAAGGTGATGATCTGGCCCGCATAAGAGGGATCGGTCAGGATTTCCTGATAGCCTGTCATGGAGGTGTTAAAACAGATTTCGCCAACCGTCTTGGTTTCGGCGCCAAGCCCTTGCCCATAGAAGACGGATCCATCGGCTAATACGATGACGGCGCTTGCGTTTTTCGGGGGCTTGGGGGTAGATATATCGGTCATTAAGACGCTTCCAGTTTTGTATGGGCCACTGGAAGATGATTTAATAAACAAGTTCGGCCCGCTATGGAAGGAAAAAACGTGAGCACGCGCGAGAATATAAACGCCGCTATGAAAGATGCTTTGAAAAACAAAGAGATGGAGCGTCTTGCTACGATAAGACTTATAATCGCGGCGATGAAGGATAAGGACATAAATTCGCGCACGGAAGGCCGGAATGACGGCATCGACGAATCGGGTGTCCTTTCGCTTCTTCAGTCCATGATTAAGCAGCGCAAAGAGTCAGCCGGCATCTACCGTGAAAACAACCGCCCCGAATTGGCGGACAAGGAAGAATTCGAGATCAAGACGATTGAGGGTTTCCTGCCCAAGCAGATGTCGGATGACGAGGTTGCAAAGGTAATAGAGGACATCATCGCCTCTACCGGTGCGGCGGGGATCAAGGACATGGGCAAGGTCATGGCCGAGTTAAAGGCCAAATATGCCGGCCAGCTTGATATGGGCAAAGCCGGCGGGGTCATTAAGCAGAAATTGTCCGCTTGAAATTATTGACATAATGATAAATTTTCGTTATGTAATTGCAAGTGGATCAAGATTACACCAATCCCGACTATTTTAATCAGGAGCGCGATAAAATCGCGATGGAAGTCGTAAATGCGTTCAAGCCCCAGCTGGAGCGTATGTTTTCGGATTGTAAATTCGCATATTTCTTATACAGCCGCGGTCTTTATACCGGCCCTTATGCAGATACTCCCGAAGAACGGCTGGAGCACTTCAAAAAGGTTGCCGAGCAAACAGGGGCGAACTATGGGCCGCGCTACACGGCATCTTTGGATGGCGTGCCCAAAGTTTTTGTGCCCGGTATGGCCAAGCATGCTTGGAATGCCGGAGCTGTTGATCAAAATGCCCGTCGCGGCGGCTGGAGTCAGGAATTCGCCGATGAGTATAAGGGCGGGGCTAAAAAACTGGAAAGAATGGCATGGGCTGTTTCGCAAGCGATTGATGGCCGCAATTTGAACCATGCCTTGACGCTCGT
>QFQB01000152.1 GCA_003241475.1 Micavibrio aeruginosavorus
GGTGGTCGCGCGCATCCGTTCGGGCGTGACGCGCCGCATTTTATCAGACCTCGCCGCGCTCGCCGAAAAAGACGAGATGATGTTCGAAACCTTCTGGTACCAGTTCGGCATGGTCATCAAAGAAGGTCTGTATGATGCCGAAGAACACCGCGCCGAGATTTTCAAAATCTGCCGCTTTTTCTCGACCAACGAAAACCGCCGTCTGACATCGCTTGACGGTTACATCGAGCGCATGAAAGAAGGACAGGACGAGATTTATTATATTTTGGGCGAGAATCTGGATTCCATCGAACGCTCCCCGCAGATTGAAGGGTTCAAGGCTCGCGGGCTTGAGGTTTTATATCTGGCCGATACGATCGACTCGTTCTGGCTACAACAGGCGGGCGAATACAAGGGCAAGAAATTTACTTCCGTCACCAAGGGCAATATCGACCTCAAAAAGTTCGAGGCGACGAACAAAACGGACGCGCCGGAAGTCCCCAAGGATGAAGCCTCCCTCACCGCCTTACTCGCCGTGCTCAGCACCGAGTTGAAAAAAGAGGTCAAACAGGTGCGCATTTCAAACCGCCTGACGGATTCACCCGTTTGTTTGATCGCCGACG
This sequence comes from Micavibrio aeruginosavorus, assembly GCA_003241475.1. Taxonomy (GTDB): domain Bacteria; phylum Pseudomonadota; class Alphaproteobacteria; order Micavibrionales; family Micavibrionaceae; genus Micavibrio_A; species Micavibrio_A aeruginosavorus_A. The sequence continues at coordinate 603 of QFQB01000152.1, forward strand.
ACAGCGGCGTGGACATGCATATGGAGCGCGTTTTAAAAATCCAGCAGAACTATGATCCCGTCATCAACAAAAAGATCCTCGAGATCAACGATGGCCACGCCCTCATCCAGAAACTGGCGGAGATGGCCGTTGCCAACAAGGATGCGGATAGTTTGAAGGATGCGGCCCACCTGCTCTATGACCAAGCACGCATTATTCAGGGAGAGCCGGTCAATGATCCTGCGGGCTTCGTCAAACGCATGGCAGAGTTTATGCAACGTGGGTTGGCGGCTTAAAACATCCCTTGATGATGACGTGCCGTCATCTCTTCGATTTCATCTTCGGAGAAATCGAAATTCTGCGCGAGTTCTTCGATCATCACTTCGCGGATCATCATGGTGAGGTCTTCCTGCATCTCGCACCACAAATCCAGAATGGGACGGCGGTAGAGGATCAGAACATCATCGTCATTCGCCACTTTGCGTTCGACACCGGGAGAAATCTCTTTGCCGCTCCGGTACAACGCAAGCAGATCATAGGGATCATCAAGCTCCATCTCGGCCTGCACCGCATCGTCGGCGAAATCCTCCACCTCCACGGCAAGAGATTCGCAGCAATCCAGAATTTCTTCGGGCAACGTCAGCGCGATTTGCTTCGCGATGGTTTCTATATCGTCAAGACTCGGCGGCGCCGAAAAATTCATAATGATCCGCTGCTGATCCATAAAGAATCCCCTTTTATCCTACACACCCGTACGACCCGTGACTTTTTCTGATTCCTGACAGCGTACGCCCAAATCCCGCGCTCGCCAAGAGGCAGCCGCCAGATAGCAACAACTCTTGTTTTTTTCTGTCAGGGATAGATAAAAATGTTATTATATAAAGAGATAAGCGATTTTGCCTTAACCTTTCATTTACCTTATCCGGATGAGCTACGATCTTTCGCAAGTTAAAATCCTGATCGTCGAAGACATGCAGCCGATGCTGACGCTTACAACCTCGATGCTGGGCGTATTCGGCTTTCGCAACATCCACGGTGCAAAAACGGCGGATGAAGGATTTCATCTGTTCCGCCAGCACAAGCACGACCTCGTCATCACCGACTGGCTGATGGAGCCGAAGGACGGGTTGGAGCTGATTGCCATGATCCGCCGTAGCGAATATTCTCCCAACCCTTATGTTCCCATCATTCTGATGACTGGTTATTCCGACCAGCCGCGCGTAGAAACAGCCCGCGACCAAGGCGTCACGGAATTCCTGATGAAGCCTTACAGCGCGCGCGATATGTACGCCCGCATTGTTCAGATCATCGAAAAACCGCGCCAGTTCGTCAATACTGGCGAGTTTTTCGGCCCCGACCGCCGCCGCCGCAAGAATTTCCAGTTTTACGGCGACGATCGTCGCGGCGCGCACGACAAGGATACGCAATGGCCGGAAGATATTGAAATAGAGCTTCGCACTTTGCGCGATGACGTAAAGAAAATTTAGGGGAGGAATTGACGATGGATTCGAAAAACCCGACCTTCACCGAACCGGACAACACACTTAAACAGAAAGTGGGCGAAGGCGGAATCCCCGCTTATCTCATCAAAAAATGTCAGGATTTTCTCGAAAGCAATCCCGTTGATTTCACGCCTTACGCGCAACGGTTTTTGCAAGACATGGAAGACATTGCCAGACAAATCGAAAAAGAGGATGTCGAACCCGCCGCCGCCCTCGCCCGCATCGTCAACATCATCATGCAATTGAAGTCCAACGGTAGCATGTTTCACTATCAATTGCTGTCCATGACCTCGGACGTCATGCTCCGCTTCCTGGAAAACGTCAAAGGGTTGGATCAGGATTTTCTTGATATTCTCGCTGTTTACACACGGATCGTTGGAATCATCCTTAACAAAAGATTAAACGGTACCGGTGGCCGCGAAGGATATTTGCTGACACAGGAACTACACGGCGCTTGTCTGCGCTACTACAGCAAATATGCCATTCAGGTGTGATTTATACTGACATTCCGTCCAGAATCCGTGGTATAATCAAAGGATGATGGATTTGTTGCCAGCCTCAATCGCCGCGAAGATGTTGCTTACGCAACAGAATGTTTCATTGTCAATGATGAAGCAAAACGCGCAGGTGCAGCAGCAGATGGCCGATATCCTGACGACGACGATCGCCGGACGCGGCCAGAGCGTCAATCTTTTCGCTTAATCTTGCTTTGATTTCAGATCGCCTGCGCTTGCGGGAATCCTGCGGCCAGCACTTCTTCGATATCAGCACTGTAGGGATAGGATTCCTGTGCGCCTTTCTTCATGCAGGACAGGCTGGCGGCAACCGATGCGCGGCGCATAGCGGAACCGAGCGCGACTTTGTCATGCAAAGCCGCCGTCAGCGTGCCGCAAAAACAATCGCCAGCCCCCGTCGTATCGACAACTTCCTTCAATTCCATCGCAGGCACGCGCCATCCCGTACCGTTCGGCGATATTGCCACCGCGCCTTTCGATCCGAGGGTGACGATGCAATCCAATCCGCCAACGGACGACAACGCCTTGGCGATCAGCATCAAATCCTGATTGGCGCCAATACCGATCACATCGGCGATCATGCGCGCCTCGAGTTCGTTGACGATCAGAACATCGACAAGCTCCAGCGCTTTTTGCGGGAGGCGAAATGCCGGCGCGAGGTTGAGGACGACTTTCGAGCCGAGCTTTTTGGCCCGCTCCATCACCGTATAGTTTTCCTGCATCGGCACTTCCATCTGTAGCAACACAAAAGAGCCGGGGCGCAAAACCTCGTCCGGCACCTGCGCGGCCGTCGCATCGCTGTTGGCCCCCGACGCCACGATGATCTGGTTCTCGCCCGCGGCGTTGGTGTTGACGAATGCCATACCGGTCGGAAGATAATCCGATATGCCTACGCCCGAAGTCATGACTTCGTTGCGGCGCAGGCCGTTGAGAATTTTTGTCCCCATCGCATCGTCGCCGACCTTGCCCACCAGTGCGGTCTTCACACCCCCGCGTGCGCAGGCCAGAGCCTGGTTGGCGCCCTTGCCGCCCGCCATCATTTCATAGCTGGGCGAGAGGATTGTCTCTCCCGCCTGCGGAAAATCCTTCATCCGCATCAAGACATCCATATTGATCGAGCCAAAGACGATAATCATTCGCAATTCCGTTTGTTGTTTTCAGGGCCAGATAACACTACCCATGCAAGGC
>QFQB01000153.1 GCA_003241475.1 Micavibrio aeruginosavorus
GCTTCAAGCTCGATCATGCTTAAAGCCGTATTCATGGAAGGTGCATGATGCTGATTGCATTTGGCAAGTTCGCTTAAAAGAAGTGCACCATGATCATTCAAACCTCTTACTTCACCATTGGCTTTGGCTGCGAACTCGATCACGTATGGTGACGCCATTTTAAGATAAGCAAGACCGTCTGCCACAGACGCATCAAACCATGCGCCGTAAAGACCCGTTTTATTCTTCGGGGCGGCGTCTTCTTCCAATTGACTCATAGAAACCATTTTAAACTCCTCTATATGTGGTTTTAGTATCTAAGGCTTGCGCCGAATTCTTTTTCGTAGGTGCGCTCGCCTGTGCGCCGCTGCGTAACGGGGCGGTAAAGATCGGCGGCGCTGTCTTGCAAAACGGCAAAGGCGGTGTTGACGACAGAGTATCCGTATTTCGTGCGCATCATGACGTCGAGCAAAAATTCGGCGTTCTGATCGTGACCGTCAAGTTCAAGCACGCCAGCAGAATTCACGTTAAAGATAAAATGCATCCGCGGGTTGGCTTTAATAAACGCCTCGCCAGCGGCCAGAGAGATGGCGACATGGTCCCCATAGCGCGGATCGAAAGTATCCACAGTGCCGGGCTTTCCAGGCTTCACAGCCGCATAATCATCGACTTCATAAGCAGATTTATTAACAGTACTCATTATGCTCTCCTGGGCGAAAAGACATTCCTAGGCCCGCTTAATAAATATGTCAATATCCTCTTATTCCGTAACAACCTTATACAGTTGCCCAGCCGTCAGATTGCCCGCTACGGCGTTCAGAACACGGAAACGCTCTTCCTTGTAATCCTTAAAGGCCATACGGGAGGCCGCCTCGCCTACGCTGGAACTGGAGGCGGTAAAGGTACGGACCTTAAGCGGCTTGATCGCATTGCGTTCGGAATCCGTCATGGCGCGGAAGGAATAGGTCGTGCGTTTCAAGCCTTCCACGGTGGCTGTGCCGGCATTTTGCGGGATCGCCATTTGGAAACGGAAGAATTGCCCCGGCTTCCACTGGATTGCCACAACGCGGATTATAACCGATTTGCCGTTGGCTGTTCCGGCGAACGCGGCGGTGGCCGCCTTCATGCCGTTGATGGTGACGTTTTCCGCATCCGATGGCGGCTTGTCCTTCATCCAGTTCTGCGTGAGATAGGCCATCGGGTCGCGCCCCTGATCGTCGCGGCCGGAATCGAGGATGATGATCGCACCGTCATCGTTGGCCGCAATCAACTCGCTAGGATTGTTATCGATCTTGAATCCGGACGGCACGCTGAAGGTGAATCCCATCTTGGGATGATAGAAATTATCGCCGCGGACAAAGCCCTGCTCTTCAGAATCGCCATAGGTAATGCCATTGATCATCGATAGATAGACATCGCGGTTGCGAATGGTTTTGCCCCCCTGATAGTTGACGGCCACAGCTTTTGCATTCGTCACGCGATCCGCCGTGACAGGGTGCGTGGAGAAATAACTGGAGCCGACGCCTTCGCTTTGTCCTGCGATGTGCTGGTCGAGTTTCGTTTGCGCATCAAGGCTTTTGAGGAAGTCGGCCATAGCGTTGGGGTCATAGCCTGCGCGTGACAGATAGCGCACGCCAAGCTCGTCCGCTTGCGTCTCTTGCGATCTTGAATAGGATTTGATGTAAAGGTCGGAGCCGACATTGGCCACTTGCCCCACAGCATCGCTTCCTGTTGCCGCCGATAAAATGGCGGCGCCAAGCCCGACCAGAACGCCTTGCGACATGCGGGTTGCCGCGTGCCTTGCCGTGATGTGGCCGATCTCGTGCGCAATGACGCCCGCCAGCTCCGCCTCATCATTGGCCAGCGCCATCAATCCGCGCGAGATGTAAATATACCCGCCGGGCACGGCAAAGGCATTCACGATCGGGGAATCGATTACATAGAATTTATACTGAACGTCCGTGCGTTCGGTATTCGCCGCAACCTTCTGGCCGATTTTTGAAACATATTCCGCGACGGGACCTGTGACGAAATTGCCATAGGTTTTTTTGACGTTTTCGTGCTCGCTCGCGCCGACAGAGCTTTCCTGTCCCGCAGGCAAGAACGCCGTAAACTGATTTTCCCCTGTGGCGGGATTGACCGTGCATGATCCGGTCGCCAACAAAGCAACGCCCAGAATGATATATTTGCAAAGTTTTGCTTTCGCGGTAAAACCTAAAGCCATGCGGATGCTCCTGCCACTTTTGTTATGCCTGCTTTTTGTACCACAGCTTGCGCGCGGGGAAAACACCCCTGCCCCCGGGATCAAAGGTGATTTCACCGCTATCAAGCACACATCCAGCAATCGCGTGGACACGGTGATCGATGAGCAAACTATTTTGATGAAAGACGGCAAGATCGTCCGGCTTTTGGGACTCGAGTATCCGCTGGCAAACGGCGAGAATATTCCGCCGACCATGATCGTTGGTAAAGACCGTTTACAAAAACTTCTGCCCGAAGGGACCGAAGTCATGTTCTACCAACGGCGCACACAAACCTCCGGTGATAAAACCGGCAAGGTCAACCGCATGGGCCACGTGCTCGCGCATCTGGTGCGCAAAGACAACAACGAATGGATCAATGGAACGCTGGTGGCCGATGGCCTCGCTTATGCCGTAACGGATGCGCTTAATCCCGCAATGGCTGACCAGCTTTACAAACTCGAAGAGCAAGCGCGCGCGAAAAAGCTGGGCTTGTGGTCGGACAATAGCCCTTATGGGTTGCTGACCCCCGACACCGCCAGCCATGGCGATTCCCAGTTCCGCGTCGTCGAAGGCGCCGTCAACCGCGCGGCGACATCCAAAAACAATCTCTATCTGAATTTCGGCGATGACTGGCGGCGCGATTTTACGGTGATGATCTCCCCTGCGCTTCGCCGCACCTTGGCCCGCAACGGGATTGACCCGATGAGCCTTTCCGGAAAGACCGTGCGCGTACGCGGGTGGATCCGTCCGTGGAATGGCCCTTTTATGGAACTTGAAACGGCAGAACGTTTGGAGATTGTGGCAAGTCCAAGGCCGTCCACCGATCCATCCACCATTCCATCCACAGACGCTGTGGAAAAACCGCTCAAGATCAATCCCGATCCGCTGGCAACTGGACAGCTCAATCCTTAATTTGTTAAGGCTTATGCCTGATGATACAGCGTACCGATAAAACCCGCACCAAAGACGACCACGGCTACCGCCGCACGCCGGTGCTCGATCTGTTTCCCGAAATCAAGCCATACTCTTCCGGTTATCTTCCGTTGGAACACGGCCATGAAATGTATTGGGAGCAGTCGGGCAATCCCGATGGAGTGCCCATGTTGTTCGTGCACGGCGGGCCGGGCGGCGGGACATCGCCCGAGCAGCGCCGTTTTTTCGATCCCGATCACTACCGCATCATTTTGTTCGATCAACGCGGTGCGGGAAAATCATCGCCGCACGCCTCGGCCGACTACAACACCCGCGAATTGCTGGTGGACGATATCGAGCGGCTTCGCGCGCATTTGTCCATCGAGCGCTGGCATGTGTTCGGCGGATCGTGGGGATCCACCCTCACGCTTTCTTACGCCGCCGCGCATCCGGAGCGTTGCCTGTCCATGATCTTGCGCGGCATCTTTTTGCTAGAGCAAGAAGAGATTGATTGGTGGCTTTACGGCATCCAGAACATCTTTCCCGAAGCATGGGAACAATTCTCGCAATTCATTCCGGCGAATGAACGCCTTGATCTGCTGGAGGCCTATTACAAACGCCTGAACGGATCAGACAAAGACG
>QFQB01000036.1 GCA_003241475.1 Micavibrio aeruginosavorus
GTGCGCCAACATCCAGCCTTCGGCCAGATAGGCAGGTATCATGATCAGAACGAACAGAATAATACCTGAATCGCTAATACCCAACGAACGGGTCATAGAAGTAGCGAACATCAGGCAAACGAATTTGATAAACAGCGGTGCCGCCGCCAGACGCACGATATATTGACGCGCGGCCCAGCAGGTTTTGTATGCCTCTATCACTGCCTTTATCGTGTTGATCTTGCCCATGTGTTTTAAAGTTTAGGCGGCTTTGTCGTTCACGCCAAGTTTTTCCTGCAAAGCGGAAGACGATGTCGTGTACTGGAAGCGCAGTTTCTTGTCCGGATAAACATAACGGAAGGCTTGTTGCGCCATCAGCGCGCCCTCATGGAAGCCGGAAAGAATAAGTTTCAGCTTGCCGGGATAGGTGTTGATATCGCCGATGGAGAAAATGCCCGGGGTCTGGGTTTCGAATTTTTCAGTATCCACGGGGATCAGGTTTTCATGCAGGTTCAGACCAAAATTGGCAATGGGCCCCAGTTTCATGGTCAAACCATAGAACGCCAGCAACGTATCGCACGGGATGAGTGTTTCCTGCTCTTTCGTCGATGTCAGAACCCCTTCGAGGTTTCCGTCATGGCCGACAAGGCCTTTCAGATCCGCAATATGCAATTTCATTTTTCCGGCGGCCACAAGTTCACGCATCTTGTTGACGCTGTCGGGCGCAGCACGGAAATCGTCGCGGCGGTGAATCAAGGCAACGCTACCGGCGATAGGCTGCAAATTAAGCGCCCAGTCGAGCGCAGAATCGCCGCCGCCCGCGATCATGATGTTCTTGCCGCGGAACTGTTCCATCTTGCGCACAGCATAAAAGACGCTCTTGCCGTCATATTGATCGAGATTCTGCAAAGCGGGTTTTTTCGGCATGAACGAGCCGCCGCCCGCAGCTATCACGACGACAGGGGCCTCCAGAACGGTGCCCATATCAGTCGTCAGTTCCCAAAGATCGTTGTCGTTCTTGCGTAAGGATTCCGCCATCTGGCCGAGATGGAAAACGGGATTGAACGGCGCGATCTGCTCCATCAAACGGTCGGTCAGATCCTGCCCCGTGATGACAGGCCAAGCCGGAATATCGTAAATCGGCTTTTCCGGATAAAGCTCCGCGCACTGCCCGCCTGGCTTGTCCAGAATATCGACCAGATGCGCCTTCATGTCCAAAAGTCCCAGTTCGAACACCGCGAACAGCCCCACAGGCCCCGCGCCAATGATAATTACATCCGTTTTGTGCCGTTCCGGCTTGTTTTCGCTCATGATGCGTTATAAATCTCATCCCGCATGCTTTTGTCAACCGACCACCCGCAAAGACCCGTCCAGATCTGGCTGTTTTTTACGGCCGCAATGGTTTTTGCCATGGCCGTGATCGGGGCGATTACCCGCCTGACCGAGAGCGGTTTGTCCATGGTCGAATGGAAACCCCTGATCGGCGCAATCCCCCCGCTTTCCACCGCAGAATGGGACCGCGTATTCGGACTTTATAAACAGACTCCGGAATTCATCCAGAAAAACAGTTGGATGGAATTGGCCGATTTTCAAAAGATTTTCTTCTGGGAATGGCTGCACAGACTGTGGGGCCGCCTAATCGGACTAGTCTATGCGCTACCACTGGCCTTGTTCTGGATCAAAGGAAAAATCCCGCAAAAATACAAAGGCAAATTGTTCTTTGTTCTCCTGCTTGGCGGCCTGCAGGGCGTCATGGGGTGGTACATGGTCATGAGCGGCCTTGTAGACCGCCCCGATGTCTCGCATTTCCGTCTGGCCGCACATTTAATGCTGGCTTTGGCAGTTTACAGCGCCTTGCTGTGGCTGTCCTTTGATCTTGATCCGGTAAAAGGATCATCGGGAAGTTTTTGCCAAAAACGCCATGCGCTGATCGCTTTTGCACTGCTCGTCATTACTATTACATGGGGCGCATTTACGGCAGGGTTGGACGGCGGGATGGTTTACAACACATGGCCGATGATGGATGCGCATTGGATGCCGCCCGAAGTTGCAGGGATATTTTCCGTGCTACATGATCCGGGCGCGGTACAATTCATTCACCGCTGGCTGGCGATTGCGACATTTATCGCCATTGCATCGGTAGGATGGCGTTTCAAAAACGGATGGCTTATTGGAATGGCATTCGTACAAGTCGGACTGGGAATCGCGACAGTTCTGCTCCAAGTTCCCGTAGCTCTCGGCGCTCTGCATCAGGCTGGCGGCATGGTCCTGCTGGGACTAATGATCCGCCAAATTCACAGACTCTTCAAAGCTTAAATAATTTTTTCTTTTTGCAGGATTTCTAGAAAATAATCGAGATAGGCCGAGACGGATTTTTCTTTGGTGAATTCGTTTTGGAACCGCTCATAAGCCCGTTGTACCAGCTTTTGTTGCAAGGCTTTGTCGCCCAGAAGTTTTTGAACGGCGGAAACGACAGCCGCCGCATTGTCTTTGGGAACCATCAGACAATCTTCACCATCATGACAAAACTGTTTCGGTCCGTCGGCATCGGAAACGACCAAAGGCCTTTGCGCAGCCCAGCTTTGAACGAAGACAGTACCGAAAGGTTCGAAACGCGAAACGAACACGCAAACATCGCACGCTTTCAAAAGCGCGGTCCGGTCAGTGCGCCAGCCCAGGAAATGCGCGCGGCTCTCTACGCCAAGCTCTTTGGCCAGCGCTTCCAGCTCTGCACGCTGCGGGCCTTCTCCGGCGATCCATGCATGAACGCCTGGCAAATCAACCAGTGCGCGCAGTAGCACGTCATGCGCCTTGCTCGGATGCAGCCGCCCCAGCGCCAGCACGACAGGGGCATCTTCAGGCGTGTTGAAATCCGCTCGCGAAACAGGTGCATCTTCAGTGTTTTCGGCAAAATTATTAATCTGGCGAATTCTATTTTCCGCCACACCTTCTTTAACCAGATAGGATTTGATGCAAGGAGTTACCGTATTGAAATAATCCGCGGATTTGAAATTTTTGAGCTTGTAATAGCCGCCCAGACGCGAAACGACCAGATAGCGCTGCGGGGTTTTCAAAGACGACCAGTTGGGCGTTTTTTGCGTAGCACGCGCCATCCATGTCTGCACAATAAGGGGTGAAAAATCCTTGATGATGCGCCCCAGTTTCCACGGCGTAAAAACATCTAAAGGTCCGCCGAAAGGAAGTTTATGCACTTTGATGCGGGCCTGCTCCAGCGCAGGAACGCGCACCGCATTGCCGCGCGTTACAACTTCAATATCGACGCCCGCTTCCTGCATGGCGATGCACATGTCAACAAAGGCGGTTTCCGCCCCGCCATGGTCGCCGCCCGCCATCACCTGCAATATTTTCATGGGGCTTTATTCGGATTTTTTTGCCGCATCTTGCGATTTAGCTTCTTGCTTCTTCGCCTTGTCTTTTTGTTTTTCCTGTTCGCGCTTAATGGCATCCCTACGCTGACGGATCACATTTTCGGGAAGCAACGTCTGTTGCAACAAAGTCACCATATTGTCTTCGGTATGATCCATAGACATCAGAAGATTTTCGCACGCTTCCTTGGTGCTGACGGGCATTTTCGTGATTTGTTTTTCACTGTAGACATACGCTTCGTCATTAAGGTCAAGAACGTTCTTAGCCTTTTTGGGATCAACGATTTTCTGGCTGGCCAGATCCTTGTCCAGTTGCTTCTTCGCTGTATCAAGAATGGGATCGACAGCGTTTTTCCATTGCTTATAGCGCGCATCCATTTTGGCTTTTATATCGGCATTTTTATCGCCACAGGATTCTACGGCCGCGCCGATATCACGCTCGACCACCCTTGTGACCCGTATCATCGAATATTTGTTGCGCAGGATAAAAAAGCTTTCTTTATCCTTGTCCGAAAGTGGATCGATCAGCGCATTCTCTGCAGCAATCCATTTCGTCACGGGCGTTTCTTCCGTTTTTTTCGGTTGAGCCAACACGGTATCGGGCGTTTCTTCCTCTTTTTTTGTGGCCGGTTTTGTGGCCACAGGCTTTTCCGCAACAGGTTTGGTTTGCGCTTTTTCTTCTGCGGCAAGCGCACTGGCAGAAAGCAGAAATGATAAACAAACAGCAGAAAGAAGAAGAGAAGAACGGGTCATCGTAAACCTTCACAGGAGGAATGAATTTCTTGTTTTTCGTTATACCGCATCCATGAAAAAAAAAATAGCCACCGGAGGAGCTCCGGTGGCTAAGGGACGAAAACGCCTGACAACCGTTTGCCCGAAGGACGGGAGAACATGCGGGGGCAAAGATCTCCTTCGGACGGCAGACAGACGGGAAACTCGTGTGTGAAGTAACCAATCTATAAAAGACGCCAAAACCCGTGACCGCCCGCACGCCCGCGCGGTAGGCCCGTTCCATTCCCTAGAACTTGGCTAAAAGACGTCTCGTATATGTCTCAATTTTTATGTTAAATCAAAAGATTTAAAAGGTGCTGAACAATAGATAAAATTTGATCCATTCAATCGTTTTTCGGCCCAAGACGCCACGTCAAATTGATAAGTGCCGGACCCTTCAGGCGGCATTCACCGTCATCCCCCATGCGGAAGAAAATCAATTTAAGTCTTTCGCTTTTTGGCTCTCGGAGATTTTCACCAAGCCCGAACAGACGCCGCTCCTCTTTCAAAAGATCCGCAGCGCGCGTCATATCATGCTCATTCGGTATAACCGGCCCCGATTTCGGGCCTTTATAAGGGATGATGTTGACGCCTTTCGGAGCGGCTTGCGCAACAGGAACGCCGCCAAATCCGACCATAGCGGCCAGAACAGAAAGCGATCCTAGAGAGGTTTTGATTCTCATGCCCATAATTTTTACCTCTTTTTTGCACTGCAGTATAGACAAAACCATTCCAAAAAATGGTTTTCTGCGCAAAAAAAACGGCGGGACATGCCCCGCCGTTTTTTTGATTATTCTACAAGTTTGTTCCACCAGCCCTTTTTCTTTTTCTCAGGAGCCTGATTGACAGTCTCATAATCACGCGACGGTGGTGGCGTATCATTCGACGGGGTAGCCACGACCTGAATCGGCGGCGCGGCATGGAATTGTGGATCGGTGTGCGGCGCAGGACTCTCCTTCAAGAGCTGGCCACCCTCTTGTTGCGGAGCGCGATCACCGCGACCTCCACGATTACGACCGCCTCTGCGGCCCCGGCGACGGCGGCCTTCACCACCTTCACGCGGCTCGCGGTTACCGCGGCTGTCATCGCGTTCATCCGATTCTTCCGCGCGATTACCGATGGAATCATCGATATCCTCTTCGGATTCTGCACGGTTACCATTGTTTTCAGACGGCGCGCCATTTTCATCGCGACGTCCACGATTACGGCCACCTCTGCGACCACGACGACGGCGGCCTTCACCTTCGCCACGGTCATGGCTACGCTCGCCTTGACTACGATTGCGATCAGACGGCTGGCGGGCGGTGCGTTCTTCCCCTTCACTGCCCTCTTCTTCGATTTCTTCTTCCTCGGCCGATTCATCGAAACTGTCATCGACGGCCACGGAACGAATGCCTTCCGAGGGCTTCGGCGCCAGCGCCCGCATTGCCCCTTCGAGCGTGTAATGCGAGGTGGACATCGTATCATCAGTTTCAATTAGAACCACAAAACCGTAACGCTCTTCAAGGTCGTTCAGCAATTTGCGCTTGTGGTTCATGATATAGAGCGCAACGGATGTCGCCATCGTCAAGGTGATCTCGTTGGACTTGCCCTTGATGCCTTCGACTTCCAGCGCTCGAATGATCGAGATCGCAGAGAAGTCGAGCGTTTTCACGCGGCCCGTGCCGGCACAATGCGCGCAGATTTCCTGCTGCGCTTCGGCCAGAGACGGGTTTAGACGCTGGCGGGAAAGCTCGAGCAAACCGAACGAGGAAATGCGGCCGACCTGAATGCGCGCGCGATCATTCGAAAGCGCATCGCGCAGGCGTTGCTCCACCTTGCGGTTGTTGCGGCGGTCTTCCATATCGATAAAGTCAACGACAACAAGTCCGCCAAGGTCGCGAAGGCGCAACTGCCGGGCCACTTCGTCGGCGGCTTCAAGGTTGGTCTTCAGCGCCGTGTCTTCGATATGGCGTTCCTTGGTCGCGCGGCCGGAGTTGACGTCCACGGACACCAGAGCTTCTGTAGGGTTGATGACCAGATAGCCGCCGGATTTCAGATTGACCGTCGGCTCGCCCATATCGGCGATCTGGTTTTCCACGCCGAATTTGTGGAACATCGGCACGCGGTCATTCTTGTATTCCTGAACCTTCTTCGCATGCGAAGGCATCAGCATTTTCATGAATTCCTTGGCGTTCTTGTATCCTTCTTCGCCGGAAACATAGACATCTTCGATATCGCGGGAGTAAAGATCGCGGATCGCGCGCTTGATGAGGTTGCCCTCTTCGTAGATCAACGCTGGGGCAACGGATTTCAGCGTGTGTTCGCGGATCGTGTTCCAAAGGCGCGTCAGATAATCAAGATCGCGTTTAATCTCAACCTTCGTGCGCGTCACTCCCGCCGTGCGCAGGATCACGGACATGCCGTCCGGCACCTGTAGATCGTCGAGCATTTCCTTCATACGCTTGCGGTCTTTGAAGGACGCAATCTTGCGGCTTACACCACCGCCGCGAGGGCTGTTCGGCATCAGAACGCAGTAGCGGCCCGGCATGGACAGGTATGTCGTCACCGCCGCGCCCTTGTTGCCGCGCTCTTCTTTGCTCACCTGAATGAGCATGATCTGGCCGCGTTTGATGACTTCTTGAATCTTGTAATTGCGTTTCAGGTTGAAACGGAACGGGCGGTCGCCATCGACGGAATCGCCGCCAAGAGAATCGACGGAATGATCGTCGCGATCACCACGTCCGCGACCGCCACGACCATTATGACGGCCTCTGCCTCTGCCGCGGCGATTGCGGTCTCGGCGGCCGCGGTTTTCACGGCCATTCGCATCTTCGGAACTTGCGGCCTCGCCGTTTTCGGAAGCCTCCGCAGACGCTTCTTCCTCGCCTTCGGCGTCTTCATCCAAATTTTCTTCAGACTCATCCTCTTCCTCATCGGAAGCTGTTTCTTCTTCGACATACGGGCCTTCCAGACGGTCGGCAGGCGCGGCCATGGCGGCAGGAGCCTTATAGCTGTCTTCTTGGGCATCGGACGAAGCCTCTTCCGAGTCGTCCTCCTCTTCCTCGCCATCGCTGTCGTCTTCCAACAAAGGCTTATCTTCGCCGCCGACTTCAACAATGGCTTCGAGTTCTTCTTCCTCGTCATCCTCTTCTTCGACCGAAACAATGCCGCTTTCTTCTTCGGCGGCCTTTTGCTCGAGGACGGCTTCTTCTTGCTCCATTTCCTCGTCATGTTCCTCAAGCTCGGCGCGCTGGGCGGCGATCAGGGCTTCACGATCAGCGACAGGAATGCGGAAATAATCGGGGTGGATCTCGGAAAACGGCAAAAACCCGTGGCGGTTGCCGCCGAAATTGACGAAGGCGGCCTGCAACGAGGGTTCGACCCGCGTGACCTTGGCCAAAAAGACAGAGCCTTTGAGCTGCTTGCGGACCTTGCTCTCGTAATCATATTCGACAAGGCGGTTGCCATCGACGACGGCGACCCGTGTTTCTTCGGAATGGGTCGCGTCGATCAACATAGTTTTAGGCATGGAATATCCTCCAAGCGCGTGCGGGCCTGATGACTTCCGGGCGACGAGGAAGGATGAGGCGCACTGCGCCAATAAATTGTTCAAATGAAGATAGACCTGATCCCGGCCATAAAAACACTGTAACGGTATGCCAACCGAATTCGTCTGGTCGGCCCCTTTTCGCGTTTCCTCGCCGACACAATGCCAGGGCGGGTGGACCTATCTTTTCCGTTACAGCCAGCGAAACCTTTGTAAATCAAATCCTTAGTAACTACTGCTTGGCCGCGACGGGTCGCTTAAGGAAGACAATACACAGATAGGGGTTAAGAGACAATGTATAAATTGTTTGCATTCTATTTGCGATAACTATAGGTTTCCGTCATGACAAAACTTTACGGACAACGCTTTGGGGCAATTAACCGTAGCGCGCAGCCATTGGGCTTAAAACAAACGCTCTTTATCGCCGCTGGTGGTTTGGCTATCGCCGCACAAATTTATGGCTTATCCGAGTACAATCGAGTAGCCAAAGAATGCGCTGCTACCGAAAATCCCAAATCTGAGCAATGCGTCAGATACGCGAAAATCAAAAAAGAGCGCGACGATTACATTGTCATCCCCAACATACTTTAGACTCTCCGCCTGTTATCAATAAGACGATTGCAAACCCCCACCATCGTCCGTATCCTGATCAGCGAATAAGGTTTACGGAATCAACTTGTGGCGCGTTTTTTTGCTCTTTTTCTTCTGATTTTTTGCGTTTCTGCCATTCCAGCGCACAACGTCAAGGCTGCCAACGACTTGAGCGTGAATTCGCTACGGATCGGAAGCTACGCCGACAAAACCCGCATCGTCATCGAGACATCCAAAAAGACAGATTTTCGTGCCTTCATCTTGCAAAACCCGCCCCGTCTCGTATTAGACCTCCCAGCCTTTGATTGGCGGGCATCTTTGCCCTCATCAAATAATGGAGAGTTGGTCGGTGCCATCCGTAACGGCACGTTGCAACCCGGTATTTCAAGGATTGTTATCGATCTAAAAAAACAAGTAACGCTTAAAAGTGCTTTTACTCTGCCGTCTGGGGGCGGGAATTCGGATCGTGTCGTAATGGACATTGCCCCCGTTTTTGGCACTTATAATCCTACAAACGAAAAAATGTTCGGCTCTCTTAATTCCAGCGCTCCGAAACAGCTCCCCATCGCGCCGCCAAAATCGTTCGAGACAAACCCTTCGCATGCGCTGAACCCACCCGGCTCTTACGCACCGTCCGAAGAAAAAGCCTCGTACGTGCCCGCGCCCGAGCCCCCCGCACCGACCAAGAATGGCAAAAAGAAAATGATCGTGATCGATGCCGGCCACGGCGGTCAGGACCCAGGGGCGCTAGGCGCCAACGGCAAAAAGGAAAAGGACGTCACCCTTGCCACCGCACAAGAACTCAAGAAGCAACTCGAAGCCACTGGCCGCTACCGCGTCCATCTTACCCGCTCGACCGATGTGTTTATCAAATTGCCGGACCGCGTGGCCATCGGCCGCAAACAAGGCGCGGACCTTTTCATATCGCTCCATGCGGATTCCATCGACAAGCCGGGCGTGAGCGGAGCCTCCATCTACACGCTGTCCAACAAAGCCTCGGATGCCCAGACCGCCAAGCTGGCGGCCCGTGAAAACCAAGCTGACCTTATCGCAGGCGTCGATCTATCCCATGAAGACAAGGAAGTGGCCAACATTCTGATCGATCTGGCCATGCGCGATACCATGAACCAGTCGAAATTTTTCGCCAACATGGTGGTTAAACAAGCCAAAAGCAAAGGCATCCAGATGCTGGACCAACCGCACCGCTTTGCAGGCTTCGCCGTTCTGAAAGCACCGGATGTGCCCTCCGTTCTGATCGAGATGGGCTTTATGTCTAACAAGGCGGAGGTCAACGCACTCTCCTCTCCCGCTTACCGCCAGAAAATCGCCTCCGCCATTGTCGGCGGCGTAGATTCCTACTTCTCCAAGGTCAGCAAGTGAGCTTCCCGCGCAACCCCCAACAGCCCAAATAAGCGAAAGTGCCTGAAAACCCTAAAAAAATTTTGCAAAGGGGGTTTTAAGGGCAACCCTCGTGATGTATAAAGGCAGGGATTTACCAGTTGCGGGAAGGCTAACTTTCCAAGGTGGTCAACTCGAATTGTTCTAGCAAATGAGGAAATATAAAATGACGAAACTTCTGATGAATGTACTGATGCTGGCTTCTGTTGTTGGCGTAGCAGCTTGCTCCTCCACGGGCGGATCCGCAACCGACGAAACACTGACGCAAGCTCCTTACGCTGAAGAGCGCACGGTTGGCAATGCTCCTGCACAAGAAACCGTTCAGTCCGCTGAGCCAGTTTTCGAAAGCAAACAAGTTAAGTAATTAACTTGCCTTTGCAGGCAAAAGATTAAGACTGTCTGTGCTTTCACAGACAGTCTTTTCTTTTTTGCGCGTTCAAGGAATAATAAACGACATGAACTGGAAAACATTCGCTCTTCGCTTCGCCGGATTAATCGCCCTCGCCATCGCGGGCTTTTACCTCTATGCCTTTAGTGTCCACATGATGATCCGCTTCGAAGTCTTCCCGCCGGAACTGATCGATAAAGCTTTCGGTACGGAACTGACGCGCAATACGGTCTATGTCTGCGTCTTCACATTCCTGCTCGGATTCATCTCCTTATTTATCAAAGACAAGGTGCGAAGCGTGCTTTATTTCGCCCCGCTTTACGCGCCGATACTTTTTGGCATCATCTACACCCTGATGCATCGCTAAAAAAACCGCCCACGAGGGGCGGTTTTTCAGATCTTGTCGCAATAGCTACTGGTTGACCGTGCGCGGCGTCGTTTGGGTGTTCACCACCTTCACTTCTTTTTCTTTAGCGGCTTTTTTTGCGCCGTAAACATCCGGCTTTGCGGCTTCGCGGGCAGAAGCCGCGGCCTTCATCTCGGCCTTTTGCTTGTCGGCAATGATCTTGTCTTCGGCGTCAGCCTTTTGGATTTCGGCTTCCATTTCATCGACGACATGGGCGCCCTTGGTTCCCTTGCGGTCCAGAACCGGAACAGGATAGCCGCGGTGTTCGCGCACGGCCTTGCGCACCGCTTCCCAATCGATATTGTCCGCCAGCGCGCCGGCCTTGCCCGTGATGCGGCGCATATCTTCGGTCGTAATCTCGTAGGACTTCAATTCGCCGATCTGTTCGATCTTCAAAGACTGTTCCTGCGTCGGGGATACTTCGACAAACATTTTGTCGTCGATCCAGCCCACTTTCACAGGCTGATCCACCACAGTCACGATTGTGCCGTCCGGAACGCGGTTGTAAATGTCCTTGATCGCTTCAGGATACATGCGGATACAGCCCGAGGACGCGCGGCGTCCGATGGCGTAAGGTTTGTTCGTACCGTGAATACGGATCTCCGGAAAGCCGAGATAAAGAGCGTGCGTTCCCAAAGGATTGTCCGGTCCCGGCGGATAGAATTTCTTCAAGGTCGGATCTTCCTTGAGCATGCGCGGCGTCGGAGTCCATGACGGGCCGACCTTCTTGTGCGTCACGGTTGTCTGCCCCAGCGGCGTGTTCAAGCCTTCGCGGCCCGGGCTGATCGAATAGACGATCGGCGCCTCGCCCGGGTTTTGAAACAGATAGAGTTTCATCTCGGCCAGATTGATGACGATGCCCTTGCGCGGCGCGTCCGGCAAAATCGACTGGGTCGGCAGGACAACGCGGGCGCCGTCTCCGGGTATCCACGGATCAAGCGTCGGATTGGCAGCGCGCATCTCCACAAAACCCAGACCGTATTTGCGGGCCAGATGAACCAGCGTGTCCTGATAATTCGCGCGATACATCTCCATCTTGCCGACATAGTCTTTTTGATAGGTCTGCGCCGCCTGAACGGGAACCGAAAGGGCGATCATCGCCGTTGCCAGAAGCGGGAGGAAGCGTGTGCGTTTGTGCGTCATTTTAAGCCAGTTTCTCTTTGAGATTTTGCGCGACCTTGTCCATAAACTGACCGGTTGTCAAGAAGGG
Organism: Micavibrio aeruginosavorus; assembly: GCA_003241475.1. Taxonomy (GTDB): domain Bacteria; phylum Pseudomonadota; class Alphaproteobacteria; order Micavibrionales; family Micavibrionaceae; genus Micavibrio_A; species Micavibrio_A aeruginosavorus_A. The sequence goes on from QFQB01000036.1 coordinate 11,659, forward strand.
TTGGTCCTTGCCGATCAGCAATGCGAGATCTTTTGTCATAGAGCCTGATTCTACCGTGTCCACGCAAGCCCTTTCAAGGCTTTCGGCGAATTTTATCAACGCAGTGTTGCCGTCAAACTTGCCTCTGTATTTAAGCCCTTGAGTCCACGCAAAAATCGAGGCGATCGGGTTGGTCGATGTCTCCTTGCCTTTCTGGTGCTCGCGGTAGTGGCGGGTTACCGTGCCGTGCGCGGCCTCGGCTTCGACCGTCTGCCCGTCGGGCGTCAGCAAAACAGAAGTCATCAGACCCAGCGAGCCGTAGCCTTGCGCCACGACATCCGACTGCACGTCGCCGTCATAGTTTTTGCAGGCCCAGACAAAACCGCCATTCGATTTAATAGCGAACGCCACCATGTCGTCAATCAGGCGATGCTCGTACCAGAGCTTGTTTTTCTCGAACTCGGCTTTGAATTCCTCGTCATAGACCTTCTGGAAGATATCCATGAATTTGCCGTCATAGGCTTTCAGGATCGTGTTTTTGGTGGACATGTAAACCGGATAGCCGCGCTGCAGACCGTAATTGAAGCAGGAGCGCGCAAAACCGGTAATGCTCTCATCCACGTTATACATGCCCATAGCAACGCCGGGACCTTTGAAATCGAATACTTCGAATTCCTGTTTTTCGCCCTCTTTCGGCTCATAAACAAGTTTCAGCTTTCCGGCTCCGGGGATTTTCAGATCTGTTGCTTTATACTGGTCACCAAAGGCATGACGTCCGACGACCATCGGCTGCGTCCAGCCCGGAACATATTTGGGCACGTTCTTGCATACGATAGGCTCGCGGAATACGGTGCCATCTAAAATGTTGCGGATCGTGCCGTTGGGCGACTTCCACATTTTCTTCAGATTGAATTCCTTCACGCGGGCCTCATCCGGCGTGATCGTCGCGCATTTCACGCCGACGCGGTATTTCTTGATCGCATTGGCCGCATCGATGGTGATCTGGTCATCGGTTGCATCACGGCTTTCAATGCCAAGGTCGAAATATTTCAGGTCGATATCCAGATAGGGCAGGATGAGTTTCTCTTTAATCATGGACCAGATGATACGGGTCATTTCATCGCCATCGATTTCAACAACGGGATTATCAACTTTAATTTTAGCCATGATCTTGGAACTCCTTTGAAATTAAGTGTTCCAAAGATGGGAGCGGCGGGCCGCTGAGTCAACCGCTTAAACGACGGAAAAACCCTTCTGCACAGAAGGAATCTTGGGAAATTTTTTGTTGAGATGGGAGCGCGTATGGCTAAGGATGACATTGAAATTACAGGAATTAAACTGCTCCCGATCCGCGCCCTTCAGGTTCAGGCGATAGACCGGCATTCCTTGCATACTTTCATTGCGGATAATATCGAAAAGCGGTGACCGGCGCTGACGGCCGCTGATTGTGATATTGGCGCTGTCCCGATAGCTGAAGATTTCTACGTCTGTAATGACGCCGCTACGCGCGTAAGGCGCCAACAACGCTGTAATTTGATGAACCTCATCCTCAGAAAAAGAAACCTTCCTTTTCTGACACACGGCTCTCTTTGTATCCTCGTTGTCATTTTTGGCCGCGACAAAATGAGGGGCAATGGATTGAAGCGAATTGAAATAAGAATGCAGCACAATAAACCCGGCTAAATCTACAGATCGAAAACATAAGGCTTCGACGAAGGACAGGCTTTCGAAAGAACCTTTTCAACGTCTTTTAGGAACAATAAAAAATTATTATTTTCTATCGTATTGCTTTGCAAATATGCCCCTCTCAGCGCATATGTCCCCGGCAAGCGCGAAATGGTGAACGCCGGATACTGATGGCGCTCTTCCCTCGCCGTCAGGAAGATATCGATATTATCGCCTATTTCGCTGTAGCGCTGCTGCGCAACGGCGGCGTAGGGCTGCAGGCTATCCGTAATGGATTTCACTTCATCCTGTGTAAACGAATGCGCAAAAGGCGCGTTGTCGTTGTGGTGGATGGGGCAACTGGAGTGCGTGAATTTGTCGCGATAGGAACTCATTGGACACATAACCTCTCGTTTGAGATTTATGCAAAAGAAAGAGCCTGTGTCAATTCTATATTAGGAAACGACGCGCAATCCGCTATGGGTCTTGTTCTCGCGCATCTCGTTGATCTCGTCCTTGAGCCGCTCGGCAAAAAGATCGATCTTTTCGGACCTTACAATCTCCACCGGCTGGCCTTTGGGCCCGGGCGTCGTGGCCACGAACAGATTGGTGTCCGGCCCCAGGCGGCGCTTTTCAACCGTGATCAGGGGCGTCTTGCCCGCTTCTTCCCGAAAAGAGATGAAAAACTGCCCGTTGATTTCGGTAAAGGAAAAATCCCGAAACAATCCGGCATAGACATTCTGGCTATATATCTGGAAAATCTTCCCGAATTCGTAGCGGGAATAGCCGATTTTCGCATGGCTCGTTTGAAAACCCATAAAAACCACTATAACACAGATTTAGGGTTTGCGGAATTTCCCGTTTTTCCTATTATGGCCCCGTTTTAAGGAGCGTATATACCCATGTCAGATATCTTTCGCGAAGTCGATGAAGCCCTGCAACGGGAAAAAGTCGCCAAACTTTGGAAAACTTATGGCCCAACCTTGCTTCTGGCCGCCATCGTTCTGGTTCTGGGCACAGCCGCAACGACGGCGTACAAAAGCTGGAAAACTCATGAGAACCGCGCCGAAACGGCAAAACTTATTACAGCCGCCGAAGACAAGGACATTGCCGCAGGGTTCGAAAAAGCTGCAGGCGAAACCAAGGGCGAACACAAATCCGTCGCGCTTTTGAACGCGGCCTCCAAATATGCGGACAAAAAGAATTTCACCAAAGCTACCGAACTCTACGATGCCGTATCTAGAGATCAAAGCGCGCCCAGCGATCTGCGCGACATCGCCAACATCTACTATGCTCGCTCGGCCATGTTGGCCGCACCGGACAAAACTCCCGACTTCAAAGGATTGATAGCTCGTATCGAGCCAGTGGCAAACAACAGCGATTCCGCATTCCGTCTTCAAGCGAAGCTAGACACCGCTTTGCTTTACGGCAATGGGCTGAAAGACTACGCCAAGGCGCTGACGTTGCTAACAGGCTTTGATGAAGCCATCGTTCCCGATTCTTTGAAAGAAAAAGCGCTCGCGCTTAAAAATGTTTATGAGTACGAGCAATCCCAAAAAGCCCCCGTTGCCGCGTCCGCGCAAAAACAGCCAGAATAATTTTTTAAGGACTTTTCATGATGATGAAACGCGCTCTTCTTTTATCCGGCCTGTGCCTCAGCCTCGGCGTCACCGCCTGTTCCGATGGATGGTGGGGCGAAAGCGATGACAAGACCCCGTTGCCGGGCAATCGCGTGGCCGTTCTTGATTTTGAAAAAGATCTGCGCCCCGATGAAACAACGGCGGCTCCTTTTGCCTCTGACGAGATGTGGCAAAATGATTCATGGCCGCAGGCAGGAGGCGTGCCGAGCCACGCCATGGGCAATCTGGCGCTGTCTTCCAAAGCCTTGCAAAAAGTCTTTACCGTCGATATCGGCGAAGGTAGCAGATCGCGTCTGCCGCTGACGGTCCAGCCTGTTGTTGCAGGCAAAAGCCTCTTCACCCTTGATACGGATGCGACCCTCTCCGCCTTTTCCACCGAAGACGGCAAACGCCGCTGGTCTGTAGAAGTGCGCGATCTTGAAGAAGAAGATCCGGTCATCAGCGGCGGGATCGCCGTCTCCGAAGGTTTTGTCTATGTGACCGCCGGTTACGACGAATTGCTCAAAGTCGATGCCGCCAAAGGCGAGATCGTCTGGCGCGTGGCGCTGACCAGTCCGTCGCGCGCCGCTCCCACCGTTATTGGCGGGCGCGTATTCGTCACCACCATGTCCAACAGCGTTCTGGCGATCAACACTGCAGACGGCAAAGTTCAATGGGAATTTTCCGCGCTGGCGCAAAGCACGGGCCTGATAGGCGCCGCAAGCCCTGCAGCAACGAACGATCTGGTCGTACCCGTTTTCTCGTCGGGCGAAATCTATGCCGTGCGCGCCGGAAACGGTTCCGTTGCATGGTCGGACAATCTTTCCAGCGCCGTGCGCCTTGGCGGCATGACCGCGTTGTCCGACATTCGCGGCCTTCCTGTTATTGACGGCAATATCGTCTATGCCATTTCCTTTGGCGGCAAGATCGCCGCCATCGACATGCTGACCGGCGCGCGCGTTTGGCAAAAAGACATCAGCGGCGCGAAAACGCCATGGATTGCCGGAAACCGCTTGTTCCTCATCTCCTCCGAAAGCCAGATCGTGGCGCTCGACAAGGGGAAAGGGAGCGTGATCTGGGTATCGCAACTTGCCAAATTCAAAAACAAGGAAAAGAAGGAAGGCCCGATCGTCTGGTCCGGCCCGCTTATGGCCGGAGGCCGCCTTCTGGCGTTCAGCACAGATGGCCGCGTGGCGGAAATCAACCCTGAAAACGGCACGCTGGTGCGCGAGTGGGAAAGCGGCAAGGACGTCCGGATTTCCCCCATCATTGCGGGTGCGACCCTCTATATTCTGGGCGAAAACGGCGATCTGACCGCCTACCGTTAACAAAAAGCTGGCAAATTCCGCCGCTTGCCCCTAAAGACTAGGCCATGTTTACCATCGCCGTCCTCGGCCGCCCCAACGTGGGCAAATCGACATTGTTCAACTGCATCGCGGGCAAACAGCTCGCGATCGTGGACGACACCCCTGGCGTGACCCGCGATTGGCGGGAAGCCGAAGTGTTTTTCTACGACCGCCAGATCATGTTGATGGACACGGCGGGCCTTGAAGAACGCTTTGACGATTCCATCCAAGGCCGCATGCGAAAACAGACAGAAGAAGCGCTGTCGCGGGCCGATGCCGTCCTGTTCGTCGTTGATGGCAGATCCGGTCTGACACCTGTCGATCTCCATTTCGCACAGTGGCTTAGAAAGCAAAAGAAACCCGTCGTGGTCGCCGTCAACAAATGCGAAAACGAAAAAGCCGCCGCCGCAGGCGTGGCCGAAGCCTTCTCTTTGGGCTTTGGCGACCCCGTGCCGATTTCCGCAGCGCATGGCCACGGCATCCATGACATATACCTGTCCTTCCTG
>QFQB01000154.1 GCA_003241475.1 Micavibrio aeruginosavorus
TCTATTATAATTGCAATTACTGAATGCCGTTGCTGCCACACAGGTTTTGTCGATCATCAAAACCAGTACTACAGGTGAAATAGCCGCTCTTGCCAAACCGATGCTAACGGCGCGCTTCGAGGCGGTAACCGATCTTAACGAGCTGGTTCAAGAGCGCCGCCTTACCTATCAGGGCGCGTTGGCTGCCCCGGCCCGGATCGCGGCGGCCAAGACGAGCACACAAGCGCTGGATCTACGCCCCCTCTAGCGGACGCAACACCAACAAATTGGCTTGTTCGCCCAGCCCGTGTAGCAAAATTACCATACTTTCCGGCTTTTTTCCGGAGCGCGGCATCTGCGTGTAGGTTTTGAGCGTCATATTTTTTATCCTTGGAGTTTACGGGCCTGCGCAGAATAGCGGCCTCTCCTTTAAACGCCAAGATTTTATATGTGATGGATTACCACGCGTTCGGCCATAGCCTGATCCCCTCCTCTCCGCACACGCGAACAATGTGCGGCGAACTCGATGGCCGGAAAATCTGGATCAAGCTGCCCGTGCCGCCAAAAGCCCGTATCTGGCATCACCTGCAGCGCATTCTCGCATCCGCCCTTGGCAAACCAATCTTGCGCTACACCGTCAGTCCGGGCGGTGGGGAGAGCCTTTACAAGGAAGCCGACCGCCTGTGCGCCTTTAAGGAATCAGGATTTCACGTTCCCGATGTCTTGGGCGTTTACGATGATATGATGGTTCTATCCGATGCAGGGCCACAACTTCGTGAAACGCTTGATAAAACAAAAGACCTGCAAACCCGCACGGCTCTTTTAAAGACCGCGATGCTTGAGATGGCGCGCCTGCATGCCAAAGGTCTCGCCCATGGCCGTCCCTACATGCGGGATATGACATGGGACGGAACGCGGATCGGCTTTTTGGATCTGGAAGAAGATCCGGTACGCGTTATGCCGCTTTCTACGGCGCAAGCGCGCGATATCTGGATATTCCTGAGCGCCGCCAGCCGTTTTTCCCGCGTGCCTGGTGATAAATTGCGTTATGAAGGCCCTCTTATTTCCGATCTTCTTACTACTTACCGCGAACAGGCAGATCCGAAAACCATGCAAGAACTGAATAATCTCGTCCATTTCTTAAAACCTGTGCGCAAAATGCTTGATCGATCATGGCTTTGGGGGAAAATCGGGACGGACGCGCGTCAATCCGTGTACGTCAACCGATGTCTGGAGAGGGATTTAGGATCGTCGTCCGCTTCTTGAGGTACCTTAGAACGCCGAAAATGGCCGAACTCACGACAAATTGAAACGGCCAGAACCAATCATCCTTCAACCAGAAGAAAAATGGCTCGCGCTCAAACAATATGTCGGCAATGAACTCGATAACAAGAAACGCACTTCCGACGACCATTACGCCATTATATTCCGCTCTCAGAACTTTTTTCAGATTAAACGGACGGTCAGGTTTTTGCCAAAGGCTGAATTTCGGGAAAAAGAACGGCGTTTTTACGGCCCAGCTCGTATAATCATCGCCGAATTTTTGCGCAAGATAACGCTCTTCCGTGGCGATGATGCGCTCGATGTAAATCCAGTAAGCCATAGAACCTATGAGAATAAACCACCAGACTTTAAACGACAGCAACACGCCCAAGATGACGATGAAGTTTCCAAGATAAAGAGGGTTTTTGACGATGGAATACATGCCCGTCGTATTCAGGCTGTCGGCGCGTTGCTCTTTGGTGTTACGTCCCGACGTGCCCGGAGGAACCGTCCCTACCGTATACCAGCGGATCGCCAGACCGCACAACGAGATCAGGTAGCTAACAAACACCAGCGCGTCTTCGACGCTATCCCCCAGCACGTCCTCGATCATTTCGCTATGGCTGAGCGCGATGATGGCGGGAAAAATCAACAAAAGCGGAATAAAGCTCCGCCATTTGAAAAGAAAACCACCCTGTTTGACCATAAGGTCATGAATGTTCATAGCTACTACCTTGTCTGCACGGGAGGGTATAGGATTTTACCCCATCCCCACAAGCCCCCGTTATCCGGCGGCGCAACAGGAACTTTCCATGATTTGCCTTGTTTGGAATGGCATATATATGATTAGGTTATTTCATGTTTGGTCTTTATTCCTTTCGTCATCTTAAGGCTCTTGCCCTGCCCGTCCTTCTGACAGGCAGTTTTTTGTACACATGTCCTGCGCAGGCGCAAACCGACGCGCCTGCCGATCCCGGCAAAATCGAGCGCGAAGCCATTCAAAATGTGCGCAGCAACGATAAAAAGAATTATCTTAGTTTTTCTTACGAAAACGATCTGATCGGTAGCGGCAGAGACCAGTATTATACAAACGGCGTCCGCATGACCTATTTCAACGTCGATACGGACGTGCCGCCTGTTATCGACAGGCTGGCCGATGCCATCCCGACTTTCGACATTAATGATACCACCAGCACGTTTTTTACGCTGGGCCAGAACCTCTACACGCCTTCGGAAATCGACCAGCGCAATCCGGACCCCGATGATCGGCCCTATGCGGCATGGCTTTACGGATCGCTTGGCCTTGCCACGCTGACTCAGGACCACATAGACTCCGTTGAACTCACGCTCGGCATCGTCGGCCCTTCCGCGCTCGGCGAACAGACGCAAAAATTCATTCATACCCATGTGACGGATTCTCCTACCCCCAAAGGCTGGTCGCACCAGCTTGATGATGAACCAGGCGTTGTTTTGTCGTGGGAACGCCGCTGGCCGGGCGGCCCGAACGGCAATTGGCAGCTTGATCTGGGCGATGATTTCCGCGTGCGCGCGCAACCCAACGTGAATGTCAGCCTCGGGAACATCTATACCTACGCCGGAACCGGCATGATGTTTACTCTTGGCCCCTATCAGGACACGTTGCAGGATACGCCGCCCCGCGTGCAACCCGCCATGTCGGGCACGGGCTATTTCAATGTGCCGGATCAGGAATGGAGTTGGTATGTCTTTTCGGGCTTTAGCGGCCGTGCCGTCGCCCGCAATATCTTCTTGGACGGGAACACGTGGGAAGATTCCCCTTCCGTCGATAAGAAAATCCTTGTCGGAGATGCCGTCGCGGGTCTTGCCCTCACGCTTTACGACTACCGGCTTTCCTACACGGTCAACTACCGCACCAAGGAATTCGACGGTCAGGACGACGATACGATCTTCGGCTCGATCACGCTGACATCGCGGTTTTAATCAGGGCAAATCGCTGATAGAATGTCGCTTCAGGAGACATTCGTTTCAGGAGATACCATGCAGTACGACATCATCCACATAGCCGGAAAACCCCATGTCCTCGTCCCGCTTCACGACTACACCTACATGAAGAACGGCATGGCCGCGAATGACCTGCCCGATGACGTCTTGCAGAAAATCACGCTGGGCCAGCAAAGCCCAATCAAGATCATCCGCAAATACCGCGGTTTGACGCAGGATGATCTGGCGAATGCCGCCGGACTCTCGCGCCCCTATCTCACGGAGATCGAAACCGGACGCAAGGAAGGCTCGATCCGCTCTTTGAAATCGATCGCCAAAGCCCTTAACGTTCCTTTGGAAAGACTTGCCTGATCAACGGCGCGATAACGATCCCATCACGCCGCGGATAAGTTCGCGGGCGATTGTCCGCCCGATGGATGAGCTTGCCGCCCGCACCAGCGATTTGACGGCAGCATCGCCCACGCTCTGCGATGACCGGCCTCGCGGCGCGGCTTTCGTTTTTTCGGCTTCGCGCTGCGCGCTTT
>QFQB01000155.1 GCA_003241475.1 Micavibrio aeruginosavorus
CATGGTATTTGGCGTCGTAATCGAAAAAGCGGTGGCCGTGGACGAAAATCTCCGTCACGCCCAAGGCTTTGCCATCCAGAACGGCCACATGGATTTCACGGCCCGGCACGTATTTTTCCACCAGCGCCTCTTCGCCGAAGGTCCAGCTTGCCTCGTCGATTGGCATCTGGTTTTCGCCTTCAAGGATGATGCGCACGCCGACGCTCGATCCTTCGTTGATTGGTTTGACAACATAAGGACGCGGCATAACCGCCTCTGCCAGAATATCTTTTTTGGAAGCCACTTTGCCGACCGAGCAACGCACGCCGACGGATTCCGCCAAGCGTTTGGTCATCACCTTGTCCATGCCCACGGCGGAGGCCACAACGCCGGAATGTGTGTATGGCAGGCCGAGCATTTCGAGCACCGCCTGAATGGTGCCATCTTCGCCGCCGCGGCCATACAAATTGTTGAACACGGCATCGGGTTTGATGGTGGACAATTCTTTCACGAGTTTTTGAAGATCGCGCGATACGTCGATGGTTTTAACGGAATATCCGGCTTCCTTAAGGGCTGCTTCGACATGCTTTCCCTTCGTCAGCGAGACTTCCCGCTCCGAGGACCAACCGCCAACCAAAAGGGCTACTGTTTTTGTCATTTACGCAACTCCCACGCGCTTGATTTCCCAGCGTAGCGCAATTCCGAATTTTTCGCGAACGCGTTTAATCAGTTCCTCACCGAGATTTTCGAGATCGGCAGAGGTTGCCGAACCGTCGTTAATCATGAAATTACAATGCTTTTCAGACATCAGCGCACCGCCGATCTGAAGCCCGCGACCGCCGACAGCGTCGATGAGTTGCCAGACTTTTTGATCGCCCGGCGGATTGGCAAAGGTGGAGCCGCCCGTTTTTTCGCGGATGGGTTGCGATTCCTCGCGCTTCATTTTGATTTCCGCCATGCGGCCCAAAACCAAATCGGCCATATCTTCGCGGCCCTTCATCGTGGCGGAAACGAAAATATAACCATCGGGCACGCCGGTATGGCGATAGGTCATATCCATTTGATCGGGTGTGAAGGTGTGCAGTTTTCCGGTGCGGTCCACCGCTTCGCAAGAAAGCAAAATATCTTTCATCTCTGTGCCGTAGCATCCGGCATTCATGCGAAGGGCCCCGCCGATAGTGCCCGGAATGCCGGAGAGAAATTCCAGACCGCCGATGCCGCTTTCAGCCGCGACCTGCGCGACATTGGCATCGAGCGCGAGCGCCCCCGCTTTCACCGTCTCCCCCATCGCTTCGATGCCGGAAAATTCGCGGCCCAGACGGATGGTCACGCCGGGCAGTCCGCCGTCGCGCACGATGGTGTTGGACAGCGCGCCGAACACATGCACCGGAATATCGGCAGGGCAGTTTTTCAAAAAATCCTGCAGGTCCGCAAGATCGGCTGGTTTGAAAAGGATTTCGGCTTTGCCGCCGCATTTGAACCAGCCTGCCTCCCCCAGTGCTGCGTTTTCCGTGTAGCGTCCGCGCACGGGCGGCAAGGTGCTCATGGCCAGTTGCGCTTTCATTATCTCCACCCTTACCTCCACCCTGTGGGGCGCAACGCGAATCCCTGCGCATCCTGCTCATACGGTCTTTGGAACTGCGCCCATTCGGCAGCGCTGAGGCCGATGGCGACCACCAGCGATTTGTCCGCGTTCAGATAATCGAACAGCGCGCGGTGCAAGGATTGATTGATGACGAAACTGGGCTTCACATCGCTCAAGCCCGCCGGCGGAAAGCCCGTCGTCGGCCCCAGCGGGCCGGTCGCGCCTGCCAGTTCATAAACCATCGGTGTTCTGGTCATATCCACGGTGAAATTATAGACGCTGATAGCCCAGTTCTTCAACAAAGAAGGAATGTTTGTGTGCGGGGTTTTGGGGATGTAGCGCGAGGCGCGCTCCAGCCGCTCATACATCGCGGCGAGCTGGACAACCTCCCGATGGATTTCGAGAGAGTGATCGCGCAATTTGAAATGCACCTTGGCGGCTAGCGTGCCGTAATCTTGGTCTTCGCGCATGAATCACATCTCCGCGCTACGGTAATCGGACGGAGGATAAGAGGTGTTGTTATTCTGAACGAGTTTCACGGTCAGGCTTTCACGCTCTTTCACGGTGAAATGGATTTTGTCCATGGTTGCAGGATGATCGCGCAAGAAATCCCAGACAGCGCCGCGCAAACAGGCTGCATGGTGCCGCGCCTGCGTGTCCCTGTTTTCATCCAAGACATTGTTTTCGGTTAAAGCCTTCAAGGTTGTTCTGTCCAGCTTCGTGAAATCGCGAAGCGCTTCTCTTGTGCGGCGGAATTGCAGTTTATCGGCGAAAGGCAATTGTTTTTCGCGGGCATACTCGTTGAACAGGCGTTCCAAACGATACATGATCCCGCGTTTTGGCATGGGTGCGGCATCCTTGTAGATGACGTGCGGCAAAAATCTTTTACTGCCCTGCTCCACGCGGCGTAAGGCTTCTTTGAAGATAATGTCTTTTGCACCGGGGTGAACATGTTCTATGCGTTCGAGAGCACTCTTGCAGACGATATGCACGCCCGATTCATAAAAAATTTCCGGTAATGTCGGCTTACTCATATTCATACTCTTTGAAAAATTCAGGCTCTTTGCTTTTTGGTTTTCCCGTGCAGTTTTTCCAGTTGGTCCGGCAAGGCATACGCCCATTTTGTAATATCGCCCGCGCCGAGACAGATCACGTAATCGCCTTCGCGCGCGATGCCTGCGATTTGTTGCGCCAGCATATCGGGCGATTGCAAAACCTCGACATGCTTGTGACCGCACGACAAAATACCTTCGGCCAACTTCTCCTTGCTCGCGCCTTCAATCGGCTGCTCGCCCGCTTCATACACATCGGCCACGAGAACGGAATCGGCCTCGTTGAAACAAGTGCAAAAATCATGGAACAAGGACGACAGGCGCGTATAGCGGTGCGGCTGCATCACGGCGATCACGCGGCCCGATGTTCCTTCCACCGCCTGACGCGCAGCCTTGAGCACCGCCTGAATCTCAACGGGGTGATGGCCGTAATCATCGATCACGGTAATGCCGTTTGCCGCGCCCGTTTTGGTAAAGCGGCGCTTCACGCCCGAAAAACCGGACAATGCATTTTTCATGCTGGCCGCCGCCATTCCCATGCGGCGCGCAATCGCAAGCGAGGCCAGAGAATTTTGTACATTGTGCCGGCCGAGCATCGGCAAGAACACATCGCGCAGGATCAATTCTTCGCCACCGAACACGCTTTCGGCGAATTTTACATCGAAGGTGCTGCCCGCCGCGCTGGTGCGGATATTGGTCGCATGCACATCGGCCTGCGGATTGAAGCCGTACGTCACAACGATGCGGTCTGTGAGTTCCGGTATCATCGCCTGCACCGCCGGATGGTCGATGCACAACACGGCAAAACCATAGAACGGAATATTTTCGATGAAGGTATGAAAAGCGTTTTTAATGGAATCGTAATCGCCGTAATGATCCAGATGTTCGGGATCGATGTTCGTAACCACCGCAACGGTGGCGGGAAGTTTTGTAAAAGTTCCGTCCGATTCATCGGCTTCGACCACCATCCATTCGGACGATCCCATGCGGGTGTTGGTGCCGTATTTGTGAACGATTCCGCCGTTGATGACCGTGGGATCAAATCCGCCCTCTTCCAGCATCGCACCAACCATAGAGGTCGTCGTCGTTTTGCCGTGCGTGCCGCCGACGGCCA
>QFQB01000156.1 GCA_003241475.1 Micavibrio aeruginosavorus
TCCCTATCAGAGCCGTTATAGACCATGACGTTGATAGGACAGATGTGGAAGTACCGTAAGGTATGAAGCTAACTGTTACTAATTGCTCGATCGGCTTGAATTTAAATCATTCCAGACCTTTTGGTTCTGGCTGATATACGCGCGCAGTATTAAACCTGCACGAATTTGCAAGCATTGCTCGGCTGATAAGCTGGCATAAATGTTGTTTGCTTTACTTTTCATGTGGCTTTGGATGACTTGGTGTTTTTAGCAAGTGTGCAACACCCCATCCCATCCCGAACTGGACCGTGAAAAACCTTAGCGCCGATGGTACTTCGTCTTAAGACGTGGGAGAGTAGGTCAATGCCAAGTCTTCCAAATCCACATGAGAATTAAACTTCATAACCTATACACGCTGTACAAGATGACAAAAAACCTCGCTTTTCGGCGAGGTTTTTTTATTTTTACGGCATTTGTGAAATGATTTTTATTCCATATCATCACGCACTGCATTAGTTATTACACAAAGATACAAAACTGGAGTGTATAATGAGGCCGAATATTTTTAAGCAAGTTTTCCAAGGAAGTGCAACTCCTTCACTGGAATTGATAGAAATCACGCGTGACAGCAGGCCTGAACTGATCGCGACGCTCGTTGGCCGTGATGCCGTTCACAAGACCAACAATGACAGCGTCGAAAATATCCAAAAGCATAGACTGGGGGGTGCGGCGTTCAACCGCACCTGTTTTGCCGTGCAGTCTGAGGGCGAACTACACGGTGCGATTTATGTACATAAGCAGTACACGCCCATCAAAACGCCTGCTGATCTGTGCGGTAATGTTCGCGATATTTTAGAGACAAAAAGCACTTTTATGGGAGATGCCCAGCCGACATCCTTCATTCTTTATTCGATTACCCGCTTGACGCAGATGAAAGGCGCAGGTGATGCTTTGATCCGCCAACTCCATGCGCATGTGAGCGAAAACTATCCGAATGTCTTTCTTTCAACGCTTTCGCCCTTACGCCAGCCAGTGGAAACGGACAAATACTGTATCGACGATCATTTGATTACAGTACATGATTGGGATGAGCGTTGCGTGGTCGATCAAAAAGCTTTTGCGCTTAGCTTTCTTATGATGAAGATGGAGGGCGTGCAAGGGGTCCACATGGGCAAAGGTGCAATTATTGCGGACATCAAACTGGACGGTGACAGTGTGGGAAAACACCGCATCATGGTCAATTATTTCTACAATTCAGATGCAGGTATTCTGGCGGAAAATGCCGCTGGATTTCGAGCGGCCAAAGGCGGAGACATCTTGGAGCTCGCATCGGGAGAATTACGCCAAGAGACGCAAAATATTTTACCGCAGATCCTCAATATCCCTAGACCATAGGATAATAATCATATTTTTTATTTTTCAAGGTCGTATTGACATAAGCTCAAATTGGGCGTTATGTAAGTCATCTTAATAACGAAAGTATGCTGTGTGATGAAAAATAGAATGATTGTTGCGGCCGCTGTTCCTTTGGTAATGGTTACAACCAACGCCAATGCACAAAGTGCCCAATCTCTTCCTGAAGCAACCAATGTCGATGTGACACCTGCCGTGGCATTTATTGCGTACACGCCTGAAGAGCGCAATGACGTTACCCAATTCAAGCTGTCGAAAGAAGAAACCAAAAGCGGTTTTGCGACAGAGCAGGATGTCGGCTCGAAAGATCCGATCATTGTTACAGCTAGTCGTTCGATTGCCAAGGAAGACCACGCGGAAATCAGCCCAGCTGGCGCATGCGGTTATAAAAAGATCAAGGAGTTGAACAAGGATTTTACCGTCTCCGGTTTCGGTTGTCTTGGTCCTGCCGCGGCTGCCGGTGTGGCACTTGTTTATGCGCCTGAGGGTGGTGTTGCGGGTATTAAACAAGTTCCATCGTTGCGCGCTGAATATATGGGCGTTGTGCCATATACGGCAGTAACATCCGCTCCGGGTCCTAACTTCTTAACGGCACAAACGTTTCAGGCCGAATTTGCAACCAATTTGAAATTGTTCGGTAGCCGCATAAACCTGACTGCGGGTGTTGCACGCGTTGGACCCTTTGGAATTTGGCCCGTGGGTGGTTTTGTAACCAGCTTTGGTGAGCCTAAACAAAAGATGTAACGCACTTTTGTGTGAATAAGAATCTTGCGTTCATTCGTGTGTGGTATACATGATTGGATATGAGCGCTTTCCTCGATAAGACCCGCGGGTATTTTTTTCGTTTTCTGGATTTTTTGTTCAGCCATAAATCTTTTCGCTATTCGTCGAAAATTTTTCTGGCGTCCTTGATATGTTGGTATGGGTTAAAACTCTGCGGCATTGAAAATCCTATCTGGTCCGTCATCACGGTATTCGTGGTAAGCGATCCCAATTTGCATACGACTTATGATCTGGCGCGCGTGCGCGTTCTCAATACATTGGTTGGGTGCTTGTTCGGCCTTATCAGCATTTATTTGTTCGGCTATACGCCGCTTATCTGTCTTTTAACGGCTTCATTCGTGGTGCTGGTGGTTAATTTGATCGAACGCTATCCGGTCAACTGGCGTCTCGCTCCTGTAACAGTGGTCATTTTAATGGACGCCGGCCGCTTGGCGCAAAGCCCGGCAGAGGAATTATCCTATGTCATGATGCGGCTTCTTGAAATTGCTGTCGCGTGTGTGGTCGCGTTGGGATTGTCGGTGCTTTACACCAAAATGTCGCGGTACAAAGAGCCGGTTAAAGCCAATGCAGAGCCTGTTGCTGGCCATGAAACCCTTGAATTGTAAGGGGAACTCTTATGCCTTCAAAACGTTTTCTCTTTGCAACCTACAAAGGAGGACAGCATGAATTTGGAAGAACAAGCCATGAATGACGCCTTGAACAACAAAGGCATGTATGACGATCCCAAGTGGACAGCCGTAGAGCGGCAGAAATATCAAGCGGCCTATAACGGCGCAAAACTTAAACAACAAAGCTGAAAGAAAAAGCCCCGAAGAACGGGGCTTTTTCTTATTATGGCGCAGGTTGAACGATGAATTGCACGTTTGACGGTAGCGGGCTTGATAGCATGGGTTTATCCTGTAAATAAACCCAATTGCGGATGCCGCTAGGCAGGAATTGATATTGCGTTGCTGTCGAATAAACGGTGATTTTTCCGGAGTCATATATGCCCAGATCGATATTTCCTTCGCCAAGGCAGATTTCCATGAAGGCGCGGTTGGTATCGCCGGAATGCTCCTGATTTCCTGTAAGAATGAGGCATCCATCAGTGAAATCTATGGGACCGCGCACAGCGAATTCTTTTTTGAGGTCGATGTCATGTCCTTTTACAAGGGATTCAAAGTTGGCTTTGACCGTCTTGTCGGACCAAATATCATCGTATTTGTAGGTGCCGATCAGCGGCGCGAGATGGCCCAGTTTACCTTTTTTAAAATCCACGGCGGCGATTTCCTCTGCCGGCGTTAACTCTTTTTCGGCGGCGGGTTTTTCGGCCAGCGCGTTTCGCGGGGAAATGCAAGCCGTGGAAGCGGCGCATGTAGCCAGTACAAAGGCACAAGCGGCGGTCCTGAAAAAAGGTTTGTCCAAAGGCATGGGATATAATCTCCGTAACTGAATATAGGGCTATCTTACGACAGAAAATGCCTGCACGTCCATTTTTAATGAATTAGCGCTTTTGGAGCAGACACACGTGGCCTTTAACGGGCTTTCCGGCGTCCATACGCAG
>QFQB01000037.1 GCA_003241475.1 Micavibrio aeruginosavorus
ATACCCTGATGACTCTCTAGAACCAGCTTCCCGAAATTTTCAAAATTCCCTGTTAGCAGGGAATTTTTTTGCCCGACGCACTCGAAAAAGCAGTACAGAGAAAAACGGGCATTTGGGCAAAGAAACCGAAACTCTCCGAGTGCGTCGAGAATCCAGATAAACAAAAACCCCACCGGAACGTCGGGGTTTTGAGCGGCGAATTCTCTTAATGTTAAAATCGGGAAATGAAATGGTGGATGGGGCTGGATTCGAACCAGCGTACTCAGAGAGGGCAGATTTACAGTCTGCTGCCATTAACCACTCGGCCACCCATCCACGGGTGATTTTCAGACCCGCATAAAAAAAGGTTTTGCCGCCTCCTGTCAAGTGTGCGATGACCTTTTTATGTCGAAACCGCCAAAAAGATCTTCCAACGGTAAAAAGCCCCCTCACAATGGAGGCCGCAGAAACGAGCGTTCTTCCGAAAATCCGGGCGAACATATTGATAAATCATCAAAACGGGGAAGTTTCCGAAAGGCGGAAGCCGAAAAGCGAGGCAAAAAATACGTTCCGGCATCCGTGCGCGGACGCGATGAAAAGCGCAAGCCCGAGAGCCGCGAGCCGCGTAGCCAAGACCGCCGCTTTCCTGAGCCGAAATCCGCCCGCTTAAAGGCCGATCTGTTCGGCATTCATGCCGTGCGCGAGGCGTGGCAGAACCCCGCCCGTTTCGTTCATGCCCTTTATGTTACCGAAAACGCGCTGAAAGAGGCCGAAGAATGGCTGAAAACCGCCGCCAAGCGCCCGGCACCGCAGATTGTCTCCAAGGATGATCTGGACCGCGCGTTTGCGCCAGGAACCGTGCATCAAGGCATTGCCCTGTCCTGCCAGCCTTTGGCAGAGCAAAGCGTTATGGACCTTGTTATCAAAGGCACAGCCAAGGATAAATCGGTCATCGTTATTCTCGATCAAGTGACGGACCCGCACAATATCGGCGCGATCATGCGTTCCGCCTGCGCTTTCGGCGCGGACGGCATCGTCATGCAAACCCGCCATGTGCCGGAAATGACGGGCATCCTCGCCAAGACCGCCTGCGGCGCAGCGGATCATCTGCCCATCGCCTATGAAACCAATTTGTCGCGCGCCATTGAAAAACTGAAAGAAAATCATTACACCGTGATCGGACTGGACGAGCATTCTCCTAAAACCTTCGCCGCGCTTCCCAAATATGAGCGCGCCGTGATCGTACTGGGCGCGGAAGGGCCGGGCATGCGCCGCTTGATTAAAGAGCATTGCGATGTTCTGGTCACATTGCCAACGCAAAAACCCATCAATTCCCTGAATGTTTCCAATGCGGCGGCGGTTGCCTTATACGCTCTGACCGCCTAATCTGCCTTTATGGCGACAAGCAAGAACGAACTCATCCTCATTGACGGCTCCGGATATATTTTCAGGGCGTATTACGCGATGGCGTATGCCGGAAAATCCACGCCGATGACCAACCCTCAAGGAACGCCTGTCGGCGCGGTCTATGGCTTTTCCAGCATGCTTATAAAGCTTTTGAAAGAGCATTCCGGCGCCCGCATCGCCGTCGTGTTCGACGCCGCCCGAAAAAACTTCCGTTATGATTTGTATGACCAGTATAAATCGAACCGCAGTGAAACGCCTGAAGATCTCATTCCGCAATTCCCGCTGGTGCGCAAAGCCACATCCGCTTTTGGATTGCCGGGGCTGGAGCTTGACGGCTATGAAGCCGATGACCTGATCGCGACCTATGCCCGTCAAGCCGCCGCGAAAGGAGAGAATGTCATTATCATCTCTTCCGACAAGGATTTGATGCAGGTTGTGAACGACAACATCGTGATGCTTGATCCGATGAAGGACAAGATTATTGATCGCGCGGGCGTGTTTGAAAAATTCGGCGTCGGCCCTGAAAAAGTGATCGACGTTCAATCATTGATCGGAGACAGTAGCGACAACGTGCCGGGCGTGCCGGGCATCGGCCCGAAAACAGCGGCACAACTGATCGACGAATTCGGCAGTCTGGAAAACCTGCTGGAAAAAGCAGGCGACATCAAACAAGAAAAGCGCAGGCAATCCCTCATCGACAACGCCGACATGGCGCGTCTTTCGAAAAAGCTGGTGACATTGGTGGATACGGTTCCCGTGCCTGTGCCGCTGGACGAGATTAAGCCTTATGAGGCCGCGCCGCCTGCCCTCACGGAGTTTTTCAAAGAGCAGGGGTTTAAATCCCTTCTCAACCGTATCGGCGAAACAGCGGCGACGGAAGGAATGGTTTCGGAATACAAATCAACGAAACGCGCGCCTGAAAAAACATCGGATATGATTCCTGAAGCGCTGGATGCCGATCCGGAGCTTCCGCCCATCGCGGAAAACAAATATACGCTTATTCAAGATATGGATGTCCTGAGACAATGGATTGCCCGGGCTTATGAAACGGGGTTTCTGGCCATCGATACAGAAACGACGAGCCTCACGCCTTCCATGGCGAATCTCGTCGGTATTTCCTTATGCGCAAATGTCGGCGAAGCCGCTTATCTTCCGCTCGGTCACTCCGACGGCGCCGTAGATTTACTTGGCGGCGGCAGTGCAGGCATCAAACAAATACCAATGAAAGAGGCCATTGCCGCCCTCAAGCCGCTTTTGGAAGATCCGAGCGTTCTTAAAGTCGGCCACAATATCAAATATGATTGGCAGATGCTGGCCTTGCAGGGCATTCATATGAGCCCCTGCGACGACACGATGCTCATGTCCTACACGCTGGACGGCACGAGCAATTCCAATTCCATGGACGAAATCTCCAAACGCGTTCTGGACCATGAACCCATCAAATATGATGACGTTACAGGCACAGGAAAATCACGCATCACATTCGACTTAGTACCGCTTGAAAAAGCCCGCGACTACGCTGCGGAAGACGCAGATATAACCGCGCGTTTTTATCATCACTTCAAACCGCGCCTTGCACGCGAATCCATGGCATCCGTCTATGAGGATATCGAACGCCCGCTCATTCCCGTCATCGCACAAATGGAGATGACAGGCATTAAAGTCGATCGCGCGATTTTAAACCGCATGAGCGGCGAGTTCGGCAAAAAATTGATAGAGCTGGAAGCTGAAATTCAAAAGATTGCCGGAACGCAATTCAATGTTGGGTCCCCTAAACAGATCGGCGAGGTCTTGTTCGACCAGATGGGCCTCCCTGGTGGATCCAAAACAAAGACGGGCCAATGGTCCACCGATGTCGGCGTTCTGGAAGATCTTGCCCGTCAGGGGCACGAGATCGTCAAAAAAATTCTGGAATGGCGCGGCCTCGCCAAACTCAAAAGCACCTATACAGATGCCTTGCAGGAACAGATCAACCCGCGCACGGGCCGCGTCCATACGTCGTTTTCCATGGCGGGAACCAGCACGGGCCGCCTCGCCTCTTCCGATCCGAACCTGCAGAATATTCCGATCCGATCCGAAGAGGGACGCAAAATCCGCGAAGCCTTTATCGCCGAAGAAGGCTATGTGCTACTTTCGGTCGACTATAGTCAGGTCGAATTGCGGCTGGCTGCCGAGATGGCAGGCGTCAAAGCGCTTAAACAAGCATTTCGCGATGATGTCGACATTCATGCGCTTACAGCCAGCCAAGTATTTGGTATTCCACTGGATCAGATCACGCCTGATGTGCGCCGTCAGGCCAAGGCCGTCAACTTCGGGATTATCTACGGCATCTCCGGCTGGGGCCTTGCCTCACAGCTCAACATTTCACCTGCCGAAGCCAGCAACTTCATCAAGAAATACTTGAGCGCCTTTAGCGAGATTCAGGACTACATGGAGCGCACGAAGGAAGAAGCGCGCAAATTCGGCTATGTCAGAACATTGCTGGGACGCAAGTGCTACATCATGAATATCAATGCCAGCAACGCGGGATGGCGCGCCGGCGCTGAAAGACAAGCGATCAACGCGCCTTTGCAGGGCACGGCTGCCGATATCATGAAAAAAGCGATGATTAAAATTCCGCCGGCGCTGACAAAGGCTGACCTTGGCGCGAGGATGCTCTTGCAGGTTCACGACGAATTGATCTTCGAAGTGCCGGAAAAGGAGCTGGAACAATCCAAAGCCCTTATCAAAACCATCATGGAAAATGTTGTTGCACTCGATGTGCCGCTGGTTGCCGAAGCGGGGTCAGGCCATAGCTGGGGTCAGGCGCATTAGTCCCCTTTACAATAAAAGCGGGATGTTCCATAACCGCAACATATGAAAAAGCGTATCTTCGATGTATTTCTTTCCAGCACCATGATTGTGGCTTGTGCCCCAGTCATGGGAGTTCTTATCGCCGGAACCGCGTTGACGCTCGGCCGACCGATTTATTTCAAGCAGAAAAGAATCGGCAAAGACGGCATGCCCTTTGATATTCTTAAAATCCGCTCGATGACTGATGCGCGTGATGAAGAAGGAAATCTTTTGCCGGACGCGCAGCGCATGACCCGCTTTGGAAAACTCATCCGCAAAGTCGGCATCGACGAACTGCCGCAACTCTATAATATTTTGAAGGGAGATATGAGCTTTGTGGGGCCGCGCCCTTCACGAGATAAAATTCCCTCATCCTTTCAGTCAATCCAAAGCGATGTGCTAAGCGTTCGCCCCGGATTAACTGGTCCCGCACAGGTACAAAGGATAAAAGTCGGTAGCCATCTTCCATGGAAAGAGCGCCTGAAAATGGATTGGGATTATGCCGTAAACCCGCCGTCCTTGCGACGTGATCTAAAAATCATGGTAGAAACGTTGCCTGTCTTTGTAAAAGGAAGCGGTTCCGACGTCGGACGCTTTACGGCTTCGGAGCCGAACCCGCCGCTATAATGCGCCCCGTATGCGGGTTTTGCGCGATAACGGCGATACCGCCGTTGCCCGGTACAAACCCGGCTGTCACGGCGCGCGCCATAGCGTTTCCATCCCATGTACCCAGCTCGCTCAAACGGCTCACGACGTTAAAGTACGTGATTTTTTTTCCAAAGTTATTGCCTTCGGTAATCGCAATCGAATGGGGCGCATCGTACACCGCCAGCCAAAGCGACACGGGCTCGTTTCCTGTATTTATCTGCGGCAGAGCGATATTGTAGGAATCACCACCGGTAGGCGTTAGCGTTATAGCGCCTAGTTTTTCTGCACGAGCCTTGATAATCGCAGCGCTAACTTTTCCTGTCTCGGAACCGATCAAATCCATATGGCCATTCACGATAAGTTGTGGCGTATAGCGTGGTCCCGTCCCGATCAGGCGATTATAATCGCCTTGGCGTTTCGTGCAAAAGGACTTACCCAGACTGTTTTTCTTGACCGCAAAATAATCAACATGGCAGGACAAACCAATCACGCTTTCTTGCTGAATCATCTGCCCCATCAGAGCATCGGCTGGCGGACAAAATGCGCAACCCTGGCTGGTAAAAAGTTCGAGCACCACAGGGGGCGGCTTAACAGCGGGAGATGAAGGGGCCGTTTGGGCCGTAATTAAAGGCGGTACGGCATTTTGTGCAAAAGCAGGCAGAGCCAACAAGCTGGTAGCGGCCAATACGGTTATAAATCTGATCATGAGCCGATCTTAACGCCCCTTCCCTTTTTTGCAAAGGCGCGTTATGGGAGTGGAACAGTTTATACAGATCGGAGAAGAAGATGGGCGATCAGGCAGGACATAACAAAGATTTTCCGGTTTCGTGGGCGGAAGCACATAGAAACGCGCGAGCACTGGCATGGCGTCTGGCTGGCAACGGACCTCTGGAAGAAGGTAAATGGAAAGGCATAGTCGCAGTGACGCGCGGCGGGATGGTTCCGGCCTGCATCGTGGCGCGCGAACTGGATATTCTTTTGATCGAGACCTTTTGCGTCGTCAGCTATGGCGAGACAGGGAAAGGGCAAGAACTTGGCAAAAGCAATGTCCTCAAAGTCTCCGACAAAGTGGAAAAAGAAGGCGAAGGCTGGCTGGTCGTGGACGATCTGGTCGATTCCGGTAGCACCTTCCGCATTATCCGCAAACATCTGCCCAAAGCGCATTTTGCCGCAATTTATGCCAAGCCTGCCGGCGTAGACACGATTGATACATACATCTCGGAGCTTAGTCAGGACACATGGGTTCATTTCCCGTGGGAGGTCGACCCCCCGGCCATGGGCTAGCCCCCAAGAATCCCCTTGATTTTCGGGGGGTTTAGAGGCTATAACCCCTCATTCCTGTGCGATCTGGCTTGAAATATCGGCTGCCTCGATCGCATTTTGTTGAACTCTTTCAAGGAGATAGAAATGCCGAAGATGAAGACCAAAAGTAGCGCCAAAAAGCGCTTCTCGATCACCGCGTCGGGAAAAGTGAAATTCAAGCAGGCCAACAAAGGCCACCGCTTGATGCAAAAACCCAAATCCGCAAAACGTAAAGCCAAGGGCACCGAAACGATGGCCCACGGCGATGCGCAAAAAGTTCTTCAGAGCTTTATGCCTTACGCCCGCGCGAAGGTTTCCAGCACAAAGAAAAAAGAAGCTCCTGCGAAAGCAGTAGCCGCTAAGACGAAGAAGGGAGCTGAATAATGGCACGCGTTAAAGGAGGCCCCCGCGCCCACGCCCGTCACCGCAAGGTTCTCAAAGCCGTTAAAGGCCAATATGGCCGCCGTCATTCCTGCTTCCGCACAGCGAAGCAGGCGATGGAGAAAGCCGGTCAGTACGCCTACATCGGCCGCAAGCAAAAGAAACGCAATTTCCGTAGCTTGTGGATCCAGCGCATCAACGCTGCCGCTCGCATCAACGGCGTAAACTACTCCACATTCATGAACGGCCTGAAAAAAGCCGGCATCGAACTGGACCGCAAGGTTCTCTCCGAGATCGCGATCCACGACGCCGAAGCCTTTGCCGCTCTGGCCGTTGCTTCTGCCGGCGCACTGAAAAAAGCCGATTAAGCTTTTACGGACAACAAATTCAAAACAGCCCCCTTTACCGGGGCTGTTTTTTTGTGCGACAAAAACACATGACCTATCTTGCCGTATTCGACTGGAACGGAACGCTGTTTGACGACACGCCCGCCACGCACACTGCCACCAATGTTTGCCTTCGCACGTTCGGCATGCCGGAAATCGATGTGGCGACCATGCAGGAAACTTTCACCTTTCCGTTGATCCATTTTTACGAAAAGATGGGCGTGAACGCCGATGATTATCTTGCAAGGGCCGAACAAGAAGGAATGCTCTTTCTCGATGCCTATGAGAAAGCCGCGCGGAATTGCGATGTCATGGACGGTGCCTTTCCCCTGCTCGACTGGCTGAGCGAAAAAAACGTTCATTGCATGATCCTGTCCAACCATTTGCAGGAGCGTCTTGACAAGGATGTCGAACGGCTCGGCTTTACTTCGTACATGCAACACGTCTCCGGCAACAGAGAGGCCGCCACTATCACCCAAGGCCTATCCAAACAAATACGTCTTGAAGCCTATATGAAAGAGCACGGTTTCACAGCAGACAAAGCCTTTATCATCGGAGACAGCCATGAAGAGCCGGAACTGGCAAAGCGCATGGGGCTTTTGGGCATCAGCATCGCGGGCGGACTGCTTTCTCCCGCAAGGCTGGAAAAATACAAGGCGGACCACATTGTGAAAACCCTTCACGAAGTCCGCCCTATTCTTGAAAACAGATGGAATCTTGCCTAGCGGCAATTTGTTCTTTCAGATACGTGCAGTTGACCACGAAAAATCAACACGTTAGTAGCCAGCATTCCGGCATAAAAATTGCATCCTTCCTTAGAAATTATTTTTAAGGATTTTGCCATGACCACAATCAGTTCCAGCGGGTTTAATATTTCGTCATTCCAGAAACTTGAGATCGAAGTTTCCAACAAAAAGATGACGGACAATGAAATCACCCGCGTTCAAAAGCTAAAAGAATCCGTTCAGACCACAAAAACCTCCCCCGCGACTTCCGCGCTCGCGGATGCCACCAGAGTAGCTGTCACAGGCCAAGTCAGCACACCGCAAACAGCAACGGACACGCAAGTCCTTGGCGCGACAGACGCCTCCTCTGAAAGCGCGGTCGATGAGTTTCTCGATTTCACGGGCAAGTCTTGGGATGAGAAAATCCGCGCTATGATCCTTGGCTCTATGGGTCTGGAAGAAGAAGATCTGGCTAATATGACCCCAGAGGAGCGCGAGAAAATCGAGGCCAAAATTAAGGAAAAAATTGATCAGGAAATCGAGAAAAAGACAGGGATGATGGTCGGGGAGGCCCCGGCAACGGTTTAACCTCTTCTAAGGCCTTAAAATGCCTTGAAATTTGCTGGAATAGATTGGTTTTTTCGGGCTATATTCCTGCCCATGACGAATATAGCTCAATTGAAAGACGAATTGACGGCGCAAATTGCCGCGGCCAACGACCTGCAAAAACTTGAAGAGGCGCGCATCACCGCGCTCGGCAAAAAAGGCAAAATCACCGATCTGATGAAATCTCTTGGCGGGATGGAGCCGGAAGAGCGCAAGAATTTCGGCGCGGCTGTCAACGCGCTTAAAGACGAAGTCGCATCCCTGATCGAAAAACAGGAAGCTACGCTCAAAATACAAGCGATGGCCGAAAAGTTGGCGAGCGAAACAATCGACGTTACCTTGCCTATCCGTCCGCAAGCCAAAGGCAGGATTCATCCCCTCACCCACACGATGGAAGAATTGCTCGCCATTTTCGGTAGCATGGGGTTTCAATTGGCCGAGGGTCCGGATATCGATGACGACTGGCACAATTTCACCGCGCTAAACTTCCCTCCCGGACATCCAGCACGCGAAATGCACGACACGTTCTTCCTCCCCGAAGACAAAGAAGAGCAAGGCGAGCTTGCAAAAAAACTTCTTCGCACGCATACATCCACGGTGCAGATCCGCCACATGGAAAACAACAAGCCGCCGATCAAGATTATCTGCATGGGCCGCGTCTACCGCTACGAAGCCATCGATGCCACGCATCTTCCCATGTTCCACCAGATCGAAGGGCTTTACATCGACAAAAACGTGAACATGGGCCACCTCAAAGGCTGTCTGCTTGATTTCTGCCGCGCGTTCTTCGAAGTGGACGATCTTCCTGTGCAGCTCCGCCCCAGCTTCTTCCCGTTCGTTGAACCGGGCGCGGAGATGGGCATCGGCTACATCCGCGATGAAAAAGGCTTCCGCATCGGCAAAGCCGAAAATCCGATGGATCAGAAATGGCTGGAAATCCTTGGATGCGGCATGGTGCATCCGAACGTGCTCAAGAGCTGCGGAATAGATCCGAACGAATATCAGGGCTTTGCCTTCGGCGCAGGTCTGGACCGCCTCGCCATGCTGAAATACGGTCTTTCCGACCTTCGCTCGCTCATCGAATCCGATGTGCGCTGGATCAATCATTACGGTTTCGACCCGCTCGACCGCCCCAACCGCGCGACGGGAACGAAAGGATAAATCACCATGAAATTCACCCTTGGCTGGCTCAAAGACCATCTGGACACGAACGCGTCGCTTGACGAGATCACGGAAAAGCTGACCTCGCTCGGCCTCGAACTTGAAGGCGTTGAAGACCGCGCGAAGATGTTCGCGCCCTTTAAAGTCGCGCATGTCGTCTCCGCCGAAAAACATCCCGATGCCGACCGTCTGAAAGTTCTGATTGTCGATACAGGCCATGAAAAGTTGCAGGTTGTTTGCGGCGCGCCCAACGCGAAGGCGGGCATGAAAGGTATTTTTGCGCCTGATGGATCGTTTATTCCAGGCACTGGCACCACACTAAAAAAAGGCAATATCCGCGGGCAAGAATCCAACGGCATGATGGTCTCTGAACGCGAGATGGGATTGTCGGACGAACACAACGGCATCATCGAAGTCGATCAGAAATACGCCATCGGCACGCCGTTTGCGGATATCTATAACCTGAACGATCCTGTCATTGATATTTCCGTGACGCCGAACCGTGCGGATTGCGCAGGCGTTCTGGGCGTGGCGCGCGATTTGGCCGCTGGCAACGTCGGCAAACTGAAAGCGCAGGATACATCCGCCGTCAAAGGCTCATTCAAAAATCCCGTTTCCGTGACGCTCGAGGGCGACACGGGTTGCCCATTGTTTTTGGGACGCTATGTGCGCGGCGTGAAGAACGGCCCGGCGCCGGAAGCCATGCAGGCGCGTCTCAAGGCCATCGGCCTGCGTCCCATCTCCGCGCTGGTCGATATCACCAATTACATGTCGATCGATTCCTGCCGCCCACTACACGTCTTTGACGCCGACAAAATCAAAGGCAATATCGTCGTCCGTAGCGCCAAGAAAGGCGAAACGCTCGAAGCGCTGAATGACAAAACCTACACGCTGGATGAAGGCATGATCGTCGTCTGCGACGATAGCGGCGTCATCGGCCTTGGCGGCGTTATGGGCGGCAAATCCACCGCCGTCGATGAAAACACGAAGAATGTTTACATCGAATGCGCGTATTTCGATCCCTACCGCACGGCGAAGACGGGCCGCGCCCTCGAGATCATCTCCGATGCGCGCTACCGTTTCGAGCGCGGCGTCGATCCGGAATTCACAATCCCTGCGATGGAATTAGCCACCAAGATGGTGCAAGAGCTATGCGGCGGCGAGGCATCGGATGTCTTCATGGCTGGCCATGTCCCTGACTGGAAACGCTCTTACGATTTCGATCCCACCTATACCGAAAAACTGTCCGGCGTGGAGATCAAACCCGCTGAGCAGATCGAAATCCTCAAATCGCTCGGTTTTATCGTCGGCGGCAATGCCGCCTCCCCCCCCTCTTGGCGCGGCGACATCCAAGGCAAAGCCGACCTCGTCGAAGAAATCACGCGCGTTTACGGCTACGACAAAATTCCGGCGCTGTCTGTCCGCTGCGACGGCGCTGTCTCTTCCGGCGCGGAGACGGAGAATTTTTCCCGTTCCCGTAAGGCCCGCACGGCGCTTGCATCCCGCGGCCTCGATGAATGCTTGAGCTGGTCGTTCATGAACAAAGAGATCGCGGCATTGTTCGGCTCTAACGATAATCCGGGCCTGACGCTTACAAACCCGATCTCTTCGGAACTTTCACAGATGCGTCCATCGATCCTGCCGAATTTGATCGAAGCCGCCCAGCGCAATGCAGATCGTGGATACACGAATGCCGCGCTCTACGAAGTCGGCCCTGTGTTTGTCTCAAGCAAACCCGATGGCCAGAAGACCATTGCCGCCGGCGTGCGCTACGCCGCGCAAGGCTCGCGCCACTGGGCGAGCGCCGATGTCTCCCGCATTGTCGATGCGCTTGATGCCAAGGCCGATGCTCTAGCCGCGCTGGAAGCCGCAGGCGCGCCTGTCGGAAATCTGCAAGTCAGCCGCGATGCGCCCTCTTATTTCCATCCGGGACGTTCGGGGGCTTTGCGTCTTGGTGCGAACGTGCTCGCCTATTTCGGAGAAATTCACCCTGCAGTACTTGAGAGAATGGGCGTGAAAGCTCCGGTAGCCGCGTTCGAAGCATTTTTGAACAACGCACCCGCCGTGAAGAAAAAAGCCAAAGCTCCGCTTATCCTCTCGGCCTTCCAACCTGTCCAGCGCGATTTCGCGTTTCTTGTTGACGATAAAGTTGAAGCGGAGTCCATCATCAAGGCCGCCCGCTCTGCCGACAAGATGATAGAGACAGTTGAAATCTTCGATGTCTACAAAGGCAAGGGTGTAGAGCCGGGTAAAAAATCGGTTGCGATCAATGTCATTCTGCAACCGAAAGAGAAAACGCTGACCGATGCGGAAATCGAAGGCATCGCCAAAAAGATTGTCGAGACCGTTACATCCAAATGCGGCGCGGCTTTGCGCGGCTAGCTAGCTTTTTTTCGCCTTTTCTTCGGCCAGAATATCCTTGCGGGAGAGCTTGCCGATCATGGTTTTCGGCAACGGTTGATCGCGGAATTCGATCTGTCGCGGCATTTCCATCGGCGAAATGCGCGTCGATAAAAATTCCTTCAATTTGTCGGCAGTCAATGTCTCGCCGCTTTTAAGCTTTATCCAAGCCTTGACGATTTCGCCGCGCGCCGCGTCGGGCAATCCCGCCACAATGCATTCCTCAACCGCGTCGTTCTGATAGATAGCTTCTTCTACATTGCGCGGGTAAACATTATAGCCGTTAGTAATAATCATATCTTTCAGGCGATCAACGATAAAGATGTACCCGTCTTGGTCCATGATGGCGACATCGCCCGTGTGCAGGCGGCCGTCTTTCAAAACGTCCAGCGTTGCTTCTTCCTTGCCCCAATAGCCCTTCATGACTTGTGGCCCGCGTACACAAAGCTCACCGCGTTCGCCTATAGGCATCAGGGTCTTTTTGTCGTCAGGATTCACAATCTCGACGATCGTACCAGGAAACGGCAGACCGATGGAGCCGGGTTTGTTCAGGCCCTGACAGGGGTTAGCGCTTACGACAGGCGAACTTTCGGTTAGACCATAACCTTCGA
Source organism: Micavibrio aeruginosavorus (assembly GCA_003241475.1). Lineage (GTDB taxonomy): Bacteria > Pseudomonadota > Alphaproteobacteria > Micavibrionales > Micavibrionaceae > Micavibrio_A > Micavibrio_A aeruginosavorus_A. The sequence continues at coordinate 12,439 of QFQB01000037.1, forward strand.
TCACCACGCAACCTGTATTGCGCTCGAACGTCTTCTTCACCTCAACGGGCAACGGCGCGCCGCCCGAAATGCAAGACCGCAGGGACCGTAAATTGAACTTGGACAAATTCTTGTAATTGTTGACGGCGTTATAAATCGCCGGAACGGCCGGAAAATAATGCGGCTGTTTTTTATGAATGAGCTTCAAAGTCGCTTCGAGTTCGAAGCGCGGCAGAGCGACAATCTCAAGCGCGTGGCGAACGGCGAAATTCATGACCGTGGTCATAGCGAAGACATGGAAGAACGGCAAGACACCGAGCATTTTCTCCTGCCCCATTTTTACGCCCGTCAGCCACATGGAGCATTGTTCGACATTGGCCACGATGTTCTGGTGAGTCAGCATTGCGCCCTTGGGAACGCCGGTGGTCCCGCCCGTGTATTGCAGCAAAGCAACATCGTTCACGGGATCTATCTCGACCGGTAGCGGCTTGTTGCTGTGATTGATAAGGTCGTGATACCACGACACGTCCGATTCAGATTCAACTTTTGCCAGATCCTTCTTTTTCAAAAGCGGAAACAGAAGATTTTTCGGAAACGGCAGCATATCCGTAAATTTGCATAGGATCAGATGCTCGAGGCATGTGTTGCCGATCATCTTTTTCATCTTGCCGTAGAGAAGCTCAAGATCCGCCGCGATCATCGTATCGGTGCCGGAATCATTGATCTGGTGCATCAGCTCCTTTTCCGAATAGAGCGGGTTATAATTCACTGCCGTCGCACCGGTGCGCATGATCGCGTAATATGCAATCACAAAATTGGGACAGTTAGGCAGAAAAATGCCGACCCGGCGTCCTTTTCCAATGCCTCTGTCTTGTAGCGCTCTTGCAAGACGTGAGGCTTGGTCGTGTATCTCCCCCCAGGACAGCTTGAAATTCAGAAAATCGAAGGCAGGGCGGTCACCGAAATGCTCAGCCGTTCGCTCCAACATGTCGAACACCGGATATACGGGTATATGCGCCTCCCATTGCACACCTTGCGGATAAGAGTTTCTGTAAAGCTCCGGCGAGGGAAAAAGCATGTGGCGCCCCTTTCTTTTCAGTTGGGCAAAACCTTTGAAAACAAAAGACAAGTTTCTTTTCTGGCTGTTCTAATTTTACCAGCTTTGGCCTGCAGGAACCAAAGTAAAAACGCTGTGTGCAACGCACATTCTTTTTTGCATTACAGCAAATGATGGATTTAGGCTAGATAAGGGTCTGTTTTTGATGGTATATATGGAACGAGTTTGTTTCATACTCTGTTTACCCTTTGCGTTTCATTCGTTTTCTTACAGGGAATTACACTTGTCTTTGGTCTCAAAACCTGTTGTCTCAGCGCATGACCCGGAAACCTTCAATATCCGTGCGCGCTTGAAGTGGTTTAACAGCACGAAAGGCTTCGGCTTCGTGGTACCTGAGGACGACCCTTGTGATGCCTTCATCCACATTACGACGTTGCAGGAAGCCGGCGTGCACGAACTCGGTGAAGAAGCCCTGATCCTGTGTTCGATCGTCAAAGGGCCGAAGGGGGCGCTTGTCACTTCCGTCACATCCTTGCTGGAACCAGGCGCCTCGCCCGAGCCCATTTCCTATCGCCTGCCTGGCGAGGAAGGCGAAGACCTTCAGACCATGGAAGGCACGGTCAAATGGTATAAACCCGACAAGGGCTTTGGCTTTATTATCCCTGAAGACGGCCAAAAGGACGTATTCGTCCACAAAACTTGCCTCGACAAGCATAATCTGCCGGTTTTAATCCCCGGTCAGAAGGTTCGTATGATTGTCCGCACTGTTGCCAAAGGCCGAGAAGTGGCGGATTTCGACCTGATAGACGGCTAACTTTCAAAGCCATCAAGAAAAACCGCCCTTCTGGGCGGTTTCTTATTTTTAGTGCCAACGCTACGGTTAGTTTCCGTTGGAAGCCGCCTTGATATCGAAATCGGCTGGCGTACCGGCATCGTGATCGAAATCCTCGGCCTGCAATGTGCGGGCACGGGTGGGAACCTGATAGGCTACGCGGCAATGCGTATCGCAATAGGGCAAACCCGGAACCGTCTCGCAACCACAGAAATTGAAGTTTTCTTCGCGTGGATCGCCCGATGGCCAGCGGCACATGCGCTCTTTCAGATCGATCATGTCCAGACCAAGACCCTTGAATTCAGGCAACTTGACCGCTGGCTTTACCAGACGTGGAGGCTGAGCCTCGCTCTTTGGCTTTTTGGAAACATTTTGCTGGATGGGCGACAAACGCGAGGACAGCTTCAAGCGGTGCGCCTTGCCGATGACAGCATTGCGGGTGATGCCATCACCGAGCACTTTTGCGATCTCGGCCGCAGTTTTCCCCTCGCCCCACAGCTGCTTCAGAAGATTAACCCGTTCGTCTGTCCAGCTCATTCTCTCTAGTCTCCTAAGTGATCGGACCCGCCTAAAGCGCATCCATGACCGTGATACATATGGTTGAAATCCAGGAAACGATATCAAGGGTGCGAATCACGCGCCAGAAATTCCGCGAATCGCGATTCCCTTATCCACATTTATTGTCGGACTAAAAATAATCTGTTGGAATTTTATCAGAACTTGTCGGTTTCTGAATCCGGATTGGCACTGAGACCCCACAATTTGTAATGCTCTGAATCTTCGCTCCAATTTTCGCGAACCTTCACGAACAATTTCAGGTGCGCACGGCATCCCATAATCCCTTCAATCTCGACGCGTGCTTGTGTGCCGATCTTGCCGATCATTTCTCCGCCTTTTCCGAGAATGATTTTTTTTTGCCCCTCACGCGCGACAAAAATTGTTTGATCTATTTTTATGCTACCGTCGTCAAATTCTTCCCAGCTTTCCGTTTCAACCGTGATGTCATAGGGAATTTCTTCGTGCACGCTACGGAACAATTTTTCGCGCGTGATTTCTGCCGATAAAAGCCGCATCGACATATCCGTCATCTGGTCTTCAGGGTAATGGAAAGGGCCTTCAGGCATGCATTTTGCGACATATTTGACCAGATCTTTTACGCCATCATTTTCACGTGCGGAGATCATGAATGTCGCTTCGAAACTCATCATCTGATTCATCTGGGTGGCAAGTTCGAGCAATTTCGGACGGGCGATATCATCGACCTTGTTAAGTACAAGTATATATTTTTTTCCCGTCACGTCTTTTAATCGTTCGACGATGGTGCGAACAGGCCTGCTGAATCCCTTGACCGAGTCCACAACAAACAAAACAAGGTCACTGTCGCCCAGTCCCTGCCACGCAGCGGCGACGATCGCTTTTTCCATTCGGTCATTCCCCGGTTTGAAAAGGCCCGGCGTATCGACGAAAATAATTTGTGACGATCCTTCAATCACAATTCCCAAAACGCGTGTGCGTGTTGTTTGCACTTTGCTGGAAACGATCGAAACTTTTTCACCGACCATTGTGTTTAGCAAGGTAGACTTTCCAGCATTGGGCGCACCAATGATGGCGGCAAAACCGCAAGATGTCTTTTGATCGTTCATTAGGGGCGTACCTTTAATTGGATCAGCATTTGGCGAGCGGCTGTTTTTTCCGCTTGGCGTCGCGACGGACCTTCGGCGACGACAGGATCATAATCGCGAACCCGTACCTCTACGGCAAAAGTGGGAGCATGATCCGGCCCGGAACGATCCACAATTTCATATTCGGGCAGGGGCAACCCGCGCGCCTGCACCCATTCCTGAAGCTCCGTTTTCGGGTCTTGGTGGGCTTCGGTCAACGTGGTGATATTGTCTCCCCACAGGCGTAGTATAACTTCCCGCGCAGGCTCCAATCCGCCATCAAGAAAAATCGCGCCCAAAAGCGCCTCCATGGCGTCCGAAATGATGTTTTCGTTTTCCGCCCCACCAGAAAGTCGCTCGGACTCTGACAGATTGACAAAATGGCTCAAATCTAGGATTGCACCGATAATTGCCAGCATGCGCCCTTGAACCAGCGCAGAGTGGCGCTTGGCGAGACTCCCCTCGTTTTCGTCGGGAAATTTTCGAAACAGGCTTTCGGCCATTACCAGATTGAGAACGCGATCTCCCAGAAATTCGATGCGTTCGTTGTTCGCTTGACCGCTTCGGCTTGAATGGGTGAGCGCCTGTTCCATGAAAGCGCGATTTTTAAAGCGGTATCCCAGACGCTCTTCCAGCATGGAAAGATCGGGAATATCAACCTT
>QFQB01000157.1 GCA_003241475.1 Micavibrio aeruginosavorus
GTGTGCTGCCGAAATCCTCTCCTTTGGGAAGCCCATAGCCCGCCGTCAGACTATCTCCCAACGCGACGATGCGCATCGGTTCTTGCGCCATCGCAACGGCAGGCAGGATCATCGCGAGAAACAAAGATTTAAAAAAAAGCCGACCGCGTATCATTGATCTTGTTCCAGCCTATATTGAATCTCGATTATTTCTAGCGTCTCGACGCGCCCTTCGATGCGGACATCCACTTCGTCGCCAACGCGCCCTTTCAATAAAGCACGTCCTACAGGCGATTGCCAGTTTACCTTTCCGACAGTCATATCCGCTTCGTCCACACCCACAAGCTTCACCGTAATTTCCGTGTCGTCCTCGCGCGCGTAGGTTACGGTTGCCCCGAAAAAAACCTGTTCGATCCCTTGCTGCTGCGCCGGATCGACAACCGTTGCGCCCTCGGTGCGTTTGGTCAGATAGCGGATACGCCGGTCAATTTCGCGCAGCCGCTTCTTGTTGTAGAGATAATCGCCGTTTTCCGAACGATCGCCATTGCCCGCCGCCCAGGACACAATCTCCGTTATGCGCGGACGTTCATCGCGCAAAAGCCAACGCAGTTCTTCGGCCAGAACACGAAAGCCCTGCGGGGTCATATAGTTTCCGGACGGAAGCGTTTCCTCCTCGAAATCATCATCCAGATCGTCGTCCGGCGCATCGCCGCCGCCGTCTTCTTTTGTGAAAGCCTTGCTCATATCAAAGACATAGCATACCAGACCTTCGAAGAAAGTATTTCCTTTCACAAATCCACCCCTTACAATCCGCCTCGCATGACAAAAAGAGTTATTATTATCGGCGCCGGACCTGCAGGCCTAATCGCCGCCCAAAAACTGGCTGAATCTGACTGTAGCGTCCATGTGTTCGAGCGTAAGCCTTCCGCCGCGCGCAAATTCCTGATGGCCGGACGCGGCGGGCTAAATCTGACCCATTCGGAAGGCATAAACGAATTTCTCGGACGCTACCGCGAGGCGCGTCCGTTTCTAGCCCCTTTCATCGAAAATTTTACGCCTTCCGATTTGCGCCGATGGTGCGAAGATCTGGGACAGGAAACTTTTGTCGGTAGTAGCGGACGTATTTTCCCAAAATCCATGAAAGCCTCGCCCCTGCTACGGCAATGGCTTGCCAAGCTCGACACGCTTGGCGTGCAGTTCCACTTCAACCGCATGTGGAAAGGATGGGACGATAACGGCGATCTGATTTTTGAAAAAAAAGAAGGATTGATTAAAGTTCAAAAAGGCGATGCCCTCATTCTGGCGCTCGGAGGCGCCTCGTGGCCGTCATTAGGATCGGACGGCGCATGGCAAAAAATACTAAAAGCCCGCGGCGTGGATTGCCGCCGCCTGGAGCCAGCCAATTGCGGTTTTCATGTCGGGTGGACGGACTATATACGCCGCCATGCAGGAGAACCACTTAAGAATATCACTCTTGCGCACAACGAAAAATCCGTTGCGGGCGAAATCATGATCTCCGAAAAAGGCATAGAGGGCGGAGCTATTTATGCCCTATCCGCAGACATACGAAATGCCATCGCCGCGGAATTGCGAACGACGGTTTATATCGACCTTCGTCCCGCTATGAGCAAAGATGATCTGACCAAAAAGCTTTCGAAGGCCGGTGGCCGCGCTTCCTTTTCAACACGCCTGCATAAAGCCTTAAAATTTACGCCTCTGCAAATCGCGCTTTTGCATGAAGCGAATAAAGATGTGGGTAAATTATCGCCATCTGCGATTGCCGACCTGATTAAAGCCTTGCCGATTACATGCCTTTCGCCGTATCCCATTGACCGCGCTATATCAAGCGCAGGCGGTATTCAGCTCGACCAGATCGACGAAAATATGATGATAAAATCCCTGCCCGGTATTTTTGCGGCTGGAGAAATGCTTGATTGGGAAGCCCCTACGGGCGGCTATCTCCTGCAAGCATGCTTTGCCACTGGTGCCGCTGCCGCAAAAGGCGCTCTAGCGTTTACGCCTTCTCCTTAAAATCATGCAAGATGGCATCGTGCGCCTGATGCTCTATCGCCTCTTGTTTTTGTGTCGCAAGGACATCCTGCTCTAGGCCCGTTTTGATGACAATCGTTTCACCCGGATGTGTGGGAAGGCTCAAACCGCTCCCGTATCCCGGATTGATCTGAATGATGGTTTGCGGCGCGCTTGAATGTTGCTCGACAAAATGCGGCGGAACAGTCGGATGTTCTACTTCGGATTTTATTTCCTGAATGTCTTTCATGACGCGGTACGGCGCACGCGTAAACGGCAAATCGACATCGGCAATAAAACGACAATCCAGATGAACCTTGCCGTAATCGAGAAAGCGGCCAAGCCATCCTTGATCGACGCGCACGCCGCGCACGTCTGAAATATCCGTGCTGTTCACCTTCACATTCAACCAGCCGGTTTTATAAATTACGCGCTTGGTGGTGATATAGATATCGGTTGTAATAAGACGAATGTATTCCGTCAGGAATATAACAGCGCCGCAAGCCGTGAAAAGCCAGCCGATCCAGCCTTCGCGCAACCCGAAATGAAATCCATGCGTGTTGATTTCGTATTGCGGCACATAGGCCCCGAGATAATGCCAAAGCGCCAAGTCTGCGCCCCAGCCGAGTGCGCTTAAAAGGAAAAGCCAGAAGAATCCGTTGACCAGATAAATACCGTGAAGCGCGGTGCGGCAAACCGGCTTTTCATCCGGCTCCATCATGCTTTTCAGATATCCTGTAATTTTCGATGCCATGACTGTCGTCCTTTTAGCCCAGAATAATCCTTTCAAAGCCTGCTGTCACGCATCCGATTCTCGCCTCAATACCTATCGAATGGGCCTTTTGATGGCCCCTGAATGGTGGCATAATCGGGCCATGACAAAGATTCCAAACCTTTTTTATTCCGCCGATGCCGCCTTCACAGACAACACTGGCGGCACTATCATTCCCATCCGCCTCCTGCGCGCCGCAGACTATGAAGAGTTGCACGGGCGCGCGTCGGCTTCTTTTTCCCGACAAATGGAGCAAGCAGGCTTTCTGGCGAAGGAAAGGCAGGTTTGCTTCCTGCGCGGAGAGAACGGTAGCATCGTTGAAATCCTAGCCGGCGTAAATGCCCCCCTTAGTCTTTATGCTCTCGCATATATTCAGGAAAAACTGAAAGCTGAATTTACGGCTGATTTTTTCAAAGACCATGTTTTTGAAATCAAGTCTCCTCTGTCGGCTGAAGATTCCCTAAACGCCGCGATAGGATGGGGGTTGGCGACTTATCGTTTCGACGCATATAAAAAAGATAAAAGCAAAGCTCCCTTTCCCGTTTTGATCTGGCCGGAACTGACCGATAGAAAACGCGTAGCCGCAATGATCGGCGCGCTTTGCATTATAAAAACGCTTATTAATATTCCTGCCAATGATCTCGGCACGGATGAACTGGCCGAAGCCGCCGCGGAAATCGCTAAACAAGGACGCGCGACGTTTACCCGCATTGTCGGCGAAGATTTGCTGAAGCAAAACCTGCCCATGATTTATCATGTCGGCAAAGCCTCGCCGCGACGTCCACAATTGCTCGAGTTTACATGGGGCAACGAAGAGCACCCGCAGATTACCTTGGTCGGCAAGGGCGTTGTTTTCGATACTGGCGGGCTTGATCTCAAGCCACCGCC
>QFQB01000038.1 GCA_003241475.1 Micavibrio aeruginosavorus
CAAAACATTGCAACCAAGTTCTTTCGAAAACCAGCTTTGTTCAAGACCGCGACGCGTTCCGTGACACAAACCGAATTTGGGAGCAGGGATCTTTGTTTTTACAAAGTCTGCAAGAAACTTAATGTTTTCTTCAATCGCCCATACACGGTCGATTTTACGCTTATTTCCGTCCTCTTGAATGCGGCGATACTTTTCGTAATCAAAGTTTCCCGCTTCATCCACATAGCTATAAAGCGCAAAACCTAATTCAGGGCGGTACATCTTCTGACCGCGTTGAGGCTTTACAACCGTGTTAATCAGCTTTTTCTTTATATTACCAAACATGTCAGGCTCCATTATTGGAAAAAGAGGTAACAGGCTTTTATACTTGCGTCAAAAATAAATTTGAGTTGTTATCGATAACTACAATGATCTTTTAGACCCGCTTATCCGCGCTTTTGCGCGCAATTGAATCTTTCGTGAAATCTGTCTCCGACCTCATTATAAACTTAAGGGAACATAGGGTAATTCTAGAAGGAATTGTCGTAACCCTGCTCTACAAGTTGTTTCAATTAGGACTCGGACTAGTCACCACCCATTACATTGTACATAGTTTTAGCAAAGAAAGTTTTGGGCAGTACAACTACATTTTAACAATTCTGGGCGTTCTTAGCGTTTTTTCTCTTCCCAATCTTAATGGCGCGATTTCACAATCTGTCGCGCGCGGTTTTTATGGAACGTACAACAAAGCTGTTCCCCTCGCTATTCTAAGCAGTCTTGTAGCAACGATTATTTTGCTGACTTTTGCCATATACAATTATTGGGAAAACTCCCTTGTTCTCGCTTATGGCTTTCTTCTTAGTGCCCTTATGTTCCCTCTATTTTATGGGATCGGCTTATGGAAGGCGTTTTTGGTAGGACTGGAACAGTTTAAGCAGATCGTAAAAGTTGCCAGCGTTAACAACGTCATAAAATCTGTGCTGTTAATAGCAACAGCCATATATTTCCCTGATAATGTATTTATCCTCTTGCTTGTTTATCTCGCCATTCCATCATTACAAAATATCAACCAGAGCTTAAAGCTCTGGAAAACTTCGCATAAAAACAACAAAACTGAAGAGGGAAGCATCTCCTATGGCGTTAAAGCCAGCGCCTATTCAATTATAAGCCTGATTGCAACCAATATCGACAACCTGCTTATTTTTCACTTTTTATCTCCCGTTGCATTGGCCAACCTTGCGGCGGCTCAAAGGCTACCCGAAGTTATAAAAGGCGGAATACTGGATTTAGGCCAAATCCTATTGCCGAAATTTTCAAGGACTGAAAAACTTACAAAAAAAATAGACCAGTTTTTCACTTATTTCGGATTAGCAATCGGAATCACTTTACTGATTGTGACCTTTACGATTTTCCCATATTTTTTCTTGCTGGTTTTTGGAGATCAGTATGAAAATGCGCTTCCTTATGCTCAAGCCATGATGCTGTCTTTGGCCATAGCAAATACAGCGCCATTAAAAGTATGGTTTATGAACTCAAAACTGGACTCGAAAACCAATAGAGATATGATCCTAATCATCTCTGTAGCGCGCATAACATCCTCGCTTTTGCTAATCCCGTTTTTTGGCATATGGGGAGCCGTCGCGTCATCTTTCTTGCATAGAATCATTACTTCCATCTCAATCCATATGCTCATGAGAAAGCGGTATCCAGTAACGTCATGATTAATTACGAAAATTATTGAATGCAGATATTTATCTCTGCAAAAAGCGGGATTGGCACATTTTACATTTGTAGAACAACCGATATTTGACTACAAAATGAACGCACCTAATAACATAACTGTCAGGCCATAAAATGCTACCACAGCCGCGTACAACAGATTATATCAAAACAAAATATCATGATTTTGCGGACTTTCTGTCTGACGCGAGTTCAGCAGAGCGTAAAAAGCAGTCAGCGCTACAATATTTAAAAATATACGAGAAGACGAAAGAAAAAAACAAACCTGTCGTTGTTGAACTCGGCACATGGAAGGGGTTTTCCACCACGGCTTTCCTGCAGGCATGCCATGAAAACGGCGGCCATTTGTATTCCGTAGACATCAAGGACTACTCCGATGTCGCAGCAGGCAATCCGCAATGGACATTTATTCAGAACGATAGCACGGATGTACAGGGCATCATCGGCAAAGCCCCAAAACTCAAAGATGGAATAGATGTTCTTCTCATTGACAGCTACCATATCCGTCATCACGTGGAAAAAGAGTTTTACAACTGGGCGCCATACCTGAACAAGAATGCCATCATCTTCTTTGATGACGTTGATCCTTTTATTTACAGGGCCGGAGAACGTAAAGACCATAGAAACAATGAATTCCACTGGGAAGACATTCAGGATTTTGTTATCGAGCTTTTCCGCGCCAATGAAGACAACATGACGCTTGAAATGCTCTTTGGTTCAAGCGGCCTTGCCGTGCTTGAAAAGCAAAGCGAAAAGGGAGCGCCTCTTAATAAAGCAGTAAAGGCAAAATACCGCACGCGTTCTTTCTGGAGCCAACTGAAATTCAGGCTCTCGCAAATAAAGAATCATGATTGATGCGCCGCTTATTACAATCGGCATAACCTGTTTCAACGCCGCTGATACTATTGATCGCGCCATCGGCTCCGCTGTGGCGCAGACGTATCCGAATATACAGATTATCGTCATCGATGATTGCTCGACCGACAATAGTCACAACTTAATAAATGCGTACAAAAGCCGGATAAACAATCTTGAGATAATCCGTCACGAAAAAAACCGCGGCTATCCCGGAGCCCTCAATAGCATCTTGCACGCCGCAAAAGGGCAATACATTGCCTTTTTTGATGATGACGATTTTTCTGAAAATGACAGACTGCAACGCCAATATGACTACCTTCTGCAGAGCGAAAAGCGACTCAAAACTAAAAATATATTTTGTTACAGTAATCGCACCATCGTAAAAGGAAATCCGCCGGCTCCCTCGCATGTTTCTATGGCCATCGGACGCCATGCCCCGGAACCTTATGGGGAATCCGTTGCGGATTATTTGCTTTGGCGCACATCTGCCAAGCAATTTACATGGGGAATGTTTGGAAGTTGCACAATGTTTGTCCGCAAGGAATCCTTTTCCGCCCTCGGCGACTTTGACGAGAATTTTCGCCGTTGCGCCGAATGGGACATGGCCGTCCGCGCCGCCTTCCAGGGATATTATTTCATCGCCGTAGATGCTCCTCTGGTTACGCAGTACAAAACAGCGACGAGCGATAAGGCAGGAAAGACTCCTCTAAAATATCGCCTTATGCTTGTGAATAAATACAAAGATTACCTGAAAAAAAATCATTCTTATGCTGGAGCCATTATGCTGGCTCATGCAAAATTCTATGGAAACAAGAAGAAAAAAATCAAAAATTTATTCTATAGATGGATTGCATACAGCATCGCCGCACCGAGCCTCATCGAAAGAAAAATGGCATGGAAAAAGTAAGCATTGGCATAACCTGCTTTAATGCCGCGCAGAGCATCTCCATTGCAGTTGAATCAGCGCTGGCTCAAGACTGGCCTATTAAAGAAATTATTATTGTTGATGATGCCTCCACCGACCGGAGTGGGGATGAACTTCAGCGCATAGCTGAAATAAATCCAATCATACGCGTACATCGAAACATAAACAACACGGGCGTAGCGGGCGCCCGCAATGTCATTATTGACATGGCAACAGGGGATTTTCTTGCCTTTTTTGATGACGACGACATAAGCGAGCCCTCGCGCATCTCACGCCAAATAAAAGCAATAAAAGATTATGAGAGCCTTTATGGCACAAATATTGATGTTATGTGCCACACTGCACGCTTACAAAAATATCCGGATGGCTCACAACGCATTGAAATAGCCATGGGGCAAAAAGAAAACTCTATTGCGCCACATGGGATAGATATGGCGCGTAGCATTCTGTTCAATGCACCCATATCTGGTGTTAAAGGATCCATGGCGACATGCTCTCAAATGGCTAGATTGGGAATTTATCGCCGCTACAAATTCGATGAAATATTCCGGCGCAACAGCGATATGGAACTTTCAGTGCGGTTTGCCTTAGGCGGCGGACATTTCATAGCTATACAAGACCCGCTTGTCGTACAAAGCATGACATACGGAAGCGACAAGCACGTATCTTACGAAACGCAGTACACAACGCAAATATATAAAAAACACCAGGATTTTCTGACGGCCGAGAAGAGGGGAAACTTTGATCTTCTCTGGGTTGAAGCAAAATTTCTGTACCTGTCTGGAAAAACAAGAGGTTTTGTAGTTCGAATGGCATCCTTGGCTTTGAGCCATCCTATCATGACGGCTCAAAGAATTTTGCATGCGCTGCCGAATATGGAGAACAATACTGTATTCAAAAAGTTTTACAGGACCTGAGGCATGAAAGAGAATAATTCCTTGCCTTTGGTTTCGGTCATAATCGCTTGCTACAACGCGCAGGATACGATCTCCCGCGCTATTGAAAGCGCGATGGCGCAGGACTGGACTAATCTTGAAATTATTGTGGTAGACGACTGCTCATCCGATCAATCGGTAAAAGTTATTGAAGAGCATTGTTTAAAAGATTCCCGCATTCGCCTTATGCGTCTTGCCGCAAATCTGGGAGCAGGAGGAGCGCGAAATGCCGCCATACTGGAAGCCAAGGGCGATTTCATAGTAATTTTCGATGACGATGATAAGAGCCTACCTTCCCGCGTAACATGCCAGTATAAAACCATCCTTGAGGCTGAAAAAAAATATCAGACAAGGATGATCGCATGCTTTGCTTCCGGCATGCGCATTTATTCCAACGGCCACCAGGTGGATATGAAGATCGTGGGAGAAACGGATCCTGTTCCTCATGGAGAATCCATGGCGCGCTATCTTCTCTTTTACAAAAAAGAGCAGGGCATATCTTACGGAGGAACTCCGGCATGCGCCTTCATGATGCGCAAAGATATTTTCTGCAAAATAGACATGTTTGATCCGGATTTTCGGCGCATAGAAGATATTGATTTCGCTGTGCGCTTTGCGTTAGCCAAAGGATATTTTATTGGCACGGGCCAAAAAATTCTTGTACAGTACGCGACTTCCGGCAACGATAAAAAGCCGGAATCGTCGTACGCGGCACGCTTGATGCTCATAGAAAAACACAAAGAATTTCTCCTAAAAAACAAGAGATACCATTACGCCAAGCAATGGGCTTACATGCGCCATTGCCACTTCAGCGGTCAAAAGGCGCATTTCTTTTATGCCTTGATAGCTCTTTTTGTTTGCCATCCTATATGGGGGACAGGGCAGTTTTTACAAACCGGATCACGACGATTTATTCATGAATTAAAGATAAAGAAAGCCGCCTGAATGCGATTGCTGTTTGCTTATAGAGCCTTTGATAATATCGCAGGCGGCGTTCAAAAAACGTCCGTAGATCTCATGAACGAAATGGTTGGAAGAGGGCACGAGGTTCACCTTCTGACGTGGGACAATGCAAATGCGACATCTTATTTTCCCCTCCATGAAAATATAGAATGGCATAAAATTGACACCGGAAGCTTTAAGAAAAGAGCCACATGGATGGCCCGCATTCAGCGCATGATGCGCGTACGAAAACTGGTTTCGAATATTTGCCCCGATGTCGTTATCGGCTATCAAGACGGCATGTTTGTTGCCATGCGGCTTTATACAGCCTTTATGAATGTTCCGGTCATCGCAGCGGAAAGAAACGCAGCGTCCAGATTTCAATATATTCAGGCCGGAAAACATAAAAATCTGGTATTCCAGTCATTCAGGCTCGCAAAATTCATTACGGTTCAATGCCAAAGCTATCCCAATGACTACCCGGCTTATCTGCGCCATAAAATCAGAGTGATCTCAAACCCTGTCTATCCCGCAAAGTGCGTTGCCGAACCGGAAGGCCCAAATATTGACAACAAAATACTTTTGTCGGTCGGCCGGCTGGGTTTTCAAAAGAACTATGCAATTCTTGTAAAAGCTTTTGCAGAGATCGCCGCGCAATTCCCCGATTGGACCCTTAAAATTATCGGGGAAGGCGAAGATCGCGCTAAACTTGAATCGCTCATTAAAAGCAAAAAACTAACGCAACAAATACTGCTTCCCGGCACCACGGAATCCGTTTCTGAACAATATTGTTCGGCGCATTTATTTTGCCTGCCGTCGCGCTGGGAGGGGTTCCCCAATGCTCTTGCAGAAGCCATGGCGCACGGATTGCCTTGCGTGGGACTAGACAGCTGTTCAGGAGTACGCGATCTGATAAACCCCAGCCGCAACGGCTATTTAGCGAAATCTCAAAACGATCATGACTACAAAGCCCTCTCTGAGACACTTAAGAAAGCCATGACAGATCACACAACACGAAAAATCATGGGAGAAAATGCGCGGAACGATATGACGCAATACGACCCATCGGTTATATACACAATGTGGGAAAATCTTTTTTTGGAATCCATGAAATGAAGGTTTTCTTTGCAATCAAGAAACTGCAGGATATTGCAGGCGGCGCAGAAAGCATTCTGTGTCAGGTTGCATCCCGCATAGCCGAAAACGGCAATAATGTAACGCTGTATTCTATGGACGACGAGCAGGCGCAAAGTTTTTATCCATTGTCTTCACGTGTAAAATGGAAAAAAACCGGCATTCTAAAACAGCAAAAGCCGATGGGCCTTTTTGCCTTTTTCAAAATCATTTTACGCATGAGGCACGAAATGCTCCGTGAAAAGCCGGATATCGTTATCGCCTTTATGCACAGCATGTTCGTTCCGCTGTCTTTCTCTCTTATTGGCACGAGCATACCAATCATTGCGTCTGAACACATTATTCCAAAACATTATAAAAAAACGCCGCATGAATTTTTTCTTCTTTTGCTCAGCTCTTTTTTTGTAGAAAAAATTACCGTTATGACCAGCCAAGTCAAAAAACTCTACCCGGCATTGACGCAGTCAAAAATCGTAATTATTCCCAATCCCGTTAAATTCTATGTCGAAGTTGCCAATAAAAGAAAACCTGTGATACTGAATGTCGGACGGCTAAACGAACAAAAAGATCAGGAAACTCTTATCCGCGCTTTTGCCAAAATAGCAGAAAAATATCCTGAGTGGTTGTTGCGCATCGTGGGCGAGGGAAATTTACGTCCGAAGTTAGAAACCATTATTCAGGACTATGGACTCGAAAACAGAATTGTCCTTCCCGGTGTCAACAAGGATATGCAAAGCGAATACGAAAACGCTTCTATATTTGCAACGTCCTCTTTGTATGAAAGTTTTGGCCTCGCGACTGCCGAAGCATTGTCTGCCGCCATACCCTGCATAGGTTTTGCGGACTGCATCGGCACAAACGAAATCATCCATCATGAATTCAACGGCCTTCTCGTTGATGGTAAAGACAGAGTTTCCAGCCTGTCAGATGCAATGGATAGACTAATGGCGTCATCATCGCTACGTGAATCCTATGGCCGCAACGGGCCGCAGAGTGTAGAAAAATTTGGTTTGGCTCAAACCATGGCCGCATGGGAAATCCTGATTGAAGAAACCAGCAAGAAATTAAAATGAAATATAAATCTGAAATAGACGGATTGCGCGCCGTAGCAGTTATGTCCGTAATATTATATCATTTTGGAATTCCATATTTTTCAGGCGGATTTATTGGCGTAGACATATTTTTTGTCATTTCAGGCTACTTAATAACGTCCATTATAAAAGAAGACCTCGAATTAAGCCGCTTTTCCTTCTTAAAATTCTACGAACGAAGAATAAGACGCATACTCCCAGCGCTGATTATAGTTTCATTTGTAGCCGCTATTATTTCCTGCATTATATTTTTACCAAATGATCTAGAAGACATCGGCGCCAGCCTAGTAGCCTCCATGGCGTCCATCTCGAATATATATTTCTGGAGAAACACGGGATATTTCTCGACGGCTGCGGAGGAAAAGCCGTTTTTACACACATGGTCCTTAGGCGTTGAAGAGCAGTTTTATTTGCTGTTTCCTTTGTTTATATTCTGGATGTGGAAATTTTTTCCCCGTAAAGCGCTTCTACCGACAATGATAGTAGTTGGCATTGTTTCCATTTCTCTTGCGGAATTCTTGCTCGCGGAACGCCCCCCTATGAGCTTCTTTCTGCTACCCTCAAGAGCGTGGGAATTATTGTTAGGATCATCCTTGTCCTTTTTCAACGGACATTTTTCACCAAAAAAAAGCAGTGCAAATGCATCCTCTCTCATAGGTATAATTCTTATCTCGATTGCAGTATTAGGTTACAGCAATTCAACAAAATTCCCTGGTGTGCATGCCTTGCTACCATGCCTAGGCGCCGCTTTAATTATTATTTCGCCATTTGGACAAAGCTTTATTGGAAAAATCCTTTCAACGAGAATTTTCGTCTTTACAGGAAAAATTTCATACTCGCTCTATCTTTGGCATTGGCCCTTGCTGGCAATGCTTCGATACCGCTATGGGGATAATATCTCCTATAGCAATTACGCTTTGGCATTCTTGGCTACATTTTTATTGTCAATCGCAACGTGGCGCTTTATCGAAACGCCCTTTCGCAATCCTGCATTTTTAACGCAAAAGAAAATCTTTATACTTGCGACGGCTTTTGTATTACTTTTATCTGGGACAGGGGGATTTTTGTATTTCTCCAAGGGATGGCCGCAAAGATACGACGCCCAGACGCTTGCATTGGAAAATTCCTCAAAGCGCATAAATCCTCTAAGAAAAAAATGCCATAGTCAGGAAGGGTTCACTCAAAATAAAGGGAATGACTGCATGATCGGCGATCTGTCTTCGCCTGAAATTTCAGTGATTATATGGGGAGATTCTCATGCGGACAGCATGTCTCCGGCGATATCGAAAATTCTTTCGGAACGCCGCATAAAGGGCATCCAAGCAACAAAAAGTAGCTGTCCGCCATTGCCGGACGATTATGAATGGAAAACCAGAAACTACGAATCCTGCAAAATTTTCAACAAAGATGTGCTGGATTTTATTCTAAACACGCCGTCCATAGGCTATGTCGTGCTTCACGCCAGATGGGGCGGTCCGGAAAAGACTATAACGCACAGCGGAATCCGCACAGAACAAACATTCTATGAGGCGCTCAAAGAAATTGCGGAAACAATTCAAAAGTCAGGCAGGAAAGTTTACTTCATAGCGCCCACGCCTTTGGCGGCATTTAATGTTCCCCGATGTCTGTCACGTAGGCAGGCATTCAATGATACAGATTCTTTCCCATGCGAGCCAAAGCCGAAAGCGCTGGCCTTGGCAGAGCCGCAAGAGGCGATAAACGTTTTTAAAAAAATATCTAAGAAATATCCCGTATATTTCCCGGATAGCATTCTATGCAAAGGAGAAAGGTGCCTCGTAGCCGACGGAAAAACGCCCGTCTATTACGACGACGATCACATTTCACTAGATGGAATTGAATTATTCATACCAACAATGAGGCAAAAATTCCGCTTCTAAAGTTTTTGGCTTTTCACCAAATCCCATTTTTTAACCTGCCAGACCGTCGTGGCCGTGGCTATAAGCAGGCGATCTTTGTCGTATATTTCCGTGACAACTTCAACACGCGGTACTTCGCCGGCATTTATCGTTTCCATCATCGCCTTAATCGTTTCCGGCAGGATAACGCATTCGCCTGTCACGTCTCCACGCGCCTGTTTGGCGTAATCAACGCTCACATCCGACATTAAGGGGCGAAATTTCCCAAACGGAAAATTCCGGATAATGATCAATCCTGCGCATGTTTCTCCAAGCGTAAAGAGCGCGCCGGCATGAATGCTTCCCACATGGTTGCGGACGCCACGTTTGCGTTTGACGGCGATAACGCAGCGGTTGTCGCTCCATTCCAGCATTTTGCCGCCCAGATGCGCATTGAAAGGAGACAAAAAAGACAAGAAGGTCATGGCAACCCAATGGCCAAGCTTTGGGTTCTTCTTTTCCAAACTCGCAATGGAAGAAAATGGATCAAACGGCATTACGCGCCTCCCAAAATTCTGTCATAAGCTGTCTCATAACATCTGCCGTAGGCCGGATGTCATGGATAAGGCCTACGCCTTGTCCCGCGCTCCATACTGTCTTCCATGTTACTGATTGCGCGGCGGCTTCCAGAGACTTTGTTCCTTGCATGTATCTGAGCAATTTCGCGTATTTCGCGGTAAGGGGATGCTTGCGCAAAAAAGCCTCGATCGGCGGTAGCTCCAATCCCATCTTTTGAATAAAGGGCGTGTTGATTACAGCCGCTGGCGTGCCTGAAATTCGTTTTGTAAGAACAATATCCTCCGGCTCGGCCTTTAATACGGCATTTTTGTAGTCTTGCGAAACGCCGGCCTCGGCTGTCGCGATAAATCGCGTTCCGATTTGTACGGCATCAGCCCCGAGAATAATCGCCGCCAGAATCTGCTTTCCGGTTGCGATGCCGCCCGCCGCGACGACAGGAATTTTTAAATGTTGTTTTAGATAAGGGATAAGAACCATGGGCGACACAGGCCCGGCATGTCCGCCGGCACCTGACGATACAGCGATAACTCCATCCGCACCCAAATCCTGAACCTTCTGCGCATATTTCAAATCGACAACATCGCAAAACACCTTGCCGCCGTAAGAATGGACTGCCTCGATCACAGCTTTGGGATTTCCAAGCGATGTAATAACCATAGGCACCTGATGTTGCCTAATAGTCTCCAGATCCTGCTCCGCACGAAGATTGCTTTTGTTGACGATCAGGTTAACGCCATAGGGACGGTTCGTTCCCGCGCGGATTTTATCCAGCGCCGCGCCGAACTGCTCCGTCGAGCGCCAGTTGAGAGAAGGGGCCGCACCCACACCACCTGCATTCGACGCTTCAGTCACCATGGCTTCATTACTGACAAGAAACATGGGGGCCGCAATAATGGGGAAATCGCACCCCATAAGATTGGTGAAGGATGTCTTGAATGGTAGAGGAGACGTATTATTCATCTGCTAAGTATGCGGCAAAATATCTTAAAGGTCTATAAAAACACAAAAGCATGAGCAGAAGAGATAACACAACTTAAGCGTAGAAGCTTAACTTTACACAACGACACCATTAAACTGATCAAAAGCGCGTAAAGCATCTGCCGCATACATCAAAGCGGGCCCGCCGCCCATATAAACGCACATAGACAACACATCTGATATTTCTTCACGTGTTGCCCCTAAATCTTTCAGCGCCTTGGCGTGGAAACCGATACAGCCATCACAACGCTGTGTAACACCAATAGCCAAAGCTATGAATTCCTTTGTCCTTTTATCCAGAGCGCCATCTGCCGTAGCCGCCTTAGCCATGGCATAAAATCCGCCCATCGTTTCAGGCGACGTTTGTTTGAGTTGCGCCGTATATTCAGAAATATCGCTTGTGATCTTCTTGTAATCTTTGACCATAAATTTGCCTTTTATTTTTTAATACACTTATTTATAATATTACATATATATGTATTGTCAAGAGGTTGATACATGCCACCAAACAAAATGAAACAAATGGATAACAATGCGGAAAAAGCGGCCGCTTTTCTGGCTGGTTTAGCCAGTCCGCACCGCTTGCGCATATTGTGCCAACTAGCAGACGGAGAGAAAAGCGTTACTCAAATTATAAAGGGGACAGGCCTAGCCCAAACATCTATGTCTCAGCATCTAAACAAATTAAAGGAGGAGGGAATAGTTTCCTTCCGACGTGAACATAGAACGCTTTACTATTTTATTACAGACTCAATGGCGTTGGAGATCATGGGCATAATGTATGAACATTATTGCAAGAAGAAGGGACATAAATCATAATGGAACACAATAACATTTCGCCGCAACAGGCACATACATGGCTAGCTTCAGGAGAAGCTATATTGATTGACGTTCGTGAGCCGGATGAGTTTAAGGCAGAACATATTGCCTATGCTATATCCTTACCACTCGCTGGTGTTTCCAACCTGATTGAGCAAATGCAAATCCCCATTGATCGTAAAATTATATTTCATTGTTTTCGAGGAAAACGTGGAGAACAGGCTTGCGCTCTGATGCAAAAAAAGAATGCAACTTGTTCCGTCTATAACATCGAGGGCGGAATTAATTCTTGGAAAGTTGCAGGGTATCCTGTCGTTCTTTCCGCCAACTCCAAAATCTCCATCTTTAGGCAAGTGCAAATCATCGTTGGACTTGCTCTGGTGACAACTACGCTCGTCGGATTTAGTGGTCAAGCATGGGGCTTTACTGTATCAGGGTTTTTGGGAGCGGCCCTTACATTTGCGGGCATCTCGGGCTGGTGCGGTCTTGCCGCATTGCTTACAAAAGCCCCCTGGAATAAAAAGTAGTCCAAACACCCCTGTCTTTAAAAATCGGGTTTAGCAAAAACTGTTGCAACAAAAATGGCGGAAGAGGTGAGATTCGAACTCACGGAGGACTTGCATCCTCGCCGGTTTTCAAGACCGGTGCATTCAACCGCTCTGCCACTCTTCCGCACGGTTATGAAATCCTGTGCACCATAGACGATCTGCGCTTGGGGCCGCAAGCGTAATCTGCTAAATATTCCAACATGTTCTTTGGGCTTTCGAAACTTTTCTGGAGCATGGCGCAACCGCTCAACGCCTTGTGCCTTCTGGGCTTGCTGGGGCTTCTGGTCCGCTTGCGCTGGAAAAAGGCGGGGCAGAGGATTATGTCCGCCGCCCTGATAGCTATTTTGTTGTTCGGCTTCCTCCCTATCGGCCCGTTGTTGCTTTACACTCTTGAACGCCAATACCCAACGCCATCGACACTCCCGCTCAAAATCGACGGCATCATCGTGCTTGGCGGCGCCTTCGAAGCCTACATGACGGCCGCTACGGGGCAGATTGCCGCGAATGGGCAGATAGGACGCGTATTATGCTTCATAGATATTGCCAAACAGCATCCCGAAGCCAAACTGGTTTACAGCGGCGGAGCAGGCGACATCATGAATCCGCAAGCGATGGAAAGCGAAGATGCCCGCAAATTTTTTGCCCTTGCGGGTTTGGGCGGACGCAAAATTTTCTATGAAGAAAAATCACGCAACACCTATGAAAATGCCTATTACACCAAAAAAATGATGCAGCCCAAAGCTGGTGAAAACTGGGTTCTTGCCACGTCCGCCTATCATATGCCACGTTCTGTCGGTATTTTCACAAAACTGGATTGGTCTGTCATTCCCTATGAATGCGACCGCAAAATCCATCCCGATGGGCCATTTTTTAAGTCACTGCCCAGCGTAACAGGTAATTTTTACGCATTATCTTTGGCGACAAAGGAATTGCTCGGTAGCATCGCCTATTATTTCACCGGAAAAACAGCACAAATTCTGCCTCTGACCCCATTGGAGATCAATTATGCGCCTGATTAGCAGACTTTCCTTCTTGTTCTTGTGCGTTGCCGCGGCTACGACCTCGGCCCACGCCCAAACAACCACAAAGGATTTCGCCGCATGGCTGAAAGAATTTCGTGTGGAAGCGCGGCAGTCCGGCATTTCCCAAGCGACAATTGACGCAACCCTGACAAACTTGCAACCGCTCCCGAAAGTCATTGCCCTCGATCAAAAACAGCCGGAGAAAAAAATCACCTTTTCACAGTACAAGAAAAACGTGGTCAATCCGGACCGCATTGCCAAAGGCCGCGCACTTTTATCGCAACACTGGAACGAACTGAAATGGGTAGAGGAGAAAACCTGCGTCGCGCCGCAATATGTCGTAGCGCTCTGGGGCATAGAAACCAATTTTGGCACCAACACAGGCGGCTTCAAAGTCATAGATTCTCTTGCCACGCTGGCATGGGAAGGGCGACGCGCATCTTTCTTCAAATCCGAATTGCTCAAAGCCTTGAAGATTATCGATGAAGGGCACATAACGCCTGCAGCGATGAAAGGCTCGTGGGCGGGCGCGATGGGACAAAATCAATTCATGCCGTCCAGTTTCTTTAATTTCGCCGTGGATGCAAATGGAGACGGCCACAAAGACATCTGGAACACGCGAATCGATGTCTTCGCCTCGACAGCGAATTACCTCCATAAAAGCGGCTGGGCATGCGGACAAAGATGGGGACGCCGCGTATCGCTTCCGGCAAACTTCCCTGCCGACCAAATCGGTCCTAAAATCACCAAGCCTTTGTCCCATTGGAAAAACATGGGTATAAAGGATAGCTCCGGAGCGGCGCTGCCGTCCGACGATATGAAAGCATCCGTCGTTGCGCCCGACGGGATTGGCGGCGAAGCCTATATCGTCTATGGTAACTACCAGACCATCATGTCGTGGAACCGTTCCACCTATTTTGCAACCTCTGTCGGGCTTCTGGCTGACGCCCTCGCCAAATAATCAGTTCATGAAAATTTTTTCTCTTATTGCCGCTTTGTTTTCCGTGTTGTTGCTGACGGCGTGCGCCGAAACACAATTTGGTGCCAACCTTGCAAAAAATGTAACCCGCGATAACCGTTCACAGGGCGGGTATAAAGTAGGGAACCCGTACCTGATCGACGGACAGGAATATTACCCGCAGGAAAATTTCAATTATTCCGAAACGGGAATCGCCTCGTGGTACGGTCCGGGATTTCATTCCAAATCAACAGCGAACGGCGAACAATATGATCAGAACGAGCTGACGGCCGCTCACCGCACATTGCAGATGCCCTCGCTCGTGCGCGTCACCAATCTTGAAAACGGACGCTCCGTTGTCGTGCGGGTGAATGATCGCGGACCCTATGCGCGCGGACGCATCATCGATGTCTCTTCCAAAGCCGCCGAGCTTTTGGCCATGAAAGGCAAAGGCACGGCCAAAGTCCGCGTTGAGACGCTTCCGGCGGAATCGCGCCGCATTGCTGAAGATGCGCGCGCTGGCAAAGATACGCGCGGTTATGAAATTGCTTTGAACGGCAACCCGCGTCCCGCCCAGCCGAATATGCCTGTAACGCTCTATCCGACGCCGACGGCGATTGCCGTCCAGACCACAGCGCCAGAAGACACCATGGGCGCGACGCAAGTCGCTTCTGTGGAAGCCGTGCCGCTTGAACCGTCTCGCTTGGCGCCTGTGCAGGGCCACATCGCCAATGACGGGCGGTTTATGCCCAATCCGGTCGTAACGCAGCAGCCGGTGGTGGCATCTTCCTCAAATATCTTTGTTCAGGCTGGCGCGTTCAGCGATCAGGCGAACGCCCAAAAATTGGCCACACGCCTGACATCCTACGGCAACGCAAAAGTTTATCCGACGACGGTAAACGGACGTAGCTTCTATCGCGTGCGTCTCGGTCCGTTTGCCGCTGTACCACAGGCGGATGCCGCCTTGAATCAGGTGCTTTTGGGCGGTGTAAACAACGCCTTGATCGTGGTCGATTAAAACCCGCCTAAAAATCATAAAAATCGGAGCGGAAGGCTTGCGCGGCGGGCCATTCCCTGTTTTCATACCGCTCTGGCTCACCTGAATTTTTACGGTTCGTTTTTATGCGCAATAATTTGCTTTTCCCGCTTGTTTTCTTCTTTGCCTACGTCACGTTTGGCCTTCCCGCCAACGCCGTCGAGACACTCGCAAAACAAGCCTACATCATCGATTACGATACAGGGCAAGTTCTTTACGCTAAAAACGAAAACGAACGGATGCCGACATCCTCCATGTCGAAAACCCTGACAGGCTACATTGTGTTCGATGCCTTGGACTCTGGCAAAATTACGCTGGATCAGGAATTCCCCGTCAGCGAAAAGGCATGGCGCATGCAAGGCTCCAAAATGTTCGTGCCGTTGGGCGGCATGGTCAAGGTTGAAGACCTGATCCGCGGCATGCTGATCCAGTCCGGAAACGATGCCACCATCGTTCTAGCCGAAGGCGTGGCGGGAACCGAAGACCAGTTCGTCGAAGCTATGAACCGCAAGGCGCAGGAACTCGGCATGAAAGACAGCCATTTCATGAATGCGTCCGGCTGGCCTGATCCCGATCATTATTCGACGGCGCATGATCTCGCTCTTTTGGGACGCGCCCTGATTCACGATCACCCGACACATTACCATTACGATTCCGAAATTGACTACACCTACAACAACATCAAGCAGGGCAACCGCAATCCGCTCCTGTATAAAAACATCGGCGCGGACGGCATCAAGACGGGACACACCGAAGACGCAGGCTACGGCTTGATGGGCTCTGCCGTGCGCGGCGACCGCCGCGTTGTCATGGTCTTGAACGGCATGGCCTCCATGAACGAGCGCGCGCAGGAATCTACGCGCATGATGGAATGGGCGCTGGCGAGCTTTACCAAC
>QFQB01000158.1 GCA_003241475.1 Micavibrio aeruginosavorus
CATCCATGACCCGCCGTAAGTTTTTGAATCCAATGGCCAACCGAGCGTATGCATTGTTAGGCCCTTTTTGAATTTTTCCGGTTTGATCTCCCAGATTTCCTTCACGCCAAGGCCATAGGTTTGTGGGTCTTTGTCTTTGCGCAAGTTGAATTTCTCGATCAGTTTTTTGGTAAGTGATCCGTGACAACCTTCTGCAAACACTGTCTGTTTTGCGTGTATCTCGACGCCGGGCGTAAAGTCGGCGCGCTTTTCGCCATCCTTGCCGATGCCCATATCGCCGGTAGCAACGCCGACCACTTCGCCTTTATCGTTATAAAGTGTCTCGGCGGCGGCAAAGCCGGGGAAGATTTCCACGCCCAGCTCTTGTGCCTGATCGGCCAGCCAGCGGCCCAGTTCGCCAAGGCTGATGATATAATTGCCGTGATTGTTCATCTGAGGCGGATTGGGAAGAGCGATTGCCAAGCTCTTGGTTAAAAATACAAAACGGTCTTCCTTGCATTCGGTATTAAGCGGTGCGCCGCGCTTTTTCCAGTCGGGGATCAACTCGTCCAGCGCTCGGGTTTCGAACGCTGCGCCGGACAAAAGATGCGCTCCCACTTCCGAACCTTTTTCGAGAACGCAGAGGCTCAAATTCGCATCGAGTTGCTTCAGGCGGATGGCGCAGGAAAGGCCGGATGGGCCGCCCCCCACAATCACCACGTCATAGTCCATCACATCACGGTCGGGGCGGATCGGATCTGTCATGGGGAAATAAGGCTCCTTGGCTGTCTTGGGTCTTTATTATGGTAGCGGATAAGTCTAAAAGAACACTTATATATATAAGGTATCATTTCAACAGCCCGGGGCCAATGACTGCACAGGTAAAAAATCCGCTGATCTCCGCACTGGAATGGCATCTTGATGTCGGGGCCGACGAAGCTCTGTCCACCTTTCCAGTGGACCGAACGGCAGGGACGGCGGATATCCTGAAATCCTTACGCGAAGAACCTGCCGATCAAGCCTCCCCCAAAAAGAGCCGGATCGACATGCCGCCGCCCGCCAATGAAAGCGCTGGCGATCTGCTCGGCACCGCACAGGCGAGGGTGGAGGCGCAAAAATTGGCCGCTTCCTGCAATACGCTTGAAGAACTGGCCGCCGCTATTGCTGGCTTTGACGGTCTGGCTATTCGCAAGACGGCCACCAACATGGTCTTTGCCGATGGCAATTCCGCCGCCCGTATCATGCTGGTCGGCGAAGCGCCGGGAGCGGACGAAGACCGCCAGGGTAAGCCGTTCGTCGGCCAAAGTGGCCAGTTGCTCGACAAAATTCTGGCTTCCATCGGCTTGTCGCGGACGGACGAAGATCCGGCCAAGGCCGTTTATATCTCGAACATCATCAACTGGCGTCCGCCGGGCAACCGGACTCCCAGTCCTGCCGAAATCGATGTGTCATTGCCGTTTATCGAGCGGCACATCGCGCTGGTAAAACCGCAGATCCTTATTCTTTGTGGCGGAGTATCAGCCAAAGGCCTTCTCGGAAGCGGCGATAGCATCTCCAAATTGCGTGGCAAGTTTCATGACTACATGCCGATCACGCAAGGCATCGCACAAGATGCTTCCCCAGTGCCAGCCATTGCCACGTACCATCCGGCTTATCTTTTGCGCACGCCATCCCACAAAAAACAGGTCTGGGCGGACATGCTGATGCTCCAAGCCCGATTGAAACAAAATTAGCCAAAAAGCGATTTTGTGGTTATGTATTTTGATAAAATGGCCTATTAAGTCATTGATAATGCTTATTTTTGTCTAATCGTGTTGACGCGACGCGGAAAACCGCTTATCTAACCAGCCTAAATCTGAAGATAGAGTTAACAATGTCTCGATTAAAGGGTTGTGTTGCCGCGGGCCTGCACTTCCTGAACTTTAAACCCGCAGTGCTGATGACGTATGGCCGTGTACCCTGTCTCTTACTTGCAGGTCCAATGGTCCTCATCATCGGCGTCTCTTCTCTGGTTGGTGTGTCGGGGTCTTCCATTCCTGTACCGCCGCGCAAGCCGGACGTGGCGGCGCTCATCCAGAACGGATCTATTTCCTTATCAGCTTATACGCCGCAAACACGCTCTAACGCTTTGTTGAATGACGAGCATACGTATCGTTCCCCGTTTGCCGGACCTGAAATGGACCTTTACCGCGACATTTTCCGCCTTCAGGCTTCCGGATCGATGACCGAGGCGGATGCCTTGATCGTGAAAGTCAAAGACCAGACCCTAATGGGGCATGTTCTGGCCCAGCGTTTTCTTCATGCTAATTACAAGGCGAACTTCGTAGAACTGTCCGACTGGTTGGCTCGTTATGCCGATCACCCCGAAGCAGTGCGTATCGCCCGCCTTGCGCTGGCTCGGGTGCCAAGCGGCCATGACGGCGTTCTAACCAAAGCTTCCTACGCGCCATCCGCCATCGAAGAACTGGGCGAACAGGGGATGGAAGCCAAGAGTTACGATCCAGATATCAAGCGCACGCCTGCACAGAACGGTATGGCCAAGGACATGATCCGCCAGATCCGCCGCTCGGTCCAACAATATGAACCGTCCGCGGCCTTACGCCTCTTCAACGAAAGCGAAGCCGCCATCTACCTGGACGATGTTGAAAAAGATCGCATCCGCGCCATCATCGCCTCGGGCTATCTTTATGCTGGCAAGGTCGATGAAGCCGAGCGGTTTGCCGCCCAAGCCCTGAACGGCAGTCACGGCAAAGCGCCGCTGGCCGGTTGGGTCCATGGTTTGGCCAAATGGCAGCAGGGCCGCTGGTCGCAGGCCGCATCCTCTTTCGAAGCGGCAGCAAACTCGCCTTACTCGACCGGCTCGATGGTTGCGGCGGCTTCCTATTGGGCTGCCCGCGCCCATGAAAAAGCGGGGCATGGTCGCCGCCAGACGCAATGGCTGAAAAAAGCCGCCGATTATCCGCGCACCTTCTATGGTCTGCTGGCGGTGGCGGCTCTTGGCAAGAATGCGGACATGAACTGGGAAACACCGGAGTTGTCTTCCGCGCAGGAAAAAGAAATTCTTGAAACGCCCGCAGGACAGCGCGCTGAAAAACTGCTGGCCGCTGGGGAAGTGCCGCTGGCCGAAGATGAAATTAAGGCTCTGTATGTGAAGGGCGATGGCGCCCGCAAAAAGGCGCTTCTTGCCTATGCTTATGAACGCCGTCTGCCGTCTTTGACCATGCAGTTGGCCCATGCTGTTGGCCACAAGGCTGGGGATGCTTATGACGCGGCGCTTTATCCGTCCATGCCGTGGAGCCCCAATCAGGGCTTCCGCATCGACCGCGCCTTGCTCCATGCGATCGTGCGTCAGGAATCGCGTTTCAATGCGTCCGCTGAGAATAAATCTTCCGGTGCGACGGGGCTGATGCAATTGATGCCGCAGACGGCAAACTTCGTGGCGGATACGGATATCTTCGTTGC
>QFQB01000002.1 GCA_003241475.1 Micavibrio aeruginosavorus
AGAAAAAGTCCATGCTTACCAGATTTCCCAAAGCCTTGATGGGTATTGCCCTTTCGCTTGCCGCCATAACACTGACTGCAGGAGAGGCCAAGGCGTATGCCAATGATTATTGCCGCGAATACACCCGCACCGTTACGGTCGGAAACCGCGTACAGGACGCCTATGGCACAGCCTGCCTGCAACCTGACGGCAGTTGGATGATTGTAGGAGAGGGGCTTAATAACAACGTGCCCTATCAGGGAGAAAACGTCACCTATATCGTGAATGACAATAATCGCTATGTCGTGCCGCCGCGTGTCGTTTATTACGAGCGTGCCCCCAGTTACTATCGAACACAACCAGCACCGTTGTTCGTGTGGTACAGCAATAACAACCGCCGCGGGTATGACAAACACTACAATTACGGCTGGCGTGGCAACAAACACTGGGATCGCCACGATAGGGACGACAACAGAGGGCGTGGCCATCGCTAAATGCGTCAGCGTATTATTCCCAACAGCCCTTCCGCTTTCCCTGCGGAGGGGTTTTTTCTTGATTTGGAACCTGCATTGGGAATTTTTTTTGTGTGTAATGCATAATGCGATGCAACAAAAAACTTATTTTCCCTGTGTAAACAACGTGTTCGTGCTATAATGCAAAGACATAGTTGTGTCCGGTTATTATGAATAAAGCTCTTTTTTGCGTAATTTTATTACTTGGTTTAGGAGTTGGAGCCTGTGCACAAAGCGTGCGGCAGGAAGCCTACTCATTCCCGGATTTTTATATGTCAGCACAATACCAGACATACAGGGCAGATGAAGTCCGTAAAGCATTGCCGGCAGATTTGAAAAACTGCAGAGGTAGCCAGAATCCCTTGGACGAGCTTTTCAGCCTACAAGATCCCGTACGGTTCAAGACGATCGAAGTCAAACCTGGAGAAACGTACGTTCCAAAATTTGTAGCGCCATATAAGGGCAAGTGGTTGGAGAAAAGATTTGTACAAGCGTGTCAGTTAGGCATTGAAGTCAAAGCCCATGCTGTGCCTAAAAAAATGCCGCAACTGGAAATCAGCTATGTACGCGGCGCCCACAAAAGTTCCTTTCTGAAATTGCCTTGATTATTCTGCCGCAATTTTGGGCGATGATTTTTTACCCAAGATCGGTTTGAGATATTCGCTCGTGTAGCTTTGTTTAACTTTGACGATTTCTTCTGGTGTGCCTGTAGCCAGTATCGTACCGCCTTTATGACCGCCGTCAGGTCCTATATCTATAATCCAGTCCGCTGTTTTGATGACTTCAAGATTGTGTTCGATGACAACACAAGTATTGCCTTGATCAACCAGCGTATGAAGAACTTCCATCAATTTACGAACGTCTTCGAAATGAAGGCCGGTGGTTGGTTCATCCAAAATATAAAGCGTTTTTCCCGTAGAGCGCTTCGAAAGCTCCTTGGATAGTTTTACACGTTGCGCTTCGCCACCGGAGAGAGTTGTTGCTGGCTGGCCAACCTTTATGTAACCAAGGCCAACCTCGCAAAGCGTTTCCATCGTTTTGCGGATAGTGGGGACGGCTTTGAAAAATTCTGTCGCATCTTCAATGGTCATATCAAGTACATCCGCGATGGATTTATCCTTGAATTTTACTTCAAGCGTTTCGCGGTTGTAGCGTTTGCCTTTGCAGGTCTCGCACGTAACGTAAACATCGGGCAGGAAATGCATTTCAATCTTTATAACGCCGTCGCCTTCGCATTTTTCGCAACGCCCGCCCTTGACGTTGAACGAGAAGCGGCCGGGGCCGTAGCCGCGCGCCTTGGCTTCGGGCAAGCCCGCAAACCATTCGCGGATCGGTGTAAATGCGCCTGTGTAGGTTGCGGGGTTTGACCGCGGCGTGCGTCCAATGGGGGACTGGTCGATGTCGATGACCTTATCGAGGTGTTCAAGCCCTTCGAGTTTTTTATAAGGAAGCGGGCGTTCGTGGCTCCCCATCAATTGGTGGGAGACTGCACGATAGAGGGTATCAATGGTAAACGTAGATTTGCCTGAGCCGGAAACACCGGTCACGCAGGTAAAGGTGCCAAGCGGAATTTCTGCAGAGACATTTTTCAAATTGTTTCCGGTCGCGCCTGTCAGTTTAAGTGATTGTCCTTTTTTCCCTTTCCGACGCGCGCGTGGTACAGGGACTTCGAGTTCACCTGTCATATAGCGCGCTGTCAGACTTTTTTTGCTTTTGAAGACTTGCGCCGGTGTTCCTTCGGCTATCACTTCGCCGCCATGTACGCCCGCGCCGGGCCCCATGTCGATAAGATAGTCGGCAAGACGGATGGCGTCTTCGTCGTGTTCGACGACAAGCACCGTGTTGCCTATGTCACGGAGATGTTTGAGTGTTTCTAAAAGACGGTGGTTGTCTTTTTGGTGCAGGCCTATGCTGGGCTCATCAAGAACGTACAAAACGCCCGTAAGGCCTGAGCCAATTTGTGATGCTAAACGAATACGCTGGGACTCTCCTCCAGACAGCGTGGCGGATCCGCGTGACAGGGTGAGATAATCAAGACCGACATTCATAAGGAAATTCAAGCGGTCATTGATCTCTTTGAGTATGCGTACGGCAATTTCAAGGCGTTGCTTGTCGAGTTTTTTATGGATGCTACCAAACCATGCATGCGCGTCTTCGATGCTCATTTCCGAAGCCTCGCCGATGTGTTTCATGCCGATTTTAACCGAAAGCGCTTCTGGCTTCAGACGGTAGCCCTTGCAATCTTCGCATGGCGTCGAAGCTTGGTAATGCGCAAGATCATCACGGGCGGATTGGGAATCTGTTTCCACAAGGCGACGCTCGAGGTTGGGGATGACGCCTTCGAATGGTTTTGTTGTTTTATAGGAGCGCGAGCCATCATCATAGGTAAAGGTGATGTCGTCTTCCGTACCGTACAGGACGGCGTTGCGGACATCTTCCTTCAGCTTGCTCCAGGGCGTGTTCATCTTGCCCCCCATGGCTTTGACCACGGCTTCGAGCGTTTGCATGTAATAGCGTGAGAAATTTTTAGACCAAGGGGCAACCGCTCCATCATCGATAGAAAGCGAGGGATCGGGAATGATAAGTTGTTCATCCATGCTTAAAACTTCACCGAGTCCATCGCAGGCGGGGCAGGCACCGTGCGGTGAGTTGAAGGAGAAAAGGCGTGGTTCTATTTCAGGAATGGTGAATCCGGATACAGGGCAGGCGAATTTTTCGGAGAACAAATGCTCCTTGCCGCTGTCGGCTTCTTCGGCGATCACGAGCCCGTCGGCAAGCCGCAACGCGGTTTCCACGGAATCCGCCAAACGGTTGCCGAGATCGGAGCGGACAACGATGCGGTCCACCACGACGGAAATGTCGTGTTTGTATTTCTTGTCGAGCTGCGGCGCTTCGTCTATTTCATAAACGGTCCCGTCCACCTTGACGCGCTGAAAGCCTTTGGCCTGATACTCCTTGAATTCCTTTTTGTATTCGCCTTTACGTCCGCGCGCGGTGGGGGCGAGGATCATCAGTTTCGTGCCTTCGGGCATTTGCATGATGCGGTCCACGATTTGCGAGGCGCTCTGCGATTCAATCGGCAGGCCGGTCGCGGGCGAATACGGAATGCCGACACGCGCCCAAAGAAGGCGCATATAGTCGTGAATTTCCGTGACTGTGCCGACGGTCGAGCGCGGATTTTTCGATGTCGTTTTCTGCTCGATGGAAATAGCCGGCGACAAGCCTTCGATTGAATCGACATCCGGTTTTTGCATCATTTCCAGAAACTGGCGGGCATAGGCGGACAGGGATTCCACATAGCGGCGTTGCCCTTCGGCATAAATCGTATCGAAGGCGAGGGAGGATTTGCCCGAGCCGGAAAGTCCTGTAATCACGACCAGCTTGTCGCGCGGAATGTCGACATTCACGTTTTTGAGATTGTGCTCGCGCGCACCGCGCACCGATATTTTTGTCAGCATGTTCCTGATATGTTCCCTGCGTCTATGCTCTTATATGATGAAGTCATATGGCTGTGCAACAATAAAAATTCAATGTCGGGGAGGGGCTTGATATTCCGAGTAGCGGCCTCAAGTCTTTGGGCATCAACCTCTCTTATGGAGCAATCACGTATGTCTTATGAACTTTACACGCTGGCCGGATCCTGTTCGATGGCCATTCACGCCGTTATGAACGAACTGGGCTTAGCCCCGAATGTCC
The DNA here is from genome assembly GCA_003241475.1 of Micavibrio aeruginosavorus. Lineage (GTDB taxonomy): Bacteria > Pseudomonadota > Alphaproteobacteria > Micavibrionales > Micavibrionaceae > Micavibrio_A > Micavibrio_A aeruginosavorus_A. Next base: position 4,188 of record QFQB01000002.1, read on the forward strand.
ATATCATGGACAAGACCGAAGGTGAAAACGGACTCAAATCCACTACCTTTAAAAAGATGAACCCGCGCGCAAATGCGCCGTTTATTACTGAAGACGGCAAGGGCGTAGGGGAAGGCGCGGCTATAGTAGCCTATTTGTGCGATAAGGAGGGCAAGCTCCTCCCCAAAACTGGTCATGAGCGCGCCAAGGCGTTGCAGTGGCTGATGTTCGCCAATTCCACACTTCACCCTGCTTATGGCCGCACTTTCTGGCTCAATACGTATCTACCTGAAGCTGTTCGTGACGAGGCATTGAAAACGGCCCGTTCGCAAATTCAGGATTTGTGGAATTACGTTGAAGCCGAACTGGAAAAATCCGGCGGTACGTATCTGTGTGGTTCCGAAATTACCTGCGGTGATTTCCTGATTGCCACGATCGCCAACTGGAATCCTGTTGCTTATAAATTTGGTCCCAAAACAAAGGCGTTGCTCGCATCGGTGAGTGCCCGCCCATCCTACCAAAAGGCACTGTCGGCTGAGTCTATCGAATACAAAGCCGCTGCTTAAGAGACAAAATGGTTAAAGAACGGGGCCGCAAGGCCCCGTTTTCTTGACAAAAGCCTGTATTTTATATACATAATTTATACTCATTTGTAAATTTGAAGGTGTAAGCGTTATGGGCAATTTGTTAGGCAGGCTTATTAGCCAATACAAACAGAGGCTGGCCAATCAGTTTAAGCAGAACTTTGATGATGGCTGGGGGCATTTGTACCGCGTTCTAAAAGGGACGGCCGACAAGCGTGAGGCTCTCTTGCCAATTGAAAGGCCTACACCTGAAGAAAGGAAAGCGTCTGCAGATTTTGAAATCGTGGTAGATCGAAGTCCGTCAACGGCGGCCTTCATTCTGGTGAATGAAGCGTTGCGAAAATCTTTCACAAAGGTGTTATCAAAAGTTGAAGATGCAGGGCCGGTGTCGGCGAATGTCACGCCCATAGGTGGTGGACCGTCAGTGGGTAGTAGCGCCAGTAGCATTGCTAGCGCTACCATGGATACAAGCATTGCGGTTGTGGGTGAACGCAAGGTGCCTTATGCGAAACCGGGTCAACTAAGCTTGAGCAATGTTTGGAGTTATCTCCGCGAGCCTGAGATGGTCTATATCAGTACTCCCGATCTTGCTATGGTCGAAAGGAGCCCCTTTGCATATGCGATCCGTGAAGCGGCGGCTCAAGAAGGAAAAAAGGCGGTGTTCGAAGTTAAGCCCGCTCCTGTTTCTCAAGACGGTTGGTATCCACGTAAAAACGCGGCATTCGCCGAAATTGTCGTCAAACTTGGTGTATAAAATAAACGTGTGAATTGACGTCTCCCGTCGTTTCTTTATAGTACCCCCATCAATTCAAATATAAGGGGTATCGCTGTGGCCGGTTCAGTCAACAAAGTCATTCTTATTGGAAATATCGGAAACGATCCGGAAGTGAAATCCATGCAGTCCGGCGACAAGGTCTGCAACTTTTCCGTTGCGACCTCCGAAAGCTGGAAGGACAAGGCTTCGGGTGAGCGCAAGGAGCGCACCGAGTGGCACCGTGTCGTTGTTTTCAATCAAGGTCTTATCAACGTCTGCGAAAACTACTTGAAAAAAGGCATGAAGGTTTATGTCGAGGGGCAGGTAGAAACCCGCAACTACGAAAAAGACGGCCAGAAAATTTACACGACCGAAATCGTTTTGCGCCCGTTCCGTGGCGAGATCACAATGCTGGATTCCAAAGGTTCGGGCGGTAGCGGGTTCGCGGCGCCATCGCAGGATGATTACGGTAGCAGTAGCTTTGGCGGAGGGGCGTCCAGATCTTCTGGCCGCGCATCGGCTCCGGTCAACGAACTTGAAGATGAAATCCCTTTCTAGGTAGAATGGTCTTATGACCCGTTTCCCGCTTTTATGCCTTTCACTTTTAATGCTCGCCGCGCCCGCATGGGCGCAAGAAGAGGGCGAGCCTGCACCGGCAAGCCAGTCGTTGCCTGTTGAAGAGGGCGTAGCGCAGGTGACGCCGGAGACGCTGGAATTGGCAAAAAAGATGCACGAAATCTGGCCGATCCGCACGCGCATCGAGTCTGCCATCGACAATATCGCCAAGAATTTTCCTGAAGAAAAACGCGCGGAAGTAAAAGCAACCATCCGCAAGAATGTGCAGTATGATCAATTGCAGGAAGAATCCATTCGCGCCATGGCTTCAACCTACACGGCCGAAGAACTGCAGGCGATGATTGATTTTTATGGCTCGGATTTAGGCCGTTCGATCTCGGCCAAGACCGTCGATTATGAAGTGGCGCTTCGTCCTGTCATGACCAAAATGATGGACAAGGCCGTAATGGATCTGCGCACTGGATCTGCCCGCCAATAGCCTCTCATAATCCCTTGTTTTTCCGTGCATAAAATATGCGCAAAATCGGCGCATTTCCTTGTTTCCCCCCTTGTTTCCTGCTAGAAAAAACACTCGTGAAATCACATTAGAAATCCGGTGTTTAATCCATGTCTGAATCCGCCATCAAAGAACCAACGCAAGAGATCGTTACGATCGAAGACGAGATGAAGCAATCCTATCTCGATTACGCCATGAGCGTGATCGTGAGCCGTGCGTTGCCTGATCTACGCGATGGATTGAAACCCGTTCACCGCCGTATTTTCTATGCGATGCGCGAAGGCGGATATGCATCTGATAAACCTTACCGCAAGTCTGCAAGGGTCGTCGGGGATGTGATGGGTAAATACCACCCGCACGGCGATAGCGCGATTTACATGGCACTGGTGCGCATGGCGCAGGATTTTTCGCTACGTCTGCCGCTGATCGACGGACAAGGGAACTTCGGTTCTATGGACGGCGACATGCCCGCCGCGATGCGCTACACCGAAGCGCGTTTGAACAAAGCCGCCGATGCTTTGCTCGAGGATCTGGAAAAAGATACCGTCGATTTCCACCCCAACTACGACGAGAGCTTGAAGGAGCCGGAAGTTCTGCCGGCGCGCATTCCAAACCTGCTGGTCAACGGCGCCGGCGGCATCGCCGTGGGTATGGCGACGAACATTCCGCCGCACAATCTGGTAGAGGTTGTTGATGGGTGCCTTGCCTACGTCGATAACAACGAAATCTCCGTCGAAGAATTAAATGTTATTATTCCAGGGCCTGACTTTCCGACGGGCGGACAGATCTTGGGCCGCGCAGGCATTCGTAGCGCCTACCACACTGGAAATGGATCTGTGGTCATGCGTTCCAAAACATCTTTTGAATCCGCCGGCAAGGACCGCGAAGCCATCATCGTTCATGAGATTCCCTATCAGGTAAACAAAGGCAATCTTCTGCAGCGCCTCGGCGAAGTCGCACGCGAAAAGATCGTTGAAGACATTTCCGAGATCCGCGATGAATCCGACCGCGAGGGCGTACGTATTGTGATCGAACTGAAAAAAGGCGCCGTCGCGGATGTCGTTCTGAACCAGTTGTTCAAACACACATCGCTCCAAACATCGTTCGGCTGCAACCTTGTGGCGCTGGACCATGGCCGCCCGCGCATTCTTGTTCTTAAAGACTTTATTCAGGCATTTGTGAAATTCCGCGAAGAGGTCATCACGCGCCGCGCGATCTATGAGCTTGGCAAGGCGCGCGACCGTGCGCATGTCTTGGCAGGTCTGGCGGTCGCCGTCGCCAATATTGATGAAGTTATCTCCTTGATCCGCAATGCCAAGACGCCGCAGGAAGCCAAAGATGGATTGCTTGCCAAGCGTTGGCCCGCACTGGATATCACGCCGCTGATCGCCTTGATCGACGATCCTGAATATCTCGTTGACGAAGCGGGCACGTATCAAATGTCCGAAATTCAAGCCAAAGCCATTCTGGATTTACGTCTGCATCGTTTGACAGGACTTGAGCGTGACAAGATTGGTGATGAGCTTAAAGAAATCACGGATGCTATCGCTGAGTATCTGGCTATTTTGGGTAGTCGTGAAAAACTGCTCAATGTTTTGCGCAATGAACTAATCGACATTAGGACCCGCTTTGGTACGCCGCGCCGCACAGAGCTGGTTGATTCCGAATTCGAAATGGATATTGAGGAATTGATCCAGCGCGAAGACTTAGTTGTAACGATCAGCCATAGTGGATACGTCAAGCGTGTGCCGCTCGATACATACCGGGCTCAACGCCGGGGCGGTAAAGGTCGTTCAGGCACGGCGCTTAAGGACGAAGATTTCGTCTCCGATATGTTCGTGGCGAGCACGCATACACCGATCGTCTTTTTCACCAGCCGCGGGATTGCTCACAAGATTAAGGTCTGGCAGCTACCGCTGGCGACGCCGACCAGCCGCGGAAAGGCATTGGTCAATTTGATGCCGCTACAAGAAGGCGAAAACGTTTCCGTTTACCTGCGCGTTCCCGAAAATGAAGAGGTTTGGGACAAGCTGGACATCATGTTCGCGACCAGCCATGGCTCGGTTCGCAGGAACAAATTGACGGACTTCCAGAGCATCCGCTCCAACGGCCTTATTGCCATGAAGCTGGAAGAGGGTGAGAAACTTGTTTCTGTGAAAATCTGTGCGCCGGATGAAGATGTTATGCTGGCCACCGCCAAAGGTAAGGCAATCCGTTTTGCCGTGGATGACATTCGCGTCTTTGCAGGGCGTACATCCACCGGCGTGCGCGGTATCAAGCTGGCCGAAGGTGACGAGGTTATCTCTATGTCTGTACTCAAGCATGTCGAAGTAACTCCGGAAGAGCGAGGCGCCTATCTAAAGTTGGCTAACAAGCTTCGCGGTGCAGATGAGGAGGGCATGGAGGAAGAAGCCGCAACCGATATCTCGCTTTCCGCAGAACGCTTCAAGGAGTTGCAGGAAAAAGAGCAATTTCTTTTGACTGCCACGAATGGCGGCTTTGGTAAGCGGACATCTGCCTATGAGTACCGTTTGACGGGCCGGGGTGGACAAGGCATTACCAATATGTCGCTGACGAAAAAGAACGGCGGGGAAGTTGTGGCCACATTCCCAGTAACAGATTCTCATCAGGTCATGTTGATTTCCAACATGGGACAAATGATCCGCATGCCGATCGGCGGCGTTCGCTTTACAGGTCGTTCCGCGCAAGGTGTAACGTTGTTTAAGGTCGCGGATGATGAAAAAGTTGTTTCCGTTGCGTGGCTGATCGAGGAAGAAGGAGATTCTTCCGATATCGAAACATCAAACGAGGCATCTGACGAGACGACGGCACAAGAATAAGAGATGCAGAAAGCATGATGTCCTTTAAGCGTCGGATTGATATCGGGTTTTTTGTTGCCTTTGTGTTGATCTTGTCCGTAGGGGCATCCGTTTATGCTAATTTTCGGCAGATGAATATCGAAAAGCAACGCGTCGATCACACATATGAAGTGATGGATGCCTTGCAGAATGCGATTTCTTATTTGAAGGATGTGCAAGGGGCCTCCCGCGGCTACGTCATCACAGGACTAGAGGAATATCTTGCGCCATACTACATAGCGTTGCCCAAGGTTGATGAAAACATCGAAACGCTTGAGGTCTTGATTTCCGACAATCCCGAACAGATCAAGCGTAGCAAGCTTTTGCATGCGTTAGTGGATGCTCGCATGGCTATCGCGGAGCAAACCGTCGATACCTATAAAAAAGAGGGGCAAGCAAAGGCATTTGCGATGATCAAATCCGGTGCAGGCAAGCGGGAGATGGACGAAATCCGTGTGATTGTTGCCGAAATGATCAATACGGAACAAAATCTTTTAAATCTGCGCAAAACGGCAACGGCAACATCTTCACGCCTGACCTTGATCGCCGGAAGTTTCGGTATTGTGGTCTGTATAACAATTCTTGCTGCTGTCTTTTCATTGATTCATGGTGAAGCGCGTAGAAGGGAGAGAACGGAGAGTTCCCTTCGCGATGCCTTCAAAGAGATGGAGCGCATCAGTCAGGAGACGCAACTGGTTGGCAATCTCGGAGATTATCTACGTGGTTGTCGTAGCGATCAGGAAGCCTATCACATCATTACCAACAATATGCCGCAGATTTTTCCCGGCACGTCCGGCACGATTGCAATCTTCAACAATTCACGGAATTTGCTACAAACGGTTTTGCGGTGGGGAGAACTTCCTGGGGTTATTCAGGAATTTGAACCAGATAGTTGTTGGGCATTGCGTCAAGGGCGTATGCATTATTACATGGGTGATAAAAAGATCCCTATGTGTGAGCACATTCATAATATCGACGAGTCTAACTATACAATTTGCCTTCCTATGCAGGCGCAGGGGCAGACAATCGGCCAACTGTTTATAGCGGGACACAATTTTAAAGATCTGGGAGATTCTCAGATTCTGCGTGTTCGTTCTGTTGGCGAACAAGTGTCGCTTGCGCTAGCGAATATCTATCTGCAAAGAGCCTTGAAAGAACAATCGATCAAAGACCCTCTAACACGGCTTTTCAACCGTCGTTATCTAGAAGAGACATTGGCGCGGGAATTTGCACGCTCACAAAGAAATGAAAAGCCGCTGAGCGTTCTTATCATGGATATCGATTTCTTTAAAAAGGTGAACGATACCTACGGTCACGAAGCTGGAGACGAGGTTTTGATCGCTTTTGCAAATATGCTTCAGACAAAAATCCGAAAAGAAGACATTGCTTGTCGCCTCGGTGGAGAAGAATTCGTGTTGGTCATGCCGGAGATGTCGCTTGAAAGGGCCGCGGAACGTGCGGAGGATATCTGTGCTACGGCCCGCAAGTTGGCAATCAAGTTCCAGAAGCATACTATTTCCGTGACTGTTTCCATCGGCGTCGCCGAATTTCCAATCCATGGCCAGGCAACGGACGAGCTTTTGCACAATGCCGACTTGTGTTTATACAAGGCCAAACGAGAGGGGCGAGACAGGGTGGTTGTTTACGACCCCGAAGCGATCACCGAAAAGATAGGATCCGTCTGAAAACCGGCTGTTGCGGCGCATTAATTTAATTTTCATAAATTTGTGTCATTCTGGTCATATCACCGGAAAGGATCATTTTATGAACGATTTTGTCGAGGGAATGCATAGAGTTGGCGAAGCAATGTCTGCCGTTATCAGCGCGCAGGTAACACGGGAAGCTCAGGAACGCCTCGCGGCGGAAAAGGCCAAGGCTTAAGACAATCTTAACCGTGTTTTACGAAGAGATCCCCCGCAAGGGGGATTTTTTCATGGGAAAAAGCCTGCGGCAAAAGGGGAAAAAGCCGCTCGCAAAGGCTTATCGTCTTTGCGAGCGCGGCAATGTAGGTTAAAACGGGTTGGTTATGACACAATCAAGCCCTAAGCCCCGCATCGGCGTCTACCCCGGAACGTTCGATCCTATTACAAAAGGCCATCTTCATATCATCAAGCGCGCCAGCCGTCAGGTTGACAAGCTGGTCGTGGGCGTTGCCGGCAATGCCCGCAAAAGCCCGCGGTTCACACTCGAAGAACGGATAGAGATGGTCAAAACCGATTGTGACAATCTTCCCGAAAAATATTGCGAGATCGAAGTGCGCGCTTTCGACAATCTTCTCGTGCACTTTGCGCAAGAGCTGAATGCGGATTGCATTTTCCGGGGCCTGCGCGCCATTTCCGATTTCGATTACGAATTCCAGATGACGGGGATGAACGCCCGCCTTGCGCCGGATATCGAGACGGTCTTCCTGATGGCGGCCGACAAATGGCAGTTTGTATCCGCTTCGTTCGTCAAGGAAATCCATGCGATGGGCGGCGATGTATCCGAATTCGTGACGCCCGCCACGATGGACAGATTGAACAAGGCCGCTTAGCTCCATGGGGGAAAAGAAAGAATCATCTTTGTTTTATGTGCTCGCGCCTGCTTATCACGGCGCGACGACGCTTTCGGCCCGCGCTAATTTGCACCCCTATATTTTATCGCTGGGCAACGGAAATCCCATGCGAGGAGAAGAGCAGATTTGCTCCTGCGGCGAGAATGTCTCTACCTTTTGCCCCTTTTGGACAAAGGCCGCCGAAATTCTCGAGGCGAGCGAAGATGATCCGATCAAAAAGCTTTTGCTCGATGCGCCGTATATTTCATCGCGCCCTAAGCTCAATAAATTCGTAAACGGCGCTCTCTCCCTCGTTGCCAATGAAATAGGGGCTTTTTGCTGGAAAGCTTTTTATGAACAGGCGGAAAGATTTTACGGCCAGCACGACCGTTTCATGTCCTTTTGCCAAAGCTGGGCGCCGCACAAGGTTTTTTTGGATGCCGAGCGTTCCAATATCAAGTTTATGGTCATGGCGTCCATGAATTTCCCCGTAAAAGGGGCCATCCATATTGTACGGGATCCGCGCGGCTATGCTGCCGCTCTGAAAAAATACTACCCCGAGAGCACGCCTGAAAACATGGCCATGGAATGGGCCGCGGCCCACAAGAGGATTCGCCGTCTGGCAGGGTTCTTCCCTCGTGCGCCATTTCTGACCTTGAAGTATGAGGATATGATGGAAGATCCTATCAATAGCCTTAAAAAATGTATTGAATTCATGGGGTTAAAGGATTTTGAGATGTGGGATGCCACACAGGATCAGCAAAAGAACCACCTTCTGGGGCTAAGCGGTGTGGACCATACGAAAGGGTTAACGCCAATCACTGAAAATTGGGCGGAGGCCATGCCCCGCGAGGAGCAGGAAAGGGTGGTTCGCGCCGCCGGCCCTCTTTTTGCGGAATTGGGGTATAAAAGCTGAAATCGTTCTTGACGTATGCCTTTGAGATTCTTATGGTCCCAGAACCTAAAGACATCGGCAATTGATCGCTTAGCTCAGCCGGTAGAGCAACTGACTTTTAATCAGTAGGTCCCGGGTTCGATCCCCGGAGCGATCACCATCTTTTCAATCACTTAGACTGTGGATAAATCAGGCGTTAGACTTTTTGAAAAGTCTGACGTTAGACTTTTGGCCTTTTTCGTAAACGATTTTGATGTGCCATGCGTGGGCCGGCCGCTGCGTTCCGTCCGCGCAACGGATCGTGTAGGTTTGCAATTCAACGTTTTTTAGGCTTGTAAAACGCACGGGGCTGTTAACCTTCATGATTTTGCCAATGGATTTGCGGTCGGCGGTCCAGACGGCGAACACGCGATCGCCTTCGGAGACGGGGGTGCCGTCTTTTCTCTTTGCTTGAATTGTCATGATTTTTCTTTCGGTGAAGCAGGCGCGCCGATATCGGCGCGCCTGAAAGTTTTTAAGCCGCCAGTTTTTCTTCGTCGGTCACAGGACTGGTCTCGAGTATCTCGATAAATTTATCAGCCATGCGGCCATAAGCGGCACGAGCGGCGGCATCAGCGGCGGCATAAGCGGCGGCACGAGCGGCGGCACGAGCGGCATCAGCGGCGGCACGAGCGGCATCAGCGGCGGCATCAGCGGCGGCATAAGCGGCATCAGCGGCGGCATAAGCGGCGGCACGAGCGGCGGCATAAGCGGCATCAGCGGCGGCATAAGCGGCATCAGCGGCGGCATAAGCGGCGGCACGAGCGGCGGCACGAGCGGCGGCACGAGCGGCGGCACGAGCGGCATCAGCGGCGGCATCCCATTCCTGTTCGGAAACGGTGTCACCTTTCAGGTGACGATCGTATAATTTCGCCACGCTATCGATGGCCTGAAGGCCATCGCCGGCGGCGTGCTTGCGCAGCATGTCGGGGTCCGTCAGCAGCCAATGCAAGAAACGTGCGACCGCCATGGACAAATCTGCGCCTACAGGGATGGCGTTGTAAAAGCGTTCGGTCCATGCCTTGGCTTTTTCGACATCCTGCCCTTCGAAAAGGCGATCCTGCAGGTAGGCGACATTCATCGGGATGCCGTGAACGCGCTCTGCCGTTTCATGCCAGTTGGAAGAGCCTTCATCCATGTAAGGCTTCATCATGCATCCGACCGAACAGCCTTTGCCTTCTTCATCATCCCAATAGGTTCCCTGCAGATATCGGTCCGCGGCGCGGTGTTCGGCCGCTCTTATCAGCGCGGCCGGCTTGTCTTCCAGTGTTTTTACAAATGCTCTCATGGTGCGTTCTCCTTTGGAAAATCGAGACGAAATTGCCTCGCTCGATGGCCCGACCGCGCGGGCCATCTGGCAAGACAATCAGGCCGCAGAGGCGTTGACCTCTTGCCAATCGTCGGCCAGCAAATCGGTTTGGGACGCAATCCATGGAACCACCGATCCATCGGCCGTCTTCATGTCTATGTGACTGCGATAATCGATCACGGTGCCTTCTTGATAAATTCCTAGAAGCGGCGGACGATTAACGGAAAACCGCGAACCGGCGACAAGGAAAATAAACATATTTTTGCCATTCCATCCTTCGCGTGCCACTCGCCCGCCGTGCTTTATAATTTCTAAGGCTGCAGAAAATGTCATTGCGTTGGCCATAGTGTTGTCTCCTTTCAAGAGAGGTTGCGCCGCCGGGTAAATTCCCGCCGGAATTCGGTTATTGTTTCTGCGTCCGATCAGCGACGATCTTTGCAACGCGCACGGCCTCTTCGTAAGAGACGGGCGTCGTGAAATCGACAAAGCCGTAAGGCGTGCTCCAGCCCCTGCGCATCGATGCATCGATAGGCTTGGGTTCGAATTTCTTTTTCATGCGGTCCGGGACTGCGACGGCGATAGCCATATCTGTTCTCCTGTGCTTGGGTTGGCGGTATAGGGGTTATTCATGGCCGGCTTCTCCAAAAAACTTTTTCCATCTCCTCGATGTCATAAACATCCGTGCCGGCCTGAATAAATTGTTCGAGCGTCAGCCCGCTTTGCTTGACGAGTTCGCCGATGTCGTGGCCGTCGCGCGACGCATCGGCCAGTCCGGCCGCGTAGCCCGACAGCCATGATCCGTTCACGCCGCGAAAGTTCGTGGGAAATTTCAAAACATTCGGCATGGATTATTCTCCCGTGTTTGCGTTGATGCGGCGGCGGAAGGCTTCCTGCGCCATTTTGGTGGTGCGGACGTTGTAGCGATCGACGATGTCGGTGCAGGTCTTGAGCGAGTGGCCGGTCACGGCGGCGATCATCGGTATTTCCGCGCCGGCTTCGGCCAGGCGCGTGACGGCCGTGTGGCGCAAGTTTTTAAACACCAGCTTTTTGATCGACGGCATATCCTTCGCCGCTTCATCGCGCACGCGCTCGAAGATGGTGCCGAAGCCGTCCGCGCTGTAGGGCTTTCCGTTGCGCTTCTGGATCATGACAAGCCCGGGCGTGGCGCGTTTCTTGTTGAGCGAGATCTGCAGATCCAACCGCGCCTTCAGCTCCGGCACCATGTCCACCGGCAGGGCGACTTCCGCGCCGGTTTTGTGCTGGCGGACGTGTAATGCGCCGTTGCGATAGACGTTCATCGAAAGCGTGAGCATATCGCCTGGGCGCTGTCCCAGCCATTCATTGAGCATGACGGCCGTGCCGATGGCGAAATCTCCGTTGCGATCGGCAACATCCACAAAATGTTTGATTTCTTCGGGTGACCAAATATTTCCTTTTTCGGCTTTGTAGTCCAGCCGCATGCGCGTGGCGGGGTTGCTTCCCTTCGGGATGATGCTTTGACGTTCGGCGTACGAGAACAGCAGGCGCAAAACCTGAATGAGATAGTCCGCCTTGCGGTGAGATTTCCCGCGCTGGGTTTCGTAGAGATTGGACACGCTCTTGGCTGTGATGGACATCGCCGGTTCGTCGCCCGCCCATTCCGATACGGCCCGCAGATAATGCTCGTAATCCTTGCGCGTGCGGTCGGCGAGCTTGGTGAAGTCGCGCGATTTTTTATAGGCCGCGATAAGCGCATCGACGCTTCCCTGCTTTTCATTGACCGGCCCGTCGATCAGGTCCGCGCGCCATTGGTCGACGGCTTCGTTGACCGCCTGCGCCTCCGCCATCGCTTCGGGCAGGACGTCGGACAGGCGGCGCAGTTTCCAGCCGGCCTGCCGCAAGGCGTCGTCGGGCTGCCAGTAATAGCGGGGCCGTCCGCATTTTAATTTGCGTGTCGTGAGGTAGCGAATTTTAACAGTAGCCATTTTACTCTCTCCATGAGTTTGGTTTAGGCGTTTAGATAATAGAAGGCTTGGAACCGTCCTCCCGCGCGCGTGTTCGGACCTGGGCCGACATAGCCGACGGGCCAGCCGTTTTCATAGGCGGCCGCGGGGATCTTGCGTTCGGCCAAGGATTCCATCTGCCGGTATATTCTTTGCGGATCCGAACAGCTCATCACGCAGGCCTCGTTGTTCTTGACCCAGTACAGCTCGATGACCGCCGGCTTTTTCATTTCGGTCTGCGCGGCGATCGCTTTCATGCGATCGGGAAAATTCAGTATGTTCGTCATCGCGTTCTCTCCAGTTCGTTGGCGATTACTTCCATGTGGCTGGCGAGCACGATGGAATAAGGCTTGTGACGCATCGCCGCGGCGCGCAGGCGGGCGACGACGATTTTGCGGGGGTAGCGGTTTTCATGAATATCCGCGGACATGACGAGCGCATCGATGATGGCCTGATGCTCCTTGGGCAGCATTGCCTTGAGGTGCTGGGCATATTCTTCCATGCATTTCGCCATGTCGCGGACATCCGTCATGTCAGGATCGCTCCGAGATATACACGGTACCCGTGCCGTAGAACGCGACGTATTGCTTGCCGTCGGTGTCGATATCCAACAGCGTGTTGGCCGGAACGAAATGTTTGTTGCCGTCTGCCGTAACGTCGTCGCCGCCGAACTCCATGGTCATCGCGGCAGTTGCATAAACAGAAATAACCGGAGAAGTGATCGGCTGGGGATTGCGCAGAGACGCGCCGGTCAGCGTCAGCTTTTGCGCGCCATTCGGCTTGTAGCCCATCACCGGAATGGCGTTGTTGTTTTCATCTTTCGGTAGCAGAGATCCCATCATATTTTCCTTTCGTGGGGGTTGGTTAAATGGATATCGCGGCGGCGCGTTCGGCCAGCTTGTCCGCGTTGCTGTAGGCGCGGAGGGCGACAGTGGTTGATGCGGACGGTTCGCCGCGCAGCGCCGGATCCATCTGCGCATCGAGCCAGAGATCAATGGCGCGGGAATCCCACAAAGTCTTGGCCCGCTTTGCGCCTTTGAAGATCGGTTCGGGAAAGTTTCTTGATGCCAACTCTGCGGCTTTGCGCAGGAAGGTCGTTTTGGACATGCCGAGCATTTCGGCAACACTATCGGCAGGGATCAGGCGGCGGTAATTGTTAGGATCGGACATTGTCGTTGGCTCCTATGAGGGCGAGAAGGCGGATATCGACCGCGCGGCAAACAGGGTCGCGGTTCAGGATGTAGAAAAATTCGCGGACGAGGTTCGGGCGCGGCATCGTCACACCAGCAAGGCTATGACGAAGGGCAGGGCGATCAGCGCCCCGACAAGAAGATCGCCGCGGACCGTGCCCGTTGCGGTTTTCTCGTTCCATTCATTCCAGTAGCGCATCGAGGCGCGGCGCTTGCGGCGCCGGCGCGTCAGGCGGTTGATGGCGGCCTGAGAGTTCAAACAGATGTCGGACGGGTTGATGCTACGCATGGCGGGCCTCCGCGGCCGCATTGACGGCTTTTGCCGACTCGCCGGATAATTCTTCTTTTTCGGAAAGGAAGGATTGCGATGTCGGAGGAAGGCTACACGCCGGCGTTTTATCATCTCGATGAGCGGCTCGCCCGGATTGAACTTGCGCTAGCGCGGCTTTTAGAGATGTTAGAGAGCCGTCCCTGAGATAGGCTTCAAAGGTTGCGGCTGTGGCCAGAACGATGTCGTCGTCCCGGCGCGGCGCGCTTGTGGCCGCTATGGCCAGCTCCAGCGCGCGGATGCGAATGTTTTCTGTTGCGGTCATGGTTACCTCCGTTGTTGCGAAGGTAATGTACCATTATGGAACAATCGTTACAACTAAAAATAATCCAAATTGGTACATTTTTTCTTGCGCGGGTCTTTTCGGAGTGCTAGAACAGAAAAACCGCCCAGACCTTCGGGTCTAGACGGTTTTTATGCTAGCAGGCGATTTTCAAGAAAATCTTGATCTTCCCCGCCACCAGAATGAAACTGATTTTCATCGGCTTCCCTTTCTGGCTTTCGGCGCGCTTCAAGCCGCAAAAGGTTTGAAACAACCGGGCCGATCAACGCTTTGATCCGCGTTCACGAGCTGATGGACCGCCATCGCCCTTGTACTTCGGGTCTCCGGCGGCGGGACGCTAATCCCGCAGGGTCGGCAATTGCCCGGACAGCTATCCGGGGTCCACCGAGGGCCATCGGGGAAGTTTAAGGCGAGTCGGGCGGGCGCGAAAGCGTCCGCCCGATTTTTTTCAATCCGTCAAAAAGTCCCGCGGCTTCTGTCGTCCGTTGTCGTTGTCATTATCCGGGGCGGGCAGGGCGGCGATCCTGTCCGATACCAGCGTCATCGCCAGCTTCAGCATGCGCCGCCGTACGCGCGGGTGGGCGCTCCGGATGAGGGTCAGAAGCCGCTTTTCCTTCCATGTCACGATAATCATGCCGCCCGTCTCCACGCCTTGCGCCTGCAGCCGGCCATGTAGGATTTATAGGCGCGGGCGTATTGGCGGCGGCAGGCCTGCATGACCATGATCGCCTCGCGGGCCTGCAATTCCGCCAGCTCCATCCGTTCGGACAGCTCCTTGATTTCCATGTAGTTCCAGCCGCGGCGGGCGGGCCGCAGAAAGGCCATCAGGCCGTTTAATCTCTTCATTTTAGTCGCTCCACACAGTTTCACACGGGAAGGACATTAGCCATAAAGTATTAACGTGCGGTTAAAATTTTATATGGCACAATCTTTTTTAGTATGATACAAGCCCACAAAGGATTAAAGGCATGGCTACAGGAAAACAAATTGCCGCGGCGCGGGCCCTTGCAGGCTGGGACCAGAAGGATCTGGCCGCGCGCGCCGGTCTGACGCAGCAAACGATTTCAAACATCGAGGCCGGCGGCGGCGCGCAGGCCGCCACCTTGCAAAAGATCCATCGCGCCTTTGCGCCGCTCGGCATTTCGATTACGCCTACGGGCATCAGCCAGATAGAGCCGGACATCATAACGTTCGAAGACTTCATGGACGTCTTGGCGGACGCCCGGGTGATCCTCAAGCGCGGGCAGGACATCTGCTTTCATTGCGCCGACGACCGCCGCTCCGACGAGGCCGTAACAGAGGTTCTGAGGGCGCTTGAAAAGGACGGCATCAAGCTTCGCTTCACCTATGAAGAAGGCAACAGTTTCTTTTCAACGTCGCCCGCCAATTACCGGTGGATCCCCGCCGCCTATTTCGCGTCCGCGCAGGTGCAGGTTATTTACGCGGACCGCGTCGTCATTCATATCGAGGGAGACGGCGGCGACAAATTCGTCGTCATCCGCAACAAGGACAACGCGGCCGCGGCCAAAAAACAATTCGACTACTGGTGGAAAACGGGGCAGGCATGCGGATAAAGAATGTGCATGCCGCTATCGGGTGGAACGGATATGCGGGTTCCGACATCATCCTGCCGATCTGCGCCCGGTCGCCCGGCGCGCGCGGCCGGAATTTTTCCGCGACGCTCGACGCGATGCGCGGGCGCATCGGCACGCTCCATGTGGTGATGTGCGATACGCTGGACCGGCATAATCTGAATGGCGATGCCGCTCTCGCCAAAAGCAAGGCCGACGCATGGCTGGCCGAAAACCTGCCCCGCATCCGGTCCGGATTTCATTATACTTTAAAGCGGTGGGACGACGTGCGCGCCGATCCGTCCTTTGCCGGCCGGCATGAATTGATGATGCGGCTCTATGCCGAAAGCTTTCCGGTCCAAGAGGCGATCGACCGGATCTCAAGCCATTACGTCGCGTCCAAGGAAGAGCGGTTCGCCAAAGCGGGGCTGCCTTTCAACCGCATCCTCGAGCGGCAGGCCGCGGCGGCGTATCTGGTGGAGGAGTTCGCCGGTACGGCCGTTTATAAAGACTGGCATCCGTCTTTGCCCGAGGCGTATTGGGGCGTCTATGTCGGCGATGCGCAAATTTTCAACCGCCATAATTCTATCGACCGGACGATCGATCTTGCCTTGCCGGAGACGCTGGCCATCCATATCAGCCGCTTGCCCGCGCCGATTGCGGGCGAACGGCCGCGGCTGGCGGCTTAATTATTTTGGCGGTTGGTATGACAAAGAGTATCCTTTGGAAACCATGCAAGGCCCCTCCAGCTGGATGGGGTCGTAAAGCTGTTGTCCGCCCGCATTGGCTTTCGATGCCTCTAGCCTGCAGGCGCTCAGATCTTTTGAGGTTGTTTGAAGGTTTGCTCCTTGCTTGTTCCAATATTGGGCGCATCCTGACAAAATAAAAGCAGTTGCAATAAACAATCGGAGCTTCATTTTTTTTCCTTTCTATCGGTTTTTTCAGGGGTCAAAAAGGCTTCGGCCATATGGATAAAACGGATCTGGTCGGGTTCTTCCATTTGTCTCATCAGTTGCAGGAGGGCTTTTTCCTGCGCGTTTATGGGGGCAGACTGTCCGGGGCCGTCAGTGATATCTGATATATGACATCCCAGTGCATTGGAGTATTTGGCCAGCCATTCCTGCGTTAAACGCCGTTTTGCATTTTCATGCCTTTGAACGGTCGCATGGGTGGTGCCGACAAGCTCTGCGAGTTGCTCTTGTGTTAATTCCCGAGTTTTTCGCAGTTCTCGAAGGTAATTTTTCATACCAAAAGTATTGTTCCAAAACGGTATGGGGTGAATATCCGCATTGGTACATTTTTTCATGGACACTAATGTGCCATTCCGGTACAAATTGGTCATGTGCTTCGCTCTAAAAAATTATCTGGAAAATAAAAAAGTTTCGTCTGAGCAGTTTGCTGATCAAATTGGCTGCTCGCGGGTTGCGGTTGTCCGCTATGTATCTGGTGCCCGGATACCATCAAAAAAAATAATGAAAAAAATTGTCGAAACGACAGACGGCGCTGTCCAGCCGAATGATTTTTACGAATTGCCTGCTGCGCCGTGTAGCCATGGCTTAGCGGGCGGTAAACCCCGGCACGATGCTCTGCGCATCGCGCCGGCCTCTCTCTCCAAAGAAGAGGAAGCCGGGGGGCGTTCGGCGACGCCTTCCGGTTTTTTGGAGAGCGATCTGCGCCAAATCGAACTTTTCCACGCGGGAGCGGCCTCATGACCTTATCCCCAAATTCTACACATAAAAACATCATCGGTGCGGCATCAGCACCACAATTTCCATACTTCGTCAACCTCTTTTACGCCATTGGGGGATCTGCATGGCACCGCAAGACAAAGAACATTCCCGCGCCGCCGCGCTAGAGGCGTGGCGCTCCAAGCTCGGCCGCAACCGCATCATCGCGCGGCAAATCGCGCTCGAGGCCGCCCAGCGCATGGTCGATGCCAAGTTTCATCGCGCGGATATCGCGCGCTATTTCGCGCAGATGATGAACGGCGCGGCGACGCCGGACGATTTCACCCACCACAGCGTTGCATAAAGGAGAAAACCATGCCGCATAAACTGATCAACGGCGAGCGCGTCGCTTGCGAATTGCCGGAAACAAAAGAAACCGGCGGCGGCGCGAAAAGCGCTGCCGGCAACTCCAGACCGGAACCGGCGGGGAAGAAAACCCCGCCTGCCAAGGCGAAAAAGCTGTCGCTGACGGCCGCGCTCAAAAGCCTCGATATCGGCATCGAGGCGCACTGGACCAAGACCGGCCTGCCGGACCTGAACGCGCTTTCCGAATTGACGGGTAAAAAACTCACCCGCGCCGACGTCGAAAAATGCCGCGCCAACCGTCACCGCAAGGATGCGCAAGCGTAGATGGCAAACCTCATGGACGTATCCGACATTGCACGCATGCTCGCCGGCCAGATCGATACGCTGGTCGGCGCGCTGTTGCCCGCGGCCGTCCGCGACGGGAATGAATGGCGCGTCGGCGGGCTGGACGGATCGCCCGGGCGCAGTCTTTGCATCCACCGCCACGGCGCGCGCATCGGCGTGTGGAAGGATTTTTCCAGCCATGACGACGCCGGCGACGCGCTCGATCTGGTTGCGGCCGTTTTGTACGGCGGCGACAAGGGCAAGGCCGTTGCGTGGGCGAAAAGCTGGCTCGGCCTCGATGCGATGGACCCCAACCGCTTGAAACAGGTGCGGGCGAAAGCCAAAGCCGCGACGAATGCGGCGCAGGCGCAGATGGAGCGCGACGCGGCCCAGCGGCGGAAAGTCGCCAAGGCCATATGGCTGGAGGGGCAGGGCATTGTTGTCGGCGATGCCGTCTACAATTATCTTTTCGGGCGCGGCATCGATCTGAAACAGCTGGGCGCGATGCCGGGCGCTTTGCGTTTTCGCGAAAGCCTCGAGTATCCGCCGGCGATGAACGGCGACAAGCGCGAAAGCTATCCCGCCATGGTATCGGCGATCATCGGCGAAAGCGGCGAGCAGGTCGCGACGCATAGAACGTTTTTAAAAGACTACGGTTTCGGCATGGTCCGCAAAGCGCCGGTGCGGGACGCCAAGCTGACGCTCGGATCGTACAAGGGCGGCGTCATTCCCGTTCACAAGGGCATCAGCGGCAAGCCGTTAAAATCAGCGCCGCAGGGCGACAAAGTCATTTTGTGCGAAGGCATCGAGGATGCGCTGACGCTGACCCTCCACGCGCCCGAATACAGGATCCT
This sequence comes from Micavibrio aeruginosavorus, assembly GCA_003241475.1. Classification (GTDB taxonomy): domain Bacteria; phylum Pseudomonadota; class Alphaproteobacteria; order Micavibrionales; family Micavibrionaceae; genus Micavibrio_A; species Micavibrio_A aeruginosavorus_A. The sequence continues at coordinate 22,776 of QFQB01000002.1, forward strand.
TGCGGCGATCGCCGTGAGCAACTTCCAGAACCTCGGCTGGCTTCCCGACACGATTAGCGACATCACCATCGCCGCGGACAACGATCCGGAAACGATTACCGATGCGAAGACCGGCGAGATCCGGCCGCATCCGGCGCGGCTGGCCGTCGCGGCCGCCGTGGACATGTTCCAGACGCAGGGGCGCACGGTGCGCGTCGCGTATCCGCCGGACGGCAGCAAGGACTTCAACGACATGATCAAGCCGCGCGACGCGGCGCAGGGACAGGCGATCAAATGAGCGATCCAACCAACAGCATCGGCGACGCCATCCGCAACGCGGCGGAAGCGCCGAAAAAAGAGAAGAAGAAAAAAGAAAAAAAATCGCCGCCGGCCAACGCGCCGATCGACGATGAAATGCCGTACGACATTTCGTTTCCCGATGATTGCCCCGTCGAGCCGCTGGGCGTGAACGGCGACAGTGTTTTCTTCCTCGACCAGATGCGCCAGCTTCGCGTCATTCCCGCGGACAAGCTCAACAAGGGCAGCATTCAGGCGCTGTTCGGCGCTTTGCAGGATTTGAAATATACCTATTGGCCGCGCCTGACATGGAACGAATTCAAAAAATGCATGATCGTGACCGGATGGCGGCCGGAGCAGGCGGCCGATTGTCTGTTGGTAGAAGCCAACCGCCGCGGCATCTGGGACGTGTTCGAACGCGTTCGCGGCCCCGGATGCTGGAAAGACAGCGACGGCAAGCTGATCATGCATTGCGGCAATATCGTCTACCACGGCAAGGATGCGCTGACGCCCGCCGCCATCGGCCGCCATGTGTATCCCGCCCATACGCCGCGGCCCACCCCCGGGACAGGCCTTGACGGCCTCGCGGCCGCGGAAGAATTGCTCGCCATGTTCAAGACGTGGAACTGGCGGCGGCCAGATCTCGATCCGTATCTATTGCTGGGGTGGATCTGCGCGGCGATGCTGGGCGGCGCGCTGAAGTGGCGTCCGCTTTTGTGGATCACCGGCGACAAGGCCACGGGAAAATCCACGCTTCACGACGTCATGAAAGGCGTGTTCGGCGAAGGCGGCCTTATCAGCACCACCGACGCCACGGCCGCCGGTCTTTGGCAAACCGTGGGGCACGCATCATTGCCGGTCGCGCTGGACGAGCTTGAGGCGGAAGCCGACAACCGCAAGCAAATGAACATCATCAAGCTGGCGCGGCAGGCCTGTTCCGGCGGGCAAACGCTGCGCGGATCATCTGATCACAAGAATGCATCTTTTACGGTGCGGTCTTGCTTCCTTTTTTCCTCGATCCTGATCCCGCCATTGCCGGCCCAGGACATATCCCGCATGGCCATTCTTCAGCTGGACAAGCTCACCGGCGGCAAGCAGCCCAACATCGATGCCAAGACGCTCGAGCGGATCGGCGACGCCCTGCGCGAGCGTTTGATCGAGCGCTGGCGCAAGTTTCCTTCCGTCCTGCACAGCTGGCAGACATTGCTGGCCGAGCGCGGTCACGACGGCCGCAGCGCGGACCAGTTCGGCACGCTGATGGCTTGCTATGAACTATTGATTTCCGACGCGCCATTCGAACCCGAAACCCACGAGGTTTTCGGACAGCTTCTCGACAAGCAGGGGCTTTCGGAAACCGAAGACAGCGCGCCCGATCACGAGCGCTGCATGCAGCATCTTCTGACGTCCCAGCTCGATCTTTACCGCGGCGGCGAACGGCGCACGATCGGTAGCTGGGTGATGCAGGCCGCGGGCCGCGACGCCAAGAACAAGCACGAACAGGATATGGACGACGCCAACCGCGCCCTGGGCAATATCGGCCTGATGGTGCGGCACAAGCACGGCGTCATGCATCTTATGGTGGCCAACGACCATCAGGGGCTTGCCGCGGTGTTCAAGGATACGCACTGGACCGGATCGTCCGGGACGAACGGCGTGTGGATGCAGGCGATGCGCAGGGCGAAGAACGCCAAGGCCGACGAACAGAGGTTCAACGGACTGAAAAAGCGATGCACCGCCATCCCGCTCGATGTCATTTTCGATACTGATTACGGCGCAAGCGAGGCGGCATCATGATGATGATTTCGCCTGCATCGATGACCGGACGCCGCACCGCGATTTTGCACATCTTTTTGCGCCCGATCCCGAAACCCTTTGGATTTCAGGCAATCCAAAAAAGTCAACGGGGCATGGCAAATAAATTCTGTCGCGGTGCTGTCTCGCACCTGTCGCGCTCTTTGTCGCGCTGGTTTTGTTTGCGGCTCAACGGGTTAGGGGATTTGTCGCGCTGTCGCGCTCTAAACCCCTCGCACATATGCACACACGCACACGCGATCACACGGAAGAATGCGAGCGCGACAGCGCGACAGCGCGACATTTTTGCGCCTTTCTTTCTTTTTTCTTTTTATTCCAAAGGGATAGAAAAAGAAAGAACTGTCTCGCTGTTGTCGCGGTGCTGTCGCGCTCGGATTTTGATTGGCGGAAACCAATTAAATACGGGGGTGGAATAGGATGGCGGACGCGTCTGGGATCAAAACGGCGGTGGAAAGTCTGCAAGCGGGGGTTCAATCCGTGTCCGGAAATGCCGCGGCGGAACAATTGGCGCTGTTGCCGGATGAGAGTGAGGCCGAAAACGGCGCGGAAAAAGGTTCTCCCGCGGCGAGGGGGGCGGGGAGGCCCGCAGGTTCGGCCAACAAATCCACGAAGGAATGGCAGCAGCATATCCTTTCGCAGTTCTCCAGCCCGCTTATCGGCCTCGCACGGATCGCCACGATGCCGCTTCACGAGGTTGCGAAGCTCTTGGGCGTCAAACATCCGGAACACATGGCCTTCGACAAGGCGCTGGACATCCTCAAGGTGCAGGTCGGATGCATGAATGCGCTCGCTCCCTATGTCCACCAGAAGATGCCCACGGCCATCGATGCAGGCGAAAACGGGTTGATACAGCTTGTCATCAACAGCGGCACCCCAGCGCAACGCACCGAAGAGGCCGCGCCGATCGATATCCAATTCATCAAAATAGAAGATGAGCAAAATCAAGAGGTTAGCCATGGGTAAAAAGCCAAGTCTAACGGGCGTGAGTTTAACGCCAATGAAATTGCGGATTCAGAACAAGGACTTGCAGGATAAAACCGGACTGATTGGGGATCAGTTGGTTTTTGTGATCGATGCGCCTGCATCGCGCCTGCATCGCCTTGCGTCCGCGCTGTCGTCCCTCGTGCTTCTGGCGATGACGGTGGCCGCAATCGCGGCTGTGAGCATCTGGCAATGGGAACAATACCGCCCGCGCGTTACGGTGCTGATACAGCCCGCCGCGCCCGCCAAAGCCTGCGGGGTGCCGGTATGAATTTGAACTTCATCCCGCCTGGACCTGTCGCCGCCGCTTTCATGGATTGCCGCCTTCCGGTGAAATTCATCATGGGGCCGGTTGGATCCGGCAAAACATCCTGCATGATGATGGATACGATCTATGACGCCGCGCGGCAACCGCGCTCCAAGATCGACGGCGTTCGCTATTCCGCGGCGTTGTTCGTGCGGGAAACATTCCGCCAGCTGTACAGCACGACGATCCCGAGCTGGTGGAAATGGATGCCCAAGAGCGCAGGCGACTGGAAGGGCGGCGGCAATGAAGCGGCCTCGCATCATTTGCGCTTTCAGCTTCCCGATCAGTCTATCGTCGATCTCAAGGTCATGTTCGAAGCGCTCGGCGATCAGAACGTCGAAAGCCTGTTCAAGGGGAAGGAATTCAATCTCCTGCGGCTTAACGAGGCGGACACGCTGACACCTGAAGTTTTATCGCAGGGCATCGTGCGTATCCGCCAAGGCCGCTATCCAGGCGAAATGCATGTGGATCCGGCGGCGTGCGTCAAGAACGTGGCCGGCGACTATAACGCGCCGGACATCGAGAACTATCTTTACAAGCTACTCGAGGAAAACAAGCCGGATAATTACGGCTTCTTCAAACAGCCAGGCGGCATGCGCTCCGATGCCGAGAACAGGGCGCGCGCCACATTCGAAGATTATCAGGAAATGGAACGCGATCTGATCGCGCAGGGACGGCCGGATCTGGCGCGGCGCAATATCCACAATCTGTATGGCTATAGCCGCGACGGCAAGCCGGTGTACGAGAAGGAATATCAGGACGATATCCACTGCGCCGGCGTCGAGCTGATGCCTGTAAAGGATCTGCCGGTGCGGTGCGACTTCGATCAAGGCCTGCGGCCGGCTGTGACCTTGCGCCAAAACATGCCTGACGGGCAAAGGCGCATCCTTGATGAACTGTTTTGCGACAGCGGCGCTGTCGGGCTGACCGACGAGCTTAAGCGTTTGAGAGCCTCGGACAAGTATCGCGACTGCCGCGTAATCGGCGGGCTGGCCGATCCAGCCGCCAATGCGCGCGACGCTAATGATGCCGAAAGCTGGATCGACTGCGTCAATCGTTTGATGGGGTGGGCGGGAAACGATCGAGTGCGCATAGCGCCAACCAACGATCCAGACAAACGGCAAGCGGCGGTCCGCGCGGCGCTCTTGAGAAATGCGGGCGGCGGCAAGCCCGGACTTTTGATCAGTTCAACCTGCCGTGTCGCGCGCAAGGGGTTCAACTCTACATACAAATTCAAATCCAAGACCGGAAAGCGCGGCGAATACAGCGATCAAGCCGACAAGGTGTTCCCCGTGTCCGATGTGCATGACAGCATTCAGTACGGCGCCCTCGATCATGGCGGGTATGAGGACGTGGTTGGACGCGAAAAGCGCAAAACATCGGGCTTCGGGATGAGGGTTGCCAAGGTCGAGGTGAGCATATGAGCGAAGCTGTTCTGCGCGCCTTTTTGAATTTCAAGCCGCGGGCCGTCGATGCGTGGATGTGCGAGGAGCCGTGGCGCGATCAGGTCATCGCGCAAATTCTGACATCGCCGTCATTCGTCCTGCCGAGCCTGCAGACGCCCGTTGCGATCTGCGGCGTCTATATCTCCTGCGGCGTCGGGACGGCGTGGCTCATTACGGGCGAAGGGTTTGAACGGCAGGCGCACATCGTGGCTAAGCAGGCGAAGCAGTTTTGCCGCGACGCATATGCAATCTACGGCCTGCACAGACTGCATATGCTGGTTGATAGCGATCGTCCGGAGGCGAAGCGCTTTGCGGAAAAACTCGGCTTTGTGTGCGAAGCGGCGAGAATGAAGTTTATGGGTGCTCGGGGGCAAGACTTGGACATTTATTTTTTGGAAAGGAAAGATGATGGGCGGGATTGCTAAGGCTGTTGGATCTGTATTCGGCGGGGGGCAAAAGGAAAGTGGGGCCGTCAAGGCCGCGCGGGCCAGACAAGAGGCGCTGTTGAAGTCGCAAGAGGCGGCTACGCGGCGGCAGCAAGTCGAAGAGGACGAGCGCGAAGAGGAGCTTTCGAAACAAAATTCCGCACAGCGGCGCGCCATCGCCGCGCGCCGTCAAGGCCGCGGCGGATTGCAATTCACCGGCCCGAACGCCGGGCTTAAGCAAACGCTGGGGGGGTGATTATCATGCCGCAACTTTCCCCCATCGATGTTCTGAAGCGTTCCAATGCCGCGTGGCTGATACGGGATCAATGGCGCAACATCCTTGAAGATGCCTACGAGCTGGTGTTCGCCGGCATCAATCCCTATACGCAGGATAAAAAGGCTCCGCGGTCTATGAACCGCCAGTTCGACAGCACGGCGACCGCGTCCACTGTGCGGCTTGCCAACCGCATCCTCAACGAAATGACGCCGCCGTTTGACAACTGGGCAGACATCAAAGCCGGCGCTCTCCTTGAAATGACGATGGACAAAGAGCAGATTGCCGCGCTCGACCAGCAATTGTCGGGCGTCTCCAAGCTCGTCAATATTCTCGTGAACAGTCCGACAGCCGTATCGGCGCGATCTGCGGCGATCCTTGATACGCTGATATCCGGCATGGGCGTTATACTCGGGATTGAAAACCCAGAAGACGATGTCGTACCGATAACGGATCAGGCGGTGAGCCAGTCTGAAGTGGCGATCGAGGTGAACGCCCGCGGCGAGATCGGCGGAATTTACCGCAAGCGAAAAATCAAGGTTCGGGAAATCAAGGATATCTGGCCAGATGCTGTCATCCCCTCTGATCTCCTCGCAAAATTAAACGAAAAAAAAGATCCCGAGATCGAGGTGCTCGAGGTGACTTACGAAGGCGGACCGGGCAGCAATGTCGCATGGTATTACGAAGTTCTGATGTGCGCGAAGGGGCAAGACCCGCACCGCATGGTGGAACGTACGTACGATGTTAGCCCGTGGACGGTTTTCCGCTGGATGGTCATCCCCGGCATGCCGTACGGTCCGGGCCCTGTTCTGCTGGGGCTGGCCGATATCCGGACCGCCAACAAAGTCGTGGAAATGATTTTGCAGCAGGCCGCCATCGCCATGGCCGGCATGTATCTGGTGCGGGATGACGGGGTTCTCAACCCCGACAACATCCGCATCGCGGCCGGCGGGATGATCCCCGTGCAATATACAGGCGGCAACGGCGGGGCTTCGATGGTGCCGCTGGGCACAAACCGCGAGTTCGATCTCGGCCAGCTGATCCTCGACCAATTGCGCACGGCGATCAAAAAACACCTGTATGACGGGACGCTTCCGCCCGAAACGGGATCGCCGCGAAGCGCGACGGAATGGATCCAGCGCATCAAAGATCTCAATCAGGATCTCGGCGTCGGCATCGGCATGATGATGGCGGATGTCGTTCAATATGTCCGCCGCCGCGTGGAGGTTCTTATTAAGCGCGGCATGGTTCCAAAAATCAGCGTGGACCAGCTGACAACCAAGGTTGAGATCAATTCGCCGCTGGCCCGCGCGCAAAAGCTTTCCAAGGTGCAGGATGTCATCAACTGGCTCCAAATGGCAAACGCCGCCGCGCCGAATGCCGTTGCTACGGTTGCCAACCTTGAGAAAATCGTTGCCTGGATTTCATCGATGATGGGTGTTCCTCCCGAGCTTTTATATTCCGAAGAGGAAAAGAAGAAGATCCAGCAAAACATAGCGGCCATCACGGCCGCGCAAGCGCAACAAGCCAACGCGCCGGCACCGTCGCAGGCGTCTTAGAAAAGGAGACTGAAGCATGAGTGATCTAGGAATTTCATTGGGGGATGCGTTTTTGCCGAAAGTGCCGTCGGCCGATGATCTTTTGAAGGCCATCGCCGCCGGCCGCGGCGGATGGGACGGGCTTTTGCCCAGCGATGAAGGCGCGCAAAAATCGGAACTGCAAAAGCAAACCGAAGATCTGAAGCGCTGCTATGTGCAGCTGTTTTCATCGCCTGCCGGCAAGAAGGTGCTCGAGGATCTTCTCGATCGCACCTTGCGGCGAAGCTGTTCTCTGGCAAACCCCGCGTCGATCGCGCAGGAAGCCATGCATAGCCGCTATCGACGCGGCGAGAACAACAATGTCGTTTACATTCTTTCGATGATTGTTGCCGGACAAAATCTGCCCGATCCGAATTCGGCTAAAGGAAAAAAATCCAGAAAATAAACTTTATCAACCAAGGAGACCAGCATGACGACAGACACTCAAAACCAGCAAAATCCCAACCCTGCGGATCCGGATAAAAATCCGGCCGATCCTGCAAACCCCCCGCCATCGGCCTACCGGCCTGAAGGAATGCCGGATCACTATGCCGGCAAGACAGACAATGAAACGATCGATAATCTTTACAAAGCGGTTGACGGCTACAGAAAACAGCAATCGAAAGATCGCGGCATTCCTGAAAACATCAACGATTATAAAACCGACCTGCCGGATGACGTGGCCAGCATATTGATCAGGCCCGGGGAGGATGGAAAAGATCCGATCTGGGAACATATGCGCGGCATTGCGCACAAGCGCGGCATATCTTCCGAAGATTTTGTCGAGCTGGCCAAGGAATGGGGCATGCAAATGCACCAAGCCGCGCAGGCGCAGGCGACGGGGGAAGGCATGCCCGATTTCGATTTCAAGGAATTGGGCGGCGCGGAAAAAGCGCAGGCAACGATCGACGGCGCGAATGCATTCCTGATGGGGTTGAAAAACACGCAAAAGCTTTCAGATAAAGCGTTTGAAGAATTGTCCTTGCTGTCTTTGCATTCGCAGGGGCTTAAAGCGCTCGGCGAGCTGCAGGCGGCCATGGGCGTTAAACCAATCCCGGCCAAAATCGAAGGACAGGAACCGGCCGCCGGCGAAAAAACGCAAGAGCAGCTTAACGAGATGATGCGCGACGAGCGCTATTGGAAAACAAAAGACCCTGCCTTCATCAGAGAAGTAACGGAGGGTTTCCAAAAACTTTACAACAAAGCGGCTTGACAGAAATAAAAAATCGGAGTCTCATTTGTTCTACTGGGTTTCCGGCTTCCCATTTAAAAAGCCGGACCCTGCCATCGTTCCCTTGCGGAATAGACCAGGCGGTTTGCAGGTTTACGATTAAACCTTCCGTTTCCAGAACGACGTTACGTTCAGGGACAGACCCGCGTACAAGCCGCAATCGGGTTTCCGCAAAGGAAATGCAGACCGGCTCCAGGCAAGGCAATCGGCCCGACAATCAGTCAAATCCGAAAACCTTTTACCCTTGGAGCCATTTTCATGAGCACATCCATCGACGTTGCGTTTATCAAACAATTCGAACGCGAAGTACACGAAGCCTATCAGCGCAGAGGCTCTAAACTGCGCAACACCGTCCGCAACGTCAACAATGTTGCCGGCGCATCCACCGTCTTCCAAAAAGTCGGAAAAGGAACGGCGAGCACAAAATCCAGACACGGCATGGTTCCCGTCATGAACCGGGCCCACAGCAATGTGGAATGCAGCCTGCAGGATTTTTATGCCGGCGACTGGGTGGACAAGCTGGACGAACTTAAAATCAACATTTCCGAACGCGACGTTGTAACGCGCGCCGGCGCGAGCGCTCTTGGCCGCGCAACGGACCAGCTGATCGTCGATGCGCTCGATAGCCTTGCCGATGCCGGCCAGATTATCGTCAACGGCGGCACAGGCATGACGCTTGCGAAGGCCACAAAAGCCATTGAAATCGCCGGCCAGAACGACGTGTTCGAAGAAGGCGAGATGTGGGCGGTTGTCGGCTGGAAGCAGTGGACGGAACTTCTGGCAATCGAAGAATTCGCCAACGCGGATTATGTCGGCGCGGACAGTCTGCCATTCAAGGACATGATGACCACTACGCCGAAATCATGGCTGGGGGCGACATGGATCCCGCATTCCGGTTTGACGCTGAACGGCAACGTGCGCAGCGGATATATCTATCACAAGAACTCGCTCGGCCATGCCTCCGGTTCCGATGTCCAGTCCGACATCACGTGGCACGGCGATCGCGCTTCGCACTTTATCAACAACATGATGAGCCAAGGCGCGGTTCTGATCGATCCGCTCGGCGCGATCCGCATCGAGTGCCAGGAATAATCCGTTTCTCCGGCCGCCGATGCGGCCGGATTTTCCCCCAACATTTTTGAAAGAAGGTCCACAATGGCAACACCTACTCCTGCAGCACTGCCCAACGGCTTTAAAACGAACTCCACCAAAGGCGCGGCGAGCGGCACCGGCGCTCTTTCCGGTCACGACTATGTATCGAACGACACGAAGGCGCAGATCGAAACGGCCGGCTACTTCAACACGGTCCGCAAATTCGTCCGCAAGGGCGACAGCGTTCTTGTGACGGGCGATATCGACGGCACGCCGTTTATCACGATGTACATCTTTTCATCCGTGCCGACATCGGGCGACATCCTCGTCACAGAAATGGCGGCGATCACGCAGAACGTCAAGCAGATCCTGACGGTTCGCGTGCCGGTGCTGGGCACTGCATCCACGCATTATGTCGCCACCCCTGTGGCCGGAAAGATTTCCAAGGTGCTCGGCGTCAGCAACGCCAACGGCGCAACGGCGACCGGAACGATCACGATTACCGTTCCGACGACGGGCGCTATTGCAACCCTGCCGTTCCTATCAAGCTATACGGCGGGCGCTGTTATCGAAGACACAACCATCACTACGCACACATTAGCCGCCGGCGCGGCGATCACGGTAGCCACCGACGGCGGCGGCGACGGCACCGGCGAGGTGCTCGTGACGCTCGAGCTCACGCCGTAAAAATTCCGGTCTCCGGGAAAGGCCGGCGGCGAATTTCAAAGATGCCCCCGCATCCAGTTCGCCGCCGGATCTCGTCAGTATAGGGGGTACTTTGACTATCACGACTTACGACGATCTGGGCATTTGCATTGCCGCTCTGGCCGCACTGGGCGAGGGCGGCATTCACAGCATTGAAGACCCCCAGACAGATGTCGAGGCGGTTTGCGCCGTTCTTTTTCCCCTCGTCCTCGGCACGCTCTTGTCGATGCACGAATGGAATTTCGCCAATCCCGTACGCCAGCTGGCGGCGGACCCCGATGTCATGGAAGACGATCGGGCCGGTTATGCCTATGCCCACCGCCTGCCCGCCAATTTGCTGGCAGGGCCTTTCGGCGTTTATTCCAGTCCGCGGCGCACCGACCGCATCGCGGACTATCTGGTCAGCGGCAACTATATCCTGAGCAATTCCGCCGTCGTCTTTGCCCGCTACTGCGCCAGGACGGACATCGCGAATATGCCGCTCTATTTTATCGATCTCGCCGTAACGGCCTGTTCGGCGCGCTTTGCCAAGCCCATCACGGACAATACGGCGCTTGCCGAAGAAAAGCGCATCGAAGCCTTCGGCCCTGCCGATATGAACGGCCGCGGCGGCATGTTCGCCAACGCCGTTGTCCTCGATGCGCGATCAAGACCCATGAAGTCCATCTTCGCCAACGGCGATCCTTTGACGGCGGCGAGGTACTAGATGGCGCTGGCAAAGCTTCCGCAGACGAATTTCACCAGCGGCGTGCTCGATCCCAAGCTGGCCGCGCGGGAAGACATCACGTTCTACTACAACGCGCTTAAAAACGCGGTCAATCTGCTGGTCATGCCGCAGGGCGGGGCTTACGGCCGTCCGGGGCTTGAATTTATCCGGCCGCTGTCGAATATTCTTGCGCCGATCCCGACAACCGGCTCCACCGCTTCCGCCCCGCACGGCGGCGCGGCCGGAAACGCTCTTGACGGCGATTCCTCTACCAGCCTCACGACGGACGACAATCTTGCGGCCACAAACAATTTTGTGATCTTTCATATCGCCTTCGCCGCGGCCGTCCCTGTCAGCGCCATCGATATCCTTGACTACAGGCTTGAAAGCCTTGCGCTCAGCGATGAAATCTTCATGCAGTACAGCAACGACAATGCTTCCTTCACAACGTTCGGGACAGCAATCGACTGGGATGCCGCGCCACGCTCCCGCCGCCTGCGCGATGCCGCCGACACCGTCGCCGCCCGCTACTGGCGGCTGATACGGATCGGCACGACGAATATCGCCGCCAAGGCCGTCGTCGCCGATATCAAATTCTGGTCCGAAACCGACGATCTTTCCAATATCCGATTGGTGCCTTTCGCCTATTCCACGGAAGAGGCCTATATGATGGCCTGCACGGACCGCTGCATCGATGTGTTCAAGGGAGTGTCCAGAACCGGAAGCATCGGCATACCGCATAGTTCGGCGCAATTGCCGACGCTTAACTGGACATCGTCTTTCGATACGCTGATTTTGTTTCAAAAGTCCGTCCGGCCGCAAAAGATTTTCCGGCAAGGGGGCGACGATGAATTCGATTTTCGCGATGCGGCATTCAAAAATATTCCGTCCTACGATTACGGCGCCGGAACGGGCGGCGTGAACGAGGTTCAGCGGCTCTATGTGTCCGGTCTTGGCGACGGATCGTCTTTAACGCTGCTGCTGGAAGGCGAGCGTTCCGAGCGCATCGTTCGCGGCACGGGCGAAACAACAGCTGCCGTCGCCGCAAAGATGCAAACTGCCTTGCGCGCCCTGCCCAATACCAGCGCCAGCGGCATCACCGTCACGGCGGCCTCCGGCTATTTCGAAGTTACATTCGCCGGCGACGACGGCAAGCAGCCATGGGACGAAATTTCCATTACCGTTCTTGACGGCGACTCCGTCTGGTCCGTACAGCGTTTTGTTAAAGGAAAATATCCCGGCGAGGATATCATGAGCGACAGCCGCGGCTGGCCCCGCTGCGGGCTGTTCGACCAGGAGCGCCTGCAGCTCGGCGGCATCACCGGCGTTCCCGACGCGCATCTGGCAAGCACGACGACGGACTATTACGATTTCGACATCGATATCGACAACGATACCAAGGCGCTGATGTTCCGCGCACAGACCGACAAGATCAACGCCATCTACAATATCGTCAGAGGCCAGCATCTTTCCTTGTTCACGAGCGGCGGAGAATTTTTCTATCCGAGCGAAATTCTGAAAGAAGACAGCTCGCCCAAGCGCAGTTCGGGGTGCGGCAGCAAAGAAGGGATGCGCGTGCATGAAGTCGATGGCGCTCTAATTTACACACAGGGCGTCCGCGCCGACGGATACGAGCGCGAAAAGGCAACGTCTTTGCGCGAATTTATCTACGAAGAAACGCGCCAAAGATACGACTCCAATCTTATTTCGAAGCTGTCCAGCCATTTGATCCGCAACCCTAGCGACGATGCCCTGCGCAAAGCCCTGTCCACCGACGATGCCGATATACAGCTTCAGGTCAACGAGGACGGCACCGGCACGGCGTTTACAACCCTGCGCGCGGACAGCGTCAATGCCCTGATGCCGCTTGCCACGCGCGGCGGCGATCTTTTCCGCGCGGTCGGCGTCGATGAAAAACAGCGGGTTTATTGGGCGGTGCAGCGCACGATCGGCGGGATCAAGAAAAATTTCCTTGAGTGCTGGAATGAAAAACTGCTTCTCGATTGCGGCGGTATCGAAACCATTCTTTTCGAAAATGCGGTTTCTATCGAGGACGGGCAGGCGACGTTCGGCTGGAGCTTTGATAGTCCGGACGCTGAAGAAGAGATCGGGGTCCGCATCAATATGGCGCGCCTCGACCCATCGCAATACAGCGTCGATCTCGATGCGCAAAGCATCACGCTGTCCGATGCGGCCGCCGCCGGCATTGCCGAAGGCGATGTCGTCCGCATCGCCCTGATGCGCGACCGCGTGGATGGGCTTTTCCATCTGGAAGGGGAAACGCTCAAGACCGTGATCGACGGCACGGAAGGGGGAAGCTTTAAAGTCGTCGGCGGGATTTTGATCCTTGACGATTTCGCCGACACGGAAATTCAGTACGGGTTCGATTACGAAGTGTCCGGCGCGGTCATGCCGCTTCGCGTGCCCGACAGCGAGACCCTTGCCGGCGAGAAGGTCCGCGTCGTCAACGCGCAATTCGAGCTTTATCAAACCGGCGGCATCGAGATCCGCGCCAACAACGGAGCCTGGCAGGAAATCGGCCTTGTTAAAACCGATGAGGACATTCTGGACCGCAGCACGGCCGAAATGCTCTACACGGGTTCCGCTGAAAAGCGCGGTCTTCTCGGCCACGCGGTGGGGGCGCCGCTGGAATTCAGACGGCCCGGACCGACGCCGTTTTGCGTTCTTGGCGTTCTGCGCGAGGTGTCGCTATGAGCGGTTTGGAAATTCTTTCGGCAATTGGTCTAGGGACAGCGGGCACTACAACAGCGGCATCGGCCGCGGGCGCCATGGCGGGCGGCTGGCTGACCGCCGGGACGACGGCAGGAATGACGTCGGCCAGCATTCTGGGCGCTGTTTCAAACGGCTTAACGCTGGCCTCCGCCTTCTCCTCCTTGTTCGGCGGGATGCAGGATGCGCAATTTATTAAAGACCAAGGGGCGCAGCAGGCCTACGCGCTCGAGATGAGCGCGCGCGAAGATGCGCTCGATGCCAGCCAGGAGGCGCTGCGCGGCAAGCAGGAAACGAACGATATGCTGGACAATCTGATCCAGACCGTCGCATCGCAACGATTGCAGGCCGCGGCCGGCGGCGTTGACCCGAATTTCGGCACGCCGGTCAGCGTCAATGAAAACGCCCGCAATCTCGCCAACCGGCAAATGGGCGTTACGCGGCAGGATGCGCAAATCCGCGCGCTCGCCCGCCGCCGCCAGTCCTGGGCGCGGCGCGAAGATGCGCTGAATACGACATCCGCTGCCTCCCAGAAGGCAAGCTCCGCCGTCCTGGGCGGCATTGCGCAGGCAGGCGGCAGCGTCGGCACCCTTATCTCGAGAAGGATCGCCCGTGGCTAACAGAACCGGACAGCAGTACGAGTACACCAAGCTCCGCCGCGGGACGCCCCAAACGGATGGCGCGCCGCGGGTGCAGTATGCAACGACCTCCGCCAACGGCGCGACCGGCGAGGGCGTGCGCACGCTGGCGGGCGTGCTGGCGGAAATTACAACCCGCGTCGAGGATCGTCTGGATATCCAAGCGAAGATCGACGGCGCGCGCGCCGGCGCGATCGCCGGCGGACGCGACGGGCTTCCCGAACGCGAAGACGATGCCACAATCCGCGGCGCGGCTTTCAACATGGCGGCCCGCGACGCGGTCAGCGTGCGCTCCGAAATGGAAGGCGTGCAAGCGCTCGACGATTTCGAACAAGACCATCAGGCGGATCCTCTGGCCTTTCGCAAAAATGCGGATGATTACCTGAATGCCAAGCTTCCCCGCCTGAAGGAATACGATCCAGCCTTGGGCCAGCGGCTCGAGGCCGATCTGCAATTGCGGGCGAAGTCGGCGGAAAACCGGATCAAGGATCGCCAGATATCGATCATCCGCGACCAGCAATTGGAATGGGCCATGAAGCACCAGCTGAAACTGCAGGACGATATGGCCTCCGATGCGGCGGACCTGCTCGACGCCGGTCCGCAAGAAGCCCAGCAAATTCTGACAAGAATGATGTCCAGCACGGCCAAGCTCGTCGATACGGCCAATCACATCGGTCCCGACGGGCGTCCGCTGTTCGGCGCGCGGGAACGCGCCATGGCCGGACGCCAGGCTGAAGCGATGGTCTCTGAAAAAATCGGCCTGGCATGGATGCGCAAACAGCCGGACATGCTGTCCGCATGGAAGGACTGGCAGGGCGGCAAAGCGACGCTCCAGCTCGCCGGCGACGACGGCGTCGTCCAGACCATGAATTTAAAAGAGGTGCTTGGACCGTCCGGCTATCAGGCCGCCGGCGAGGCGTTCATGGACAATATCCGCAGCGAGCTTGCGCTCCGCAACCAGGTGGATGCTGCGCAGGATCGGCAATTCAAGGACATCAGCGACCAGACCTTCGCCGATTTGAGCGTGCGCGCGCAAGAGGGCGGATTGACGCTTTCCCAAGTGGAAGAAAAGCGGCAGACGCTCGAGCCCGACCGCTACCTGACCTTGCGCCAGCTGGCGAAAAAAGGCGGCGCTTCGGTGAGCGACGGGAAAATCTACAGCGATCTGGCCGTGCAGGATGCCGAGGGACAAGATATCCGTCCGCGCCTTCGATCGGCGCTCGATGCCGGAACGATCTCACGCGACGATTATCTTCAGCTTTACGAACGCAATGTCGGACGCATGAATAGAGGTTCGAAAGATGCTGTGACTACTGGCCGCGATTATCTGACGCAAGGGCTTGGCTCTTTATCCAAAGAGATCGGCATGGCCCAGTCGTCAACTATCGGGCAGGCCAATACAGAATATGAAATCGAGATCCAGTCTTTCAAGGATAAAGAAGGCAGGGAGCCCACCCATGTCGAGGCGCGCGATATCGCGGAAAACGTAAGATCTCGCTACAGCGTCATCAACGTCCAGGACAACATTTTTTCCATGCCGCTTCCGCGCTCTATGACGCAATCGGAGAAGCTTTCGAAGTCTTTGAACAGCGCGGTTATCGAAGGCAAGATCAGAACTACCAACAAGGAATATCTGGCCAAGCACAACGGCAATGCCGCCCTTCGCGATAGCGATCCCGAATACATCCATGAAATCCGCCTGCTGCAGGATTACCACAGCCTTTTGAAAATCAAGGAAACCGAGAATGCCGAACGATCTTCTGGCGCAAAATAAGCGCGACGCCGCGCAGTTCGATGCCGATCATGCCGAGGCCTTCGAGGGCGCGCGCAATGCGGACGCGCTCGGCTTCGCCGCGCAGTTCGACGACAATCCGGAGCCGCCCGCCGCCGCGCCTGAAAAAAAATCCTTTACGCTTGAAAACGTAGGCGAGGGATTAAAAAAAGGAGGCGAAGCGGCCGTTAAAAGCAGCATGTCCGCCGGCCGCGACATTGGACTGGGCATTGTTCATGCGCCTCGCAGCGCCGCCCGCGGCGCGGCAAAGGGGATCAACAACATGATTTCCTTTCTCGACGAGGTGGACGACTGGGTTCCCATGCCAACGCTGTTCGATCCGAAAACAAAAAAATTCGATCCGGACTTCCGATCCGAAAACGACATCGAAGAAGCGATCGGCGAAGAGATCGGTTCGCCGCAATTGCCTGTGCCGGCTCCCAACAAAACGGAAACCGTGACGGGATCGCTGATCGAAGCCGCCGCGCAATTTGCGATCGGCATGAAAGGGGTCGATAAAATCGGCAAAGCCGCCGGCGTCGCCAAGGGCGGCGCGTCGATGATGGGAAATATCACAAAAGGCGCTCTTGCCGATCTTCTGGCTTTCGATGCCCACGAAGAGCGTCTTAGCAATGTCATCGAGCAGGTTCCCCAGCTGAAAAATCCCGTGACTGAATATCTCGCGGCAGATCCGGAAGACGGTCCTGCCGAGGCGAAATTCAAGCAGGCTGTCGAGGGCGTCACGCTCGGGGCGATCGGCGACGTCATTTTCGAAGGGGCAAAATTGCTGAAGCGCGGAAAAGCCGCCAAGAAGGCTATGGATGCTGAAGGGTCCACCATCGACGACTTGTTCGATCTGCCGGAGGGCGAAAAGGCCGGCGTCGATCTTGACGCCGGAAAATTCGAATTTCTCGGACGCGCGGACAGCGACGATCTTCTCTTGCGAAAAGAGAAGAAGCTGAATGATGCGCAGGCGGAAGTCGATGCGGCTTTCGGCCCCAAAAAGGCGCTCAACGACGGCCCTGGCGAAAGCATCGACGATTTCGAGATCAATTTCGCCCGCATCGAGGGGCCGGACGACATCAAGAGATTGATGGATGAAATGGTCAACCGCCCTGCGTTAAAGCCCAGCATTGAAGCCGCCCGCCGCGGCAAGCGCGATGCGCGCGAAACATTGACTGCCGCCACAGATATAGACGGTTTCGACGAGCTTT
This sequence comes from Micavibrio aeruginosavorus, assembly GCA_003241475.1. Lineage (GTDB taxonomy): Bacteria > Pseudomonadota > Alphaproteobacteria > Micavibrionales > Micavibrionaceae > Micavibrio_A > Micavibrio_A aeruginosavorus_A. The sequence continues at coordinate 39,960 of QFQB01000002.1, forward strand.
TGTCGCGCCGCACCGGCGACGCTTTCAACGCCGAAACCATCGTCGCCGCCCGCAAGGTGTATTACGATACGACCTCCAAGCTCATGGAGGCCGCCAAGAGGGCTTCCGCGCCTGAAGCGTCCGACATCGACCAATATAATTTCCGGAAAATTCTGGCAACTCATCACGCCGTACAGAAGGAATTCATGGGCGTCCGCGCCGAGGCGGGACGCGCCCTGCAGGCATGGAATATCCCGCTGGCCGGATCCGGCGGCGAGAATGTCCGCGCGCTCGAACAGGTGCTGAACGAATTCGGCGGCGCGGAAGCCAGCAAGTCTTTGGCCAAACGCTTGACCGATGCCGGCAATAATCTCAACACGTCGCAGATCAACGCCATCACGCAAAAAGCCGCCTTTGCCAGAACGGCCGATGCGGTTACCGAGGCATGGACCCTTGGGCTGTTGACCAGCCCGACAACGCATGTCGTCAATATTTCGTCCAACGTGCTTACCGGATTTGTGCTGGGAACGGAGCGGATCGGCATGGCGGCATCGAAGGACAGTCCTGTGACGCTGCGCGAAGGGGCGGAATTTTTCGTCGGCATGCTAGAGGCGCAAAAGGATGCAATCAAAAACGCCGCGCAGGCCTTTCGAACAGGACAAACGGGCATCGGCATTTCCAAGCTCGATCTGCCGCGGACGCGCGCGACAGCCCGGGACATTCTCGATCCAGACGGCAAGGCGGGCATTTTCAGCAAGGCTTTGGACGGCTGGGGCGCTATCTTGAATAAATATGCCGGCGGGATGCTCGCGGCCGGCGATGAATATCAGAAAACCGTCCTCTATCAAGCGCAAGTGCGGGCTCTTGCCGTTCGGGAAGGGATTGCTCAGGGCATGGATCCGCAAGCCCTGAAAAAACATGCTGCGGACGCGCTTGCTTCACCCTCGCCATCGATCCGCGCGGACGCCTTGTCTTTTGCCAATTACGGCACCTTTACCAAGGAGCTGGGATCGATCGGGCAATCGGTACAGAGAGCAACGGCCAAAATGCCGCTTCTCCGCTTCGTCGCGCCGTTCGTCCGGACGCCGGCCAATATATTCAAGTTTACATTCGAAAGAACGCCGCTTGCGCCGCTGTCCGAAAAAATCCGCGCGGATCTGAATGCCGGCGGCCTTCGCCGCGCGGCCGCCATGACCAAGATCGGCATGGGGACGACCATCATGGCGATCGGCGCGGATCTTTCTCAGAATGGAACTCTCACCGGCGCCGGCCCTAGCGATCCGGAAACGAGGGCCGCTTTGCGCCGCACGGGATGGCAGCCGTATTCCATCAAGATCGGCGATACGTACTACAGCTACGCCCGCTTCGAGCCTGCGGCGACCGTTCTCGGCATGTCGGCGGATATGGCCGAAATCCTGTCCAACTACGAAGCCTATGATCTGGATGCGCAGGAAGAGGCGGACGAGCTGGTCACGGCGGCCGCCATCGCCATGGGAAACCAGGTGGTGGGCAAAACATTCCTGAGCGGCTTTGCGGATATGGTCGAAATGCTGAGCGATCCGGGCCGCTACGGGGAGCAGTTTCTGCAAAAGTTCGCGGGGTCTTTCGTGCCTGCCGGCGTCGCCGCGATCGAGCGCGCCGCCGATCCGGCGATGGAAAGCGTCTTCAACAAGATGGATGCGATCAAGGCCCGCATACCCGGCGCCAGCGCAGACGTGCCGCCGCGCAGAAATATCTGGGGCGAAGAGATAAAATATTTTTACCCGAACGAAAAATCGCTGACCGGCGCATCCGCCGAGCGGCTTTTGTCGCTGTTCAACCCTGTTTATTACAGCAAAGAGCAGGATGCGCCTGTCGATCGATGGATGCTCAAGAACGGTTTTGAAATCGATATGCCGCAAAAACGGCAAGCTTTCGAGGGCGTGCGCATCGATATGCGAAAATTCCCGAAGGCCTATGACCGATTGATCGAGCTTCGCGGCCAAGCGCTCCCATTGCAGAGATACGGTAACCAGAGCATGAAGGATTTTTTTGAAAATCTGGCGACGGAAGAGGACCCGTACGGGCGCCATATCGGATTTTTCATGGCAATCGGCAACGACCACGACGACCAGCAAAATTTCATCAACCAGGTTGTCCGCGACTACACGGATGCGGCCAAGGATCAGCTGCTCGACGAGTATCCCGAACTAGCGGACGAGATCGCGCGCGAAAGGTCGATCTCCGATCGGGCGCGCGCTGTCAGACCGCCGGCAATTCCCAGAAGAGACAGCGAGGAAAAATGACAGATCAGGTTCCAGAAAACAATCGCCGGTCGCGCTATGTCGTGACAAATCCCGCGGGGCAAACGGTTTTCGACATCGGTTTTCCGGTGTCGAAGGTTTACGACCAAAACGGCCTCGAGGTTTCCCCCGTCGCCGTGTACGTCGATAGTCAGCGCACGCAATACTTCTCGTGGGATGTCGTCAATCAGGTCGTTGCGCTTGATGCGCCCGCCCCGAAAGATGCGATCGTCGTCATCGAGGGCGATCGCCTGGTCAAGAGATCGAAAGGCTATTCGCCGCGCAGCGTTCTGCAGAGCGCCCTCATCAACGCCGATATGAATGCGGCCGTTCAAGTGTCGCAGGAACTGCGCCGCGACTTGTCGCGCGCGCTGGTCCTCAACAAATCGGATCTGGATACGATCGACCCGCAACTGCCGGCGAACGCGGCCGGCCGGACGCTGATGATGACCGGCACAGGGTTTGCGATCGGTCCTGCCGTCGAAACCATCGTCAACGCCGAGGCCGTTCTGCAGCAGACCGGCGATTACGCGGCATCGGCAGGGGGATCCGCCTATGTGGCCAATCAGGCCTATCAAGCGACGCTGGCCATCCAGACGTCTTTGGAAAGCCTGCTTGAAAATCTGGATCTGGGCATCAGCTCCGCAAACGACCAAGTCTTCGTTCCGCCGGCCTTCACGGCCGGAACGACGACGGAGCTGGTTTTAACGGGCGGCTCCTATCCCGCGAACGAGCAGGGGCTCACGATTTTCTTTTACGGCACAATCGGCAACGGGGTATCGCCCGCGCCGGATACATATTCCTACGATGCCGGTCTGCACAAGATCGCGCTGGCCGCGCCGATCCCCGCCGGCACAACGAAGGTCGTCGTTAAATGGTGGAATTATCTGATCCAGGGCGTGCCGGGCGATCATTCGGTGAACTGGATGAGTACCATCATCGACGCCCCGCCGCTTTCCATTGCGGGCTGGGACGCGGCCGGCAAGTCAGTGCAGTATCAGCTTGTGACGGCTATCTCCGGCGCGCCGACCGACGCCGAGATCCCAACCGCCAAAGCCGTTGCCGATCATGTGGCCGCCGCCGCGCCAGCCGGCCCTTTCACCGCCATGTACGAAAGTCCGCTTCAGACCATTACTTCCGGGGGAAGCCTCAACCTAGAGCACTTGCTGGGCGGCGCGCCGCGGCTTGTTCAATTGTATATAGTCTGTCAGACGGCAGAGGAGGGATATCTTCCGGGCGATATCATCTTCATCAATCCCCATTATCAGACGGCGTCCAGCTATTCGCAGGGCGCATCGGTCGTCCCGAACGCCACGCATATTTTCATCCGCTATGCGTCAACGTCCAATGCGTTCGCCGCCATGAACAAAAATACCGGCGTCCGCGCGAACCTGACCAACAACCGCTGGAAGTTCGGAGCGATCCTATGGCGCTGATTTTTGGATCAATTTTTTTCGGCGCTTTGTGCGGATGGTACCGCGGCGGACCTCTGCACAACAGGGATGAAATCGTCGGCCGCATCGATCCGTCATGGCTTCGAAAGACTGTCGATTTCATCGTGCAGGGCGATTTCGTCAATGCGATCGCCTTCGGCATATTCTGCGCGTTCGTTTCCGATGGCCCCGCCTTTGCGGTCTTTCTCTGGGAAGTTGCCATGATGTACCGCGGCGCGACGCCCGGATGGGGCGATTACATCGGCGCGGCGAAGGGTACAAGATTGGGCCTGCATGCTTTGCCGGACGGTGCGGATCTGAACCTTCAGACGTCCGAGAAATTCAATCTCTACAAGCCGCTGAAGGAGGTTGCCTATATCGACAAGATCATAGAAAAACTTCTGCCCCATCCGCGTTTGTGGGGCATCGCCGGCCTTTCCATCCGGTGCGGCGAATGGGGGCTTTTTATCGGCGCGCCGTTCCTGAATTTTCTTGTGCCGGCGGCAGGCCTTTTAGCCGGCCCGATCGTCTATCTGCTTTCAAAAATTCTACCGGATAAATATGTCTGGCCCTGTTTCGAGGCGATTATCTCCGCCTTGTTCTGGCTGGCGATCGCCATAGGGGGGAATGCATGACCGAAACAATCACCATGAGCAGGGCCGAACTGCAAAGCATATGCGATGCCGCGGCCGAAAGCGCTGCCAAGAAGGTTCTGGCCGATCTCGGGCTTGCCGACGAGCACGCCATTCACGACATCAGGGAGCTGCGCACGCTGGTGCAGGCGTTTCGGATGGCCAAAAAAACGGCATTCAAAACCGCCGTGCGCAGGATAACTGATTTTATTTTCATTTCCGTCCTTGTCGGCATCGCCGCGAAGCTCGGATTTTGGGCAGGTGCGAAATGATGAAAGCCGTGCGCGCCGACCATGAAGACATCGATATTCTCGCCCGCACCTTGTACGGCGAAGCGGAAGGGCAGAACGTCCAGGATGCGATCGCTATCGCCTGCGTCGTGATGAACCGCGTGTCTTATCCCAATTGGCCCGATGACGTTTCCGAGGTCTGCCTGCAGCCCTGGCAGTTTTCCTGCTGGAACACGAACGACTCCAACCGCGCCCGCATCACCAAAGCCAAGCGGCCGGACAAATGGTTCGAAGTCTGCTACGGCATCGCCGCGCGCGCCGTCGAAGGAACACTGACGGATGTTACAAACGGATCCACGCATTATTATGCGACTTATGTTGCCAAGCCCAAGTGGGCCAAGAAGGGCAATAAAACGCCCGTTTACCGCGTAAAGCATAAAAACGGATATTCGCATCTGTTCTTCAACGACATCGATACCAAGCCGCCGTCCACGCCCAAAGAGGCGCTCAACCAGATCCGGCCGCCGATCGGCAAAAAAGACGCCGCCGGCGCAAGCCTTGCCGGCGCGGGCATCGGCCTGTCGGCGATTGCGGACACGCTGACCGACGTCAAGGACCAGATCGAACCGCTGGCCCAGTATGCGGCCGCGCTTCAATATTTGTTCCTCGCCGTGGCGCTGATCGGGATCGGCATCACGGTATGGGCGCGCATCGACGACAGACGAAAGGGAATACGATGACGGATATTCTGAAGCTTTTGAAATTAAAGCACTGGCTCATTCTGTTCGGCGCAAGCCTTGTCGTCGTCTATGCGGCTTTCGGTCTGGGGCACTGGATCGGCTCCATCACCGGCGAGGCGGACGGCCGCGTCGCCTGCGCCAACGAAAAACATGAAACCCTAGCAAAAGAGGTAAATAAAAATGCCAAAAACAAAAAGGAAGTTTTTACAACTCCTGATCTGCCTTTGTGCCTTAAGTATTGCGAGCGCGTGCTCGACGACAAGCCCCGGTGTGTGTACCGCTGCAAACGAGGGGATATTCCCTTCCGCCGATGACACGGTGACGCGAAGCACCATGCAGCAAATCGTCTTAATCAACAGAAACGCGGAGGATTAAAATGTTGGCATTAAAATTAAAACTAGGCGTCAGCAGGCCCGCATTGAGTCCTGAAGTCGAGCTTTTTGTGGCAAGCACCAATAGCAATCTGCCGTACGGGCGCTACGCGACCAGCTCAGGCCGCCGCGCTTTCGTACAACGCACCAATCACAAGCTCGGATTTCGCGCTCCCTATATCCAGCTTTGCGTGCCCGGCGCCTGGTTTTTCAACTCTTCCGGCGGCGACAGCTCGCTGGGCAATAATATCAACTGGGACAAGCTTTCTGTAGAAGTCGGGGGCGCATATGCAACTGCAAAATTCAACGGCGGCCGCGCCTTTGCGGCCGCTGACGATGACTGGTATTATTCTCAACCGATTTATTATTCCGAACTGGGCGGTTCGGGAGATTTTCTGCGCAACACGACAATTCAAATTCGCGGTCAGGGCAATGTCAGCCAAGTGGGTCATTACCTTACAGAAGGTTCTGCGGCCTACACGGGCGCAGACGCCGCCAGCAACGCGGCCCGCTGCTGGCTTTATGATCCGGACACCGTTTCCGTCGATCCCGTTGATGGAACCGGTCCAATCGCCAACCCTTCGGGCGGTTCTCAAAAATTCTTCGCCGTGCCGGCGTTCATAGTTGCGCCCAATCCGGACGGCACTTTGGTGTTGGCAGGTATCGGCGATAGCATCCCTTACGGGATCAACGACAATACATTCGGCGGGCAAAGCGAATTCGGAGGCTACGGCTGGGCCCGCGCCGCCGTCGGGACTGGAAACCCGTACGCCTATCTTTCAATGGCCTGTCCCTCGGAGCTGGCCTTGCAATTTTTGACAGGGAGCCTGAGCGCGCGCCGGCAGAAATTTTTAAAGATGTGCAACGGAGCTGTCATAAACTACGGCACGAATGATTACGGCTTTACAGGCACCGGCCTTGTCGCCGCCGTGCAGGCGGCCGTCATGGGCGTTGTAGACCTCGTTGCGGATAAATTGTCCGGTGCCTCAAAAATCATCCTGTGTCCTTTGCTGTGCTCGACAAGCTCCACTTCCGGAAACTACACTTCCAAAGCGGATCAAACTGTTAAGAGCGGATGGAATGCCGGCGAAAACAGGGATGTTATTAACAGCTATTTTGCTTCGCAGGTCGGCACTAAAGTGTTTGCGCTGGCGGATACGCTTACACAGGTTTCCGATCCGACAGACAATCACTATTGGCTGACAAACGGGACCAATGCCTACGGCACCGGCGACGGCGGACATCCCCGTCAGGCCACGTATACATTGGCTGCGGCCAATGCAATTCGTCCGGCAATCCAGGCAATGGAGGCGGCCCACTATTCGTAAGGCATTTATTACAGACTTTTTGCGAAATCATGCGCAAAGTTGAACGGATTGTGGTTTGTAAGTTATTGATACATAATGGCTAGGACTGACTTTTAATCAGTAGGTCCCGGGTTCGATCCCCGGAGCGATCACCATTCTTCCCTTCTTAATTCCCCATATATCTTGCGAAAATCCCCAAATTCCTTATACCTGTAAGGGATTGTAATAGAGGATAATATGCAACCAGCCAAAGCCGAACCCACCGATCTTCCCGTCAAGGATATGAAAGACATTGTCGCCCTGTGCAAGCGCCGGGGGTTCGTGTTTCCGGCTTCCGACATTTACGGCGGCATTAACGGATTCTGGGACTACGGCCCACTGGGCGTGGAATTGAAGAACAACCTGCGCGATTTATGGTGGCGCCGCATGGTGACATGTCCGCCGATCGGCCCTGACGGCCATCCCGTACAGATCGTCGGCGTTGATTCGTCCATCATCCAGAATCCGAAAGCATGGGTGGCGTCGGGTCATGTCGGCGGATTTTCCGATCCGATGGTTGATTGCCGCGAGACGAAGCTTCGTTACCGTGAAGACAAGCTGAAGGTTGCCACCGTCGTCGATAAGAAAGGCGATAATTTCTACGTTGCGTTCGATGAGGACGCAGATGCGGATGCCATCCAAAAACGCATGAAGAAGCTTGGCATCTCATATGAGGCGGGCGCGAAAATGGGCGCGTTCGAAAAAATGTACAAGGACGTGCCGGAATTCCTTGAAAAGGTCATAGGACCCGATGCAAGCAAAGTAGGAACGTTGACGCCACCCAAACAATTTAATCTGATGTTCGAAACGTATGTCGGCGCAACGCAGAGCGAGGATTCCAAAGCTTATCTTCGCCCCGAAACCGCGCAAGGAATCTTCCTGAACTACAAGAACGTGCTGGATTCTTCGCGCGTCAAAGTTCCGTTCGGCATCGCCCAGATCGGCAAGGCGTTCCGCAACGAAGTTAATCCGCGCAACTTTATCTTCCGTTCCCGCGAGTTCGAGCAGATGGAGCTGGAATGGTTCTGTCATCCTGATGAAGCCGCTATCTGGCAGAAATTCTGGTTCGAGGAGCGTACGAAATTCTGGAAGGATCTGGGGCTTTCGGATGAAAACTTGCAAATGCGTAAGCATGATCAGGATGAATTATCGCACTACGCCAAGGCCGGTCTCGGCACTGCGGATATCGAATACAAATTCCCGTTCACCGCGCCCGATTTTGGCGAACTGGAAGGCGTCGCGCACCGTTGCGACTTCGACTTGAATGCACACCAGTCCCATTCTGGCACCAAGATGGAATATATTGATCCGGAAGATCCTAAAAACCGCTACATCCCGCATGTTATTGAACCTGCGGCGGGTTTAACGCGTGGTGTTCTAGCGATTCTTTGCGAAGCGTATACGATAGACCCGAACAGACCTTCGGGCGTGTATCTCAACTTCCATCCAAAAATCGCGCCCAAAAAGGCGGCGATCCTACCGCTTACCGCAAAAGATGGACAGCCAGAAAAGGCAGAAAAGCTTTACATGGAGTTGCGTGAGGAATTCCCGGTCGATCTGGATATCAAGCAGAATATCGGCAAGCGTTACGCTCGTCAGGACGAGATAGGTACGCCGTTTTGCTTTACCATCGACAATGACACGATGGCAGATGACACCGTTACCGTGCGTGAGCGTAATACGATGGCGCAAGAGCGGATTAACATGTCGCAAGTTTCCAATTATTTGCACGAAAAGATGAAGGTTTAGACGCATGACGGAGCCCAATCCCATTGCTCAGGATGTGGAGGAGGCTCTCAGCACGAAAGCCGGGTTCGGTGCGCGTTTGCGCCGTTATTTCTTTACGGGAATTGTGGTTACGGTTCCGATTACCATCACTCTATGGAGCGCATGGTGGTTCCTCAATTTCGTTGACAGGATTGTAGCCGAAATCGTCCCGCCGGAGTTCAATCCCAACACGTATCTGCCGTTTTCAATCCCCGGTCTTGGCTTGATTTTGACGGTGGTGTTTTTCATCGTCATAGGATTTTCAACACGCAACTTCATAGGCAGTTTATTGATTCGTAGTTCCGAATTCATTGTTGGACGCATGCCTATCCTGAACACGGTCTATAACGCTCTAAAGCAAGTGTTCGAAATGACTATCGGCGCGCAATCGACCGCGTTTCGCGATGTGGTGTTGTTCCAGTATCCGCATCCGGGATCGTGGACGATCGGCTTTGTTACGGGCATCACGCCAGGAGAAATCCAGAGCGTAGGCGGCGGTAGCGAGGTTTTGAATATTTACAGTCCCGTAACGCCGACAACAGCGGGCTTTGTCGTGTTTATCCCCAAAAAGGATGTTATCTATCTGTCGATGAGCATCGAAGATGCTGTGAAGCTCCTCGCTTCAGGCGGGATTATCGTACCCCCGGTATCCCGTGCATCATGATTCCTGTAGCCGCGGCTGTTGCTACAGCGGCACCTGCGCTTGCCGCTTGTCCGCCAAGGCTACGGCGCTTGTGGCCTTTGAAATAGGCCAAACATTCTGGCAGTTCGCTTTCTTTGCCAACAAAATGGAATTCACGCGATTTGTATCCTTGAACATGATCGCTCTCTTCAATACCAAAAAGCTTGTCCGGCTTGTCGTTTGAATCTTTTACATACCATATCTTTGCATCAAATTGACGGTCGGGCGCTACACTCAAAGAAAGAGTTCCCTCAAAGAGCTGATGTTGTTTGCCGTGTTTGTATACACGGGCATCCACGGGCGTTTCGTTCTGTATGCTTTCAGGCGCCGAGCGCAAGAGGCTACGGACGAACTTGGCAGTTTCTTTTTCTGAAATTTGCATAGGCGCTTGAGCTGCTGTCTCCTGCGGCTCTGTAGTTGAAGGCATAGCGTCTTTTTTGGCGGACAGCTTGAAGATGGAACCCATACGTTCGCGGATCTTTCCAATCATGGGCGGCGCGGCAGATATAGGCTCTTGCTTGGTTTCTTCTTGGGACGAATTTCCAACAGTAGGAGAAGGGATAGGAGCGGAGTCCGGTGAATCTGTAGTCGGAACGGGGTTGATGGCGGCACCAGCAACGGCCGCGGCCATAGCGGCGGCGGGGGTCGGCAATGGTTTGTGCGCCTCGTTCGCTTCGGCGGCACCTTCTTGCACGATTTCTGCTGTTGCTATCGGTTCTGCAACCGCTTCTTCAATAACGGCTTCAGGCGCAGGATTTGTGTCCGGTGTGGATGATGTCTGCACAATTTCTTCATAACCGGAAAGGTCAAGTTCTTCTTGCTGATCCGCGGGAATGTTGTCGGCGGCTTCATTGTTTTGTTCAGGGATAGCGGCGGATTCTTCCGCTACTTCGAAATTCACGTCCTCTGCATTTGTTCTTTGCAGTTCCGCTTTTTCGTCTTCGGTAAGAGGGCGGCCCGTCAACAGCAAGAGAATTGTGTTTTTGCTTGGTTCGTCCGTTTCAGGCGTGAGGGCGGAAGTATCCTGTTGCGCAGGCTGATCTTCATTTATTTCTTCAAAATCGGCATATTCTGCGTCCGATTCACTCCCCTGTGTTTCAGGAGGTTCGGCGGCCGCATCGGCCCCGGGCTCTTGCTTTTCTTTTGATTCTTTTGCTTTTACTATTTCTGCAAGAGGGCCGATTGAATCTTTCAGCGGATACTCAATATCGTATTTTTTCTTCATTTCCGGCGTAATAATGATCGGATTCTTGACATGGAACTTCATATCTTCCGGAAGAACTTTGTTGAATCCGTCAACGGCGGCCTGCAGTCTGATTTTTTCTTCGTCGGTTCCTATGAAGACAAAAGGTTTTTGCGCCGTACCCAATGTTCGGTTGAACAAATACAGCGAGATCATGTTGTTCGCATCCAACTGGGTAAAGGGAAGAGGCTTTCCCTGCGCATCCACGGCATAAGAAAATTGGGCTTTTTCATCGGAGGCTGTGATGCCGCCGCCGCCCGTGTTGCAGACAAGATCGACAGTCCAGCCGTCGTCGCCCTTAACAGTTAGATTTTTCGAAGAAAAATACATGAGTTCGGCAAAGGTAAAATGATCTTTTGCCGTTTGCTCATCGTAGGTAGGCGCCCGGAATTGTTTCTTTTGGAGCACTTGCATCGTTTTGAAGAAATTCGAAAAAGGCTCTTCTTGAAATTCATTTCCGAAAATGTCGCGCATTTCCGCGATCATTTCCGCAAGCGTATAATCTCCGGAACTATTTTGAGAATTCTTTTGGCTACTTTGACCTTGTGCTTGGGACGCCGAGGCATTGTTGTCTTGAGACGCATTTTGTTCGGCGTCTGTGTCATTCTCGGGAGTTATATCTTCAACAATGACAAAATTAATGCGCGGGCCTTTGGCGCTGGCGGGACCTTTGTTTTCTGCATCTTTGCTTTGGTCAGAGGAGGGCGCGCCGGACTCGGAGTCGGCATTGGTCGATTGGCCTTTGTTGTCATCGTGCAGCATAACGGTGCGTCCCTTGTTTTACGGGCATTAAAGTAGCAAAACACGCTTGAAAAATCAATGTTTTATGTCAATAAATTAACTTATTGTTAATCTTATAATCGCATTTATGCGGTTAAAAATGCAAAATATAATAAAATCAATATGTTGCGGTTGGAAATAAAGCTATCCCGCTCGAATATTGGCGATAGCCTGATCCTGTTCGAATAGGTAAAGGAGGGTTTTTAGAGCATTGCCGCGCGGTCCCTCTAGATCGGGATACTTGGAGAGGATCAATTTGGTGTCGTCACGGGCTGTAGCAAGAAGCTCTCCATGAACGGTTAAGTCCGCTAATTTGAATTCCGGCAAGCCGCTTTGGCGCGTGCCCAGAATTTCCCCGCCGCCGCGAAGTTCAAGATCTTTTTCGGCGATAATGAAACCGTCTTCGGTATCGCGCATGATTTTTAAACGCTCTTTGGCCGCCGCCGATAGGCGGTCGTCGTACATCAGGAAACAATAGGATTTTTCGGCGCCTCGACCGACGCGCCCGCGCAACTGGTGTAGCTGTGCAAGGCCGAAACGTTCTGCATGTTCGATAATCATCACGGTTGCTTCGGGTACGTTTACGCCGACCTCGATCACGGTGGTCGCCACAAGAATTTTTAAATCTCCTTTGGCAAAGCGGGACATGACCTCGTCTTTTTCAACCGGCTTCATGCGCCCGTGAATGAGGCCAACCTGATCGCCGAAATGTTCTTTCAGTATATCATGCCGTGCTTCGGCGGCCTGAAGATCGATGAGCTCTGATTCCTCAACAAGCGGACAAACCCAATAAATGCGGGCACCATTGGCCATTTGTCTTGAAATTCCTGCAATCATTTCATCATCACGATCATTGGAAATGAGTAGCGTATCAATGGGTTTTCGGCCCGGAGGTTTTTCATCCAGACGACTGACTTCCATATCGCCGTAAGCGGTGAGGGTCAGCGTGCGCGGAATAGGGGTTGCCGTCATGACCAGCACATCGACGCCGCGTCCCTTGTTGGATAATTGCAGGCGCTGATGAACCCCGAAGCGGTGCTGTTCATCGATAACGGCAAGGCCAAGGTCGTCGAAGCCCACAGTTTCCTGAAAGATGGCATGCGTGCCGATAACAACTTTGGCCGAGCCGTCGGCAATCTGCGCCAGCAATTTTTCACGGGCTTTCCCTTTGTCGCGCCCGGTTAAAATAACATAAGGGATGCCAAGAGCGTCCAGCCATGGAGAAAAACTTTGGGCATGCTGCCGAGCAAGGATTTCGGTCGGAGCCATAATGGCGGCTTGCGCGCCGGATTCCAGAACATTCATCATGGCCATGGCGGCGACAACGGTCTTGCCGCTTCCCACATCGCCCTGAAGCAGACGGAGCATGCGGAGCGGGGATTTCATGTCGGCGTCTATTTCAGAAAGGGCGCGTATTTGCGCATTCGTCAGCTTGAAGGGAAGAACCTTTTCAAATTTTTCGTGGAGCTTTCCTGAAGGTTGCCATGCACGCCCGCTTTGGCGGCGCAGTTTTCGGCGCACGAGAGCCAATGACAATTGGTTCGCCAGCAATTCATCATAGGCGAGCCGCTCGCGGGCAGGAGATGATGGCTCTAGAGCCGATCCGTTTTCCGGCGCATGCAAGGTAGCGACAGCCTCTTTCCAGTCAGGCCATTTCTTTTGTTTTTTGTAGGAGGCATCGAGCCATTCTTCCAGCGAAGGCACGATGGCAAGCGCTCCTTGAACAGCTTTGCGCACGGATTTGTTCGTTAGTCCTGCCGTTAAAGGGTAAATAGGTTCGATGCTTTCGATATCGGCGCGGTTGGAGGGGGCAACGATATAATCGGGATGCACCATCTGGCGCGTGCCTTGATAGATCTCGACGCGGCCACTTACGATAACTTTTTCATTGAGGGGCAGCCATTTCTCAATCCAGTCTTTGTGCGCATTGAAAAAGATCAGGTTGATAGTCGCTGTTTCATCAACGCACCAGACTTTGTAAGGCATGCCGCGATTAGGGGCGGGAAAATGCTTTTGCACGGTTAGTTCGAGCGTAACGATTTTGCCGTCTTGCGCGTCTGCCAGCTTGGGGGAGTAGCGGCGATCCACAAAGTCCGCCGGCTTGTGCCAGAGCAAGTCGAGGATTTTACCGCCGCCGGTCAGTTTTTCGAACAATTTCGCGTTTTTGGGCCCAACGCCGGGCAGAGCGGTGAGCGAGCGAAAAAGCGGATCGAGGCTAAATGGCCGTGGCATTGTCCCAAAAACTAAAGTATGAGTATTTCCATGACTTTAGAAGAACTGGACAACAGACGCAAACGCCTTATTTTCCGTTCATGGCACAGGGGCACACGCGAAATGGACCTGATTATGGGGACGTTCGCGGAAACGCACGTGCCATCAATGGATGTAGTTGCGTTGGATATGTATGAAGAGCTACTTCATACGCCCGATCCCGATGTGTATGACTGGCTTTCGGGACAAAAGCCCGTTCCGGCCAACATGATAAACCCCGTTTTGGAAAAATTGCTCTGCCACGACTATGCCAAGCACCGCGCCGCAAAAGATGACGCCAGCGCCTGATCAACGGACCATCTATGGCGCGCCAGAAGGCCAGGATGCGCGTATCTTGATTGATATGGCTCGCGCGGCCGCCAAAACGCGCAATGTCGTGATGCATGTCGCAACGGATGATTTGCGCGCGGCGGCGCTTTTGGAGTTGATCTCGTTCTTCGGGAAGGATGTGGATGTCGCATTTTTCCCCGCTTGGGATTGTTTGCCTTATGACCGCGTATCGCCCAATCCGGAAATCGTTGCTACCCGCGCGGCGGCGTTAACCAAACTTCTGGAATGGAAAAAGAGCGACAAGTTCCTTCCTCGCATTTTGCTCACGACCGTCAACGCCGCCATGCAGCGGGTCACGCCGCAAGAAATTCTTGATAGGACGGGATTTAGCGCTAGATCGGGCGAACGCATTTCACTTGTACAATTGCAGGATTATCTGGTCGCCAACGGGTATACGCGAACCGACACGGTGCGTGAGCATGGCGAGTTTGCCGTACGGGGCGGAATTGTCGATTTATTTGCGCCGGGACATGAATTGCCTGTGCGCATAGACTTGTTCGGTGATGAGATTGAAAGCATCCGCACGTTCGATGCCGCAACACAAAGAACCGAAGGGAAGCTGGAAAGTTTTTCTTTGCGGCCTGTAACGGAATTTTTTCTCGACGATGTTTCAATCGAGCGGTTCCGTTCCGGCTATCGCGAGGCGTTCGGCGCTGTTACGTCCGGCGATCCGTTATACGAGGCGGTAAGCGAAGGCCGCCGCTACAACGGGATGGATCATTGGCTGCCGCTGTTCTTCGAGCGGATGAATACGTTGTTTGACTATGCCGCAGGAGCGCAAATTACTTTTGATCAGCATGCGGCTACTGCATGGGAGGAACGCGAAAGACAAATTTCCGATTTTTACGAAGCCCGCAAAACGCTTGCGGAATCACTCAAGAAAAAAGGAAAAAAGAAGGACGGCGATGTTTCTCTCAGCGGCGCGGTTTATCATGCGCTGCCGCCGCTGCGGCTGTATCTTGGGGAAGAGGAATGGAAGATATTTTCGGGTAAAGCTTCGACGCTGATTCCGTTCGGCGCACCAGAAGGAACGGACGCGGCACAGGAAGGCGGTGCGCGAAAAGGGCGTGATTTCGGCGATATCCGCGCTCTTCCTGACGGCGATTTGTTCGGCGCGTTGCGCACGCATCTGATCGCGCTTGCTTCGCAGAAAAAGAAAATCCTGATCGCCTGCTATTCCGAAGGTTCGCGGGAGCGGTTGAGGGGCATGATGGAACATGCCGCCATCGCGCCGATGCCCGAAATGGTAATATTGGGGCTGGAGCATGGATTTGTTTCTGCCGATCTGGCCATTTTGACCGAGCAGGACATTCTGGGCGATCGCTTGACGCGCCGTGCGGGCCGTAAAAAGAAATCCGACAATTTCCTGACCGAAGTGTCCTCGCTCAACGAGGGCGATCTGGTTGTGCATCTTGATCACGGGATCGGCAGGTTTGCGGGGCTTGAGACGCTTAAGGCGGGCGGTATTGTCCATGACTGTCTGAAAATAATTTATGACGGCGGCGATAAATTGTTCGTGCCGGTTGAAAATATAGAAGTCCTTTCACGTTTTGGTTCCGACGAGGGCTTTGCCCAGCTTGACAAATTGGGCGGCGCAGGCTGGCAGGCGCGCAAAGCCAAGGTGAAAAAAGATTTGATGGTGATGGCGGAGGGGCTTTTGAAAATCGCCGCCGAACGGCAACTCCGCAAAGGCGAAAAGCTGAGCGTCGATAAAGATTCATATGACCTGTTTACGATGAAATTCCCGTATCAGGAAACCGAAGACCAGCTGAAATCCATCAATGACGTCATCGCCGATTTGAACGGTGAGAACCCGATGGATCGTCTCGTTTGTGGCGATGTTGGGTTCGGGAAAACGGAAGTCGCGCTTCGAGCCGCTTATGTCGCCGCCATGTCGGGAACGCAGGTTGCCGTGGTGGTTCCCACAACGTTGTTGTCCCGACAGCATTACAACAATTTCGCGGCGCGTTTTGCCGGAACAGGGCTTCGCGTCGAGCAGCTATCGCGCATGGTCGCCGCAAAAGATGCAAAATCAACGCGCGACGGTTTGGCCGACGGATCGGTGAATATCGTTGTGGGGACGCATGCTGTGTTTGCAAAAGATACGAAATTTTCCCATCTGGGCCTTGTTATTGTCGATGAAGAGCAGCGTTTCGGCGTAAAGCAAAAAGAACGCCTGAAAGAACTGAAAGCCGATGTGCATGTCTTGACGCTTTCGGCCACGCCCATTCCCCGCACGTTGCAAATGTCTTTGACGGGCGTAAAGGAAATGAGCCTTATCACCACGCCGCCCGTGGACAGGCTGGCCATCCGCACGTTTGTTTTACCGTTTGATCCGTTCGTTGTTCGCGAGGCGATCATGCGAGAGCATTATCGCGGCGGGCAGACTTTTTATGTTTGTCCGCGTATAGGCGATATGGACGATGTCGAAAAGACATTGAAGGAGCTTGTGCCGGAAGTAAAAGTCATAGCGGCGCATGGGCAGATGTCGGCTACCGATCTGGAAGACCGCATGACGGCGTTTTATGAAGGCCATTACGATGTTCTTCTCGCAACCAATATCATCGAGAGCGGGATCGATATCCCGCGGGCCAATACGATGATCGTGCATAGATCCGACATGTTCGGTCTTGCGCAACTTTATCAAATCAGGGGACGCATCGGGCGCGGTAAACTTCGCGCCTACGCCTATCTGACTTATGAGCCGACGACAAAGCTTACGGCGCAAGCGCAAAAACGTCTGGAGGTCATTGAAACGTTGGATACCCTTGGGGCAGGGTTTCAGCTGGCCAGCCATGACATGGACATACGGGGCGCAGGGAACTTGCTGGGCGAAGAGCAATCCGGTCATATCAAGGAAATCGGGGTCGAGCTTTACCAGCAGATGCTCGAAGAAGCCGTTGCGGCCGCGCGCGCAGGCGTGAATTTCGATGATATTGTTTTAGAGGATAAATGGTCGCCCGTGATCAATCTTGGAACATCTGTTCTTATTCCTGAAAATTACGTCGAGGATTTAGGCGTACGGATGAGCCTCTATCGCCGTTTGGCCGATCTGGAAAACAATGCCGATGTCGAGTCCTTCGCGGCGGAACTGATCGACCGTTTCGGAAAAATTCCGGACGAGGTGGAAAATCTGCTCGACATCGTCCGGATCAAACAGCTGTGCCGCATCGCTTGTGTAGATAAAGTAGAGGCGGGACCTAAAGGGGCTGTTATCGGGTTCTATAAGGATTCGCCGCCCAACCTTCCCAAGTTGCTGGTTTGGCTGAATGAGGCCCGCGGGACGGTAAAATTGCGGGCGGATCAGAAGCTCGTGGCTGTGAGGGCTTGGGATTCCGTGCCCCAGAGGGTCAAAGGGGTGCAAACTTTGATGAAACAGTTGGCCGATTTGGCGGCTTAGCGTATAATAAAGGATCAAAACTCAGGGAAGCCGCCATGAATCGTGATTATGCCGAACGTCGTATCCGTGAAGCGCTGAAAACCAGCGGCGGCAACGCGACGACGGCTCGTCAAAAGGTTATCAACTGGGCCATAGAGGATCCACGCTTGCTACAGGAATTGGTCGCGCCGCATCTGACCGGCATTGTGGCGCACGCCGTTAACCGTGTGATGACAGCCAAGGAAAAACCGGCGCCAATCAAAGAACCCGCTGCGGCAAAAGTCCCCCCGTCAGCAAAGAGCGATCCGTTCGGCATGGAAATCCTTAAAGCCATCGCGCTTGGCAATCCAGCGCAGTTTGGACAGGAGAGCGGTGTTTCGATGAAGAAGCAGCCGGCCTCGCAACGGCACATAGACGCCATTCGACAGATGGTTTCCAAAGACAAAAAATCCGGCAAATAATTTTGCAGTCCGTCGTCCCTAAAGAATATTTCCAGGAACATGAAGCGCAACGCGATGCTTTTTTGCGTGCCCATGTAGGATCCGACTATAAAATAAAGCCACAGGGAGAGGACTGGGCTTCGCGCCGCTATTTTCGCGTAATCGGCACTGACGGCAAAAGCCGCATCCTCATGGAAACGGTGCCTGACCATATTCCTACCGCAACGATGGGGCACAAGCTTTCATCGTTCATACAGGTTGATGGTTTGCTTCGCGATCATGGCATTCATGCGCCCGAAATTTTGGCTTCGAATGAACGAGAAGGTTTCGTCCTGCTCGAGGATTTCGGCGATCTAAGCCTGCATGCCGCTATAGAACAGGGCGGCGATCAGATGCTACTTTACGGGACAGCGACGGATATTTTGATTTCCATGCGGAAGAATATTCCTGATTGCAACACTCTCAATCTTCCGAAATATAAGGATAGTTTTATCCGCAAGGGGCGTCAGCGCGTTGTAGATTGGTACATTCCGGTGACCCGCCGCGAAAAAAATTCCGATGATTTATTGGGGGGGTATCTTGCGGCGTGGGACGATGTTGCGCACACTTTGCCGCCGCCGCCGATCGGTTTTATTCACGGAGATTACCACGCGCAAAATTTGATGGTGTTGCCGGACGGCACCTGCGGCTTGCTGGATTTTCAGGATGCCATGTGGGGGCCGTTGCCGTACGATCTTGCCAATATTCTTGAAAGCATTCGCCTTGATGTTCCTGCGGATGTACACGAGACGATGATGAAGCGTTACGGCGCGGATGACGTTTTTCGCGCATGGTTCCGCGTCATGGCCACTCAGTTCCATTGCCGTATCATTGGGCAAGTCTTGCGTCTTGCTATTGTATCCGGAAAAACCGACCTCTTGCGTTTTATGCCGCGTATCCAAAACTATATTGTTCAGGGATTGAAGGATCCAGTTTTGAAGCCGTTGGCCGATTGGTTCAAGGCTGAAAAGGTCGATTTGTCTGCAAATGATGGGTTCGATCCTGCTATTGCAAAATCTTTTATACGCTCTGATGCCTTTTAGGCAACGCCAGCGCCATTCCCAAGAAAAACCATAAAAAGCGCGTGTACATGATTTCATGAAGCAAGCACATGATGCTAAAGCCCAATATAGTATAAAGGCACAGAAGATAAAAATGTTTGAATATCTCGTCCTGCTCTTCCTTGTATCGTTTTAGCAGAGCGCGCACGGCGCAAAAATAGAATGCGGAAAATGCGGCAAGCCCAATAAGGCCCGTTTCAACCCAGAGCCATAAAGGTGTGCAATCAATCAGGTCTATGGTTTTGCCGTGTTTTTCTCTCTGATAGATCATTGTGGAGCCGAGCCCATTCCCGAGAATAGGGTGCTTTTTCACCATATCGCGTGCGTCTTCAAGGATAGTGATCCTGATCTTGTCGCCGCGATAGCGAATATTCTCTTTGGCTTCTTCAGTCGATATTTGTGATTTTTCCAATAATTCGAAAGTGTTTCCAGAGAGATATTTGAGCTTGTTTTGGTGACTGTGCAGGACACCGTAACTAAAGATGTGGCCAAGCAAAAGGAGCAAGGCTATTTTTAAGACTTCTTTCAGATTGTCCCTCTGAGAAATAGCCATGACCGCAAAAAGAATGCAGGTAGCTATGTAGCCAGCGCGAGAGCCATTCATAGCCAAGAGGAGTGGGGCGGTAAAGAGTAGAAAATAACAGAAATAGGAAGGGATGAACTTCATTTTCCGCAGTCTGGCAGTCATGGCGATTGAAAAGCCGCAAAGAAATAACATTGAAAATGCATTGCGATTGGCCATTAAACCATCAAGAGGTTTTAGATATTTGAATTCGTGTGGATTTAGATAAAACCTTAAGACAGAAACGACGATATCGACTGAAGAGACAATCAAAAAAAAGAAAAAGAAAGCTGTCAGAAAATTTTGGAGAAAAGAACGGTCTGCATTGGCGGCTATCCATGCTCCTGCTCCCATGAGCGCCATGAGAATGAGCCATCCGCCGACTTTGTTCGTCAATGCCCAGCGGCTGACTTCGCCGTAATTCAAGTAATTGTGAAAGAGAGAGAGGAGAAGGATGCCTGTGAGTGCGGCCAGCCATATATACAGGCGCCGTACAGACCATTGCGGCCGCTGGCTGTTCTTCAAGAGTAATGACAAGAGGATAATAGGCGCTACCAGTACGGCGACAATGTCGGCAAGATTCACGCGCAGTCCCAGATATGCATCGGATTTAAACAGTGTGATCTGGATTTGAAGCGCAGCCGCCATGACAAAACAAAGGGCCGGGGCGAATGCGACGAAATTGAATTGACGCACAATCTGCATAGGATTTTATGTTTTAAAAGGAAAGATTGTTTTTTTCAGCGATCCTATGCAGTTCGCGCCGATGTCCGACGTCAGCAGAGATGGAATTCCCGCAACGACTGTGGCGAGCATGCTGATAAGGCCCAACTGGATGGAGACGAGAAACGCTGTTTCCATGGGAACGCCTAAAAGACCCAAGCCGTAAACAAAAGCGCCTTCGCGTACCCCCCATCCGCCGATGCTGATCGGAAGGCTGGAAATAAGAGCGATAGCGGGCATTATGCACAATACATCAAGCACGCCGATGTTGCTTTCCGTTGTGCCCATTAGGCAATAGGCGGCAAGGAAGAGACACATTTGCCCCAACAGCGAAACAAAAACAACTTTTCCGAAAATTACGGGATGGTTGAGGAAAACGTTGAGATAGCGCAAGCCGTAGCGCAATTTGCCTTTCAACTTGGATACGAAAGGCATTTTCAAAACAATGATTCTGATAAAAAACGGCGCAAAAACAAAAAGGATTAGGGCGAACACGCTGATATAACTAGAAAAAATCGTGAAGGTTTCACTGTCGAGGTGATTGGAGAGTCGCGGCATAAAGATCGCCGCCAAGAAGACAAGCGCTCCCAATGTCATCAAACGGTCAAAGATTGTGGCGACAAGCGTTTTGAAGAGGCTCGCGCCGTTTTTCACAGATAGACCGATTCTAGCCAGCATTCCGCCGACGGACGTAATGAAAAGCAGGTTGGCCAATTGGCTGATTAAATTGATTTGAAGCGCTTCAACAAAGCCGAGATGTTTTTTCCCGATGTTTAAAAACAGCTTCCAGCGATAGGAGAGCAAGGCAAATTGGGCTAGCAATAATAGCGTGGCGTATGTCCATGCGGAGGCATGAAAGTGCTCAACAAGGTTTTGTCCAAAATCGGGATTGTTGTGTTCCAAGCGATAATAAAGCGCCCCCAAAATTGAGGCCGAGATGACGAATTTGATCGTTAAGCTGAAGTTTTTAAAATGTTTCATAGTATAAAAGAATATAACGAGCGATCCGCAGTCATTTTTATTATGAGTCAATTGGTTAGACAAGGCACAATTTCACGTTGTGCCCGCCAAATTGGGCTTTTCAGATGCCCAATCTTATGGTTATTTATCGGGTCTTAATTAACACGTCCATACGAGGAATATTATGTCGATCATTGCGTCCCGCTTACAAAAAATCAAACCGTCCGCCACGCTGGCCGTGACAGCCAAGGCGGCAGAGTTAAAGGCCGCAGGCAAGGACATTATAGGGCTGGGTGCAGGCGAGCCTGACTTCGATACGCCGGATTTCGTTAAAAAAGCCGGATGCGATGCAATCAACAAAGGGCAGACGAAATACACGAATGTCGATGGCACGCCTGCGATCAAGGATGCGGTCATCGCAAAGTTCAAGCGCGATAACGAGCTTACCTATGCGCGTGATCAGGTTATTGTTGGGACAGGCGGCAAACAGGTATTGTACAACGCTTTTATGGCGACATTGAATCCGGGTGACGAAGTCATCATTCCTGCGCCTTACTGGGTGTCCTATCCCGACATGGTCATTCTGGCTGAAGGCACGCCAGTGTTCGTTGAATGCACGCTGGAGCATAAATTCAAACTGCAACCTGACCAGCTTGAAAAAGCGATTACGCCGAAAACCAAATGGATCATCCTGAATTCGCCAAGCAACCCATCGGGCGCAGGCTACACCAAAGCCGAGATGAAGAAGCTGACCGACGTTCTGATCAAGCATCCTCATGTCTGGATCATGACGGACGATATGTACGAACATCTGGTTTATGACGGGTTCGAGTTCTGTACGCCTGCGCAGGTGGAGCCGAAACTTTATGACCGCACATTAACGGTGAACGGCGTATCCAAAGCCTATTCTATGACTGGGTGGCGCATCGGTTATGCAGGCGGGCCAAAAGAACTGATCAAAGCCATGGCTTCGGTTCAGGGGCATTCGACATCCAACCCGTCCTCGATTTCTCAGGCCGCTGCTGTCGAGGCTTTGAATGGTGATCAGTCTTTCTTGAAAGA
Source organism: Micavibrio aeruginosavorus (assembly GCA_003241475.1). Lineage (GTDB taxonomy): Bacteria > Pseudomonadota > Alphaproteobacteria > Micavibrionales > Micavibrionaceae > Micavibrio_A > Micavibrio_A aeruginosavorus_A. The sequence continues at coordinate 62,272 of QFQB01000002.1, forward strand.
ATGGGTGAAATCCTTTGCCGGGCGTCGTGATCTGGTCGTCTCCATGCTCAACCAAGCTGAAGGCATTGATTGCCCGACGCCGGAAGGCGCATTCTATGTCTATCCATCCTGCGCTGGCTGCATCGGCAAGACGACGCCGGAGGGAAAAACCATCGAAACAGATTCTGATTTCGTGACGTATCTATTGGAGTCCGAGGGTGTAGCCACCGTTCAAGGCGTTGCTTTCGGTCTTTCCCCGCATTTCCGCATCTCCTACGCCACGTCGGAAAAAGCCCTTGAAGAGGCCTGTCGCCGCATTCAAAAAGCTTGCGCTGCTCTGCAGGGTAAGGCGCGGGCTGTAGCGTAGAGTAAACGGTAGCTCAATCGGTTCGTATTGATGAGAAGGCGGGAGGTTGCGTAAGGCTTCCCGCCTTTTTTCGTGTCGATCGACACATTCTTGGACTTTGTTTATCAGCACGGGTAATAAAGAATCTTCGCTTTTTGTTTTTAGCGGATTATGGCCGCCGTCTGGAATGGAAAAAATCTCCGCATCCATAAGGCGCGCAACGAAGGCTGATGTTTTAGAGCACGCAAACGGGTCTTTTTCGCCAATGATGAAAATTGAGGGAAGCCTTTTGGCTTGTTCCGGGTTGAATATATCCAGCAATCGTCGTCCATGGGTTTGAACTTCTAATATATTGCCGAAAGTTGGCGCCACCTCATGACCGCTGGTAGAAAAGCTTTCATCGCGCGCGCTATTGCGCAAATAGCGGCGGCTTAAAAAACGCTCATGCGGCTTGGCATCTTTGTTGTGATTTGCAAAAAATTCAAATACAGCACGTTTGACGAAGTTTCCGTGATTGCGTGAAACATTCGCAGAATCCAGATAGGGAGCAATATAAGCCGCCCCCTCAAACATGCGGCAAAGTTTACATTGCGTTTCCGGCTTATGCATTAAATTCAGCAAAATCTGACCCGCTGTGGAATGCGTAGCGATGTAACGCGGGGCATCGCTATGGAACATCGTGTGTGCGGGGGAGCGTTTATGGGTGAAAAACGCTTCGGCTAGCGTGGTGAAGTCCGGAATAAACGGGCCGCTGCGCCGCGCAGGCGGCAAGGCCATCCAGATAAGGGAGATGCCGGCATCTGTCATTTTATCTACTTGATCCGGATCAAGCAGGTAATGAGTGTTTAAGCCGGAACAGCCGACAACGACGGCTTTTTCAATCGGTGCTCGGGCTATGTGATAGGGGATTTGAAGATTGTCGTGACAAAAAATACCTGTGTGCCAGTTCCTTGTAGCGGGAAAGAAATCGGAGGAACATGGCCCCTGACCGAGACGGTGCACGCCCGGTATAAAAAAGGTCGATGGCACGGATACGGCAACGGCCATAAGAAAACTCCCCTTAGCCGAGCATCGGAGAGTCTTAAGCTGAAATCAATAAAAATCAGGGCGGTTCGCCTCGTTATTTGTCCAAATAACTGAAGATTTTCTTCCAGCGCGAGGGCTTAACGCTTTCCATCCATGTCTTGCGGCTTTCGTAATTGCGCACCAGCAGGTCGCACATGGACTCGTAGCGTGAACGGTTGTCCTCGACGATGCCGTCGGCAAAGTCCTTCAGGCGCTTCATGTTTTTGGGCGAACCGTCATCGATCTGGATGCTCGGCGTATCGCCGCCGCGGGATGAAATCAGGGACTTGTTAAAGAGATATAGGCTATCTTTCATTTCATCCTCGAACGCGTCGAGCAGGGCGGACTCCGGCGCATGAAAGAAAATGCTGATGAGTGGAAGGTCGTTGACGGGGTCGACGACGCCGAGCGAGCCGTAACGGTTCCACTCTTCTTTCTTGATGGATTTGTTCGTAAAACCCGTCCCGAAGCATAGCATGATCGTTTCTTGTTCGGGCAGAAGATGCGGGCGCAGAGCGCCGAAATAGGTCACGGAAGGGTTGTCGAAAATGCTGCCGTCAATCGCCGTGTAATTGTGCGGATAAGTATTGCCGGGCCAGCGGGCCTGAAAATTGTGACAAGGGAAATAGGTCGGCGCCGCCACCACCCCGCCCTGCGCG